>NZ_JAVREL010000005.1:0-398761 GCF_031845365.1 Streptomyces litchfieldiae
TTGCGGGGGGCGGGGTGGTGTGGCGGGGGGGCCGCCCGCCACACCACCAGCGGGAGTCATCCGGTCAGGCCGGGTCCTCGGTGTAGGAGTTGCAGGCGCTGGAGTTCTGGCAGGTGGATCCGCAGTTGTCGTCCGTGTTGCACTGGAGCTTGCCGTTGGGGTGGGCCGCTACGACGACCCGCACATCCAGCGTGTATTCGTCGTCGAAAAAGCCGTCGGTCTCCGGGGGTTCGGCCAGCGCGGTCGCGCTGCCCAGGAGGCGGATGTCCGGCATCTCGATCACTCTCCATACCTACTCGGTGGGGTGGTGCAGGACGACCTGGTCCTCGGCGGCTGTAGCGGCCGTGGGCCAGGAGAATGTGACCCGGCAGTGAATCTTGGAGATCACCCGCTCGCCGGGCAGCTGATCATCCGGGGTGTCGGCCGGGTAGACGGCGATCCGCGGCCCGGGCCCGCCGCGCTGTTCCCGGTCCCAGGCACGTACATGGCTGGCCACCGTCTCGGCGAACGCGGGGCCGTCGGGTCCGAAGGCGTGGACCCCGAATTCAACGGACTTGTCGTCGGGCGTCCGGCGCGTGGCGACATAGGCGAAATTGGCCCCGCCGACGGCGGCCATGGAGAAGTACTTGTTGCTCGGGGCGACCAGGCCGGTGTCGAGTTCGGGATCGACGGCCATGATGCAGAACCCGTTCAGCATTGTGGCCAGATACAGTTGGAGCAATTCGAACGACTCCCAGCGCCCGACCGTCACCCCCGTCCAAGTCTCCGCCCGCGGTGTACGCGCCGCGTTGTCCAGCAGGCTCGGTTCAGAGGGCAGCCCGTCATCGAACCGCAGGCCGATCTCATCGGTGCCGTTGACCAGCAGCAGATCCTCCCGGTGAGCACCGCTGCCCTGCATGGGCACGAAGCCGCAGACCTCGGAATCGCGGGAGATCAGATGCCCGCTCTCGCGCTGGAAGGCGATCGAGCGCGTCAGGCCCCGCATCCTCAGCGGCACCACCAGCCGCCCGTCGTCGGCGAGCTGTTCCACCCAGGCCGGCGGGATATCCCACGCGCCGACGGTGACCAGGATTCTGTCGAACGGGGCGTGCTCGGGGATTCCGTTCTCCGCATCGGCGAGCACCACCCGCACCTGCGAATAGCCGTTCCCGGTGAGCAGCCGCTCGGCACGCGCCGTGACGTCCGGATCGATATCGACCGTCACCACCTCGCCTGAGACACCGACCAGCTCCGCGAGATACGCAGCGTTCAGCCCTCCGGAGCCGATCTCCAACACCCGCATCCCCGGCTGGACGTCGGCCTGTTCCAGCATGAACGTCTGGATACGTGCCGCACTCACCGAGCTGATCGCGACCCCGTGCTCATCCCGCTTGGTCACCAGGGAGCGTTCGGCGGCGTAGGCGTCCTCGGCCGTCTCCTCAGGCACAAAGAGGTGCCGGGGAACAGCACGGACGGCCCGTTCGACCGCTTCGGTACGGAGCGCCTTGAGCTCGTGCAGCTTGCCGATCAACTGCTCTCGTAGCTCATCGACATGGTCCGACTCGATGGTCACTTCGGCCATAGGGGCGATTCCCTTCCTACTGCGCCTAAAGCTGGATCACTGCACGGGTGCGCGTCGCGCTCGCCGGTCCGTAGGGCGCGGAGCCACGTGGCCAAGGGGCTGCCATAGCCGCGAGCGTCCGGGGATGGGATGTCTCCGGTCCCGGTCTGCTCGCTGGCCTCGTGCCGGTAATGGCCACGTTGGCCAACTCCTTGCCGCTCTCGTCGTGGCAGAGCAGTCTCGTGCGCCAAACGAGCACTCACCGGGCGAAGTGTAGTCATTCGGTAACGTCCTGCAACGATTTCTGGCCGCCTTCGCCGTCGCCTCCGTGGCCGCTGCCGAGGGGAGGGGAGCGCTTAAAAGCGCACGGTGGGTGCCCGTCTGCTGGTGCGGCGCCAGCGCTCCAGGCCGGTGCTGGTCACCTGAACCTCCGGCGCGACAGCCGGGGATCGAACCGGCGGGCGGCCCACAGGACGGTCGTGGGCCGCATGGTGAATGTCTCGCCGGAGGCGAAGGCCAGTCGCTTGGCACCCCCGGCCAGGGTCGTCATGTCCAGAACGGTGAACGGCTGGCCGCCAATCATGACTTGGTCACCGCGTCTGACCGTCCCGGAATCAACCTCTATCGCAACGAGAACGCCCGGCCTCACCATGCGGCCACCGCTTCGGTCGTGCGACGTCATTCCTCGCCCTCCCCCTCGTCAGCGTCGGTCAGTTGCTCAAGGCAGACATGGGTGGGGACATGCACGATCCGCTCACAGCTCTCGCAGCGCTGCATCTCCGACACCGGCACCCGGATGTGAATCGGCGTCCCCCGCGGCCACTTGATCGGCTCAGGCACGGCGGCTCACCTTGCCGGCGGCGAGTGCGGGCCATGGCTGGATCACGTATGTCATGCCTGTCGCTCACCCAGGTGTTCGCGCACCGCCGCGGCGAGTTGCTCGGCCTGCTGGAGCAGGTGGGCGGTGATCCCGGTCTCGGGTGTCGTCTCAGTCGTGTCGGTCGCCGTGGCGCGCGGGTCCGCGACGGCGGAGTGGGGCGGTGTGCTCATGGATGTCACCTGTCGCTCAGCGGGTCTGCTCGGGACGCACTCGCACTGTGACGGGATCAGCACGCGACGTGTAGGGTGGAGTGGCACTTTAGTCGCCGAAGTAAATTCGTGAGGCCGCAAGGTGACCAGCGGAGTGCTTCATAACAGGAGGTCAGCACCGTGGAGGCGGACGGCCCCTCAGGAAACTTGACCCCGCTCCAGGGGTTCGGGTTCGAGGTCCGGGAGGTACGCAAGG
This sequence comes from Streptomyces litchfieldiae, assembly GCF_031845365.1. Lineage (NCBI taxonomy): Bacteria > Bacillati > Actinomycetota > Actinomycetes > Kitasatosporales > Streptomycetaceae > Streptomyces > Streptomyces litchfieldiae. The sequence continues at coordinate 2,826 of NZ_JAVREL010000005.1, forward strand.
GACGGAAGCTGACCCAGAAACACCTGGCGCGAGGGGCGGGCTACTCCGAGGCGTACGTCAGCCGAGTGGAGAAGGGGCAGTTGGTACCGAGCGAGCGGTTCGCGCGGGGCTGTGACGTCGTGTTCGGTACGCACGGCATGTTCCAGCGGCTACGGCGGCGCATGGAAGAGAGCGATCACCCGTCGTGGTTCGTGCCCTACGTGCAGCTCGAACAGAAGGCCACGCGGATACTGGACTACTCGACGGGGCTCGTCATGGGCCTGTTTCAGACGGAGGACTACGCGCGGGCGATCTTCCGGGCCGCTCACCCCCGTGCCACCGACGACGTTGTCGAGGGCAAGGTTGCGGCTCGCCTGCGCCGCCGCGCAGTTCTCGACCGGGAAGAGCCTCCCGCGATCTGGCTCATCACCCACGAGTCGGCCCTGAGAACCAGGGTGGGCGGCCCGGCGGTCATGGCCGGACAACTTGAATACTTGTTGCATGCGGCCGAGTTGCCGCACGTCGACATGCAGGTGATGCCCTTCTCGGCCGGCGCGCCCGACGGACAGATGCGGCCCTTCACCCTGCTGGGAATGGAGGACTCCCCGACGGCGCTTTACGTTGACGGACCGCAGGGCGGACGGGTATACGAGGCCGCGAAGATGGTGGGTCAAGCGGCAGATACCTATGATCGGCTCAGGGCACATGCGTCGTCCCCGGATGACTCGGCGGCCTTTGTAAAGTCCCTGCTGAAGGAGCACAGACCATGAACGCTGGCCACGGGCCGGACCTCACTGCCGCCGAGTGGACCAAGTCATCCTTCAGCGGCGGCGATGGCGGGCAGTGCGTCGAGTTCTCCCGTACTTTCGCACGGGCTGGTGTGGTGCCCGTGCGGGACTCAAAAATTCCCGCTGACGGCGTCCTCGTCTTCGGACTGGACGGCTGGTCCGGTTTCGTAGCCGCGGTCAAGCGGGGCGAACTGCCCGGCTGACACGTTCCCACGGCGGCCAGATGCCCGTGCCGGGGCGCCCGTGGCCTCGGCTCCTCGACGGATCGCCCTCAGTGGCTGAGCGTGGGCAGGCCGTTGTTCTGCCACACGACCGCCCCGGACGCCGGCCAGGCGAGCTGCTGGCCAAACCGTCATGCCGCGTTACGCGCGCCTGGTCACGATCCGTGCTCGCCGCCCGGCTGCTGCGCGACTCCGAGGCGCCGGTCCGGTCGGTGGCCGAACGCGTCGGCTACTCCTCGGAGTTCGCCTTCGCCAAGGCGTTCAAGCGGGAGTTCGGGCTGGCGCCGGGCCGGTACCGGCGCTCCTGCACACTCCGCGACCACCGCAGATAGAGCAGCGCCGCGCCGGACAGCGCCAGCGGCCACAGCAGATACCGGCCGGACAGCGCCAACAGCGCGAGCACGGCCACCAGCGCGCCGAACGCCGCCCGCCGCCCCGCGCTGCGCCGGGGCAGCAGCCGGACGGCGGCGGCCACGCCGATCGCGTAGACCGTGACGAAGCAGCCGGTGCTGAGCAGCACCAGCGGCGCGGGGCCGACGCCGGCGAGCACCGTGCCGCCCAGCGCCAGGAACGCCAGCGTGGAGACGACCGCGAGGCTGCGTCCGCGCGTGAGCCGGCCGGGCAGCGCGCCGTCCCGGCACAGGGCGGCGCCCAGGTTGGCGGCGCCCGCGTAGTAGGCGTTCATCGCGCCGAAGGTCAGCAGCGCCGCCGCCCCGGCGGCGAGCACCCGCGCGCTGCCGCCCAGCCCGGTGGCCATCAACTCGCCCAGCGGCGCGTCGGATTCGGCCGCCGCCGGGCCGAGGACGGCCGTCACTGCGAAGGCCACGGACAGATAGATCAGGCCAACCAGCACCACGGCCGCCGCCGTCGCGCGCGGCAGGTCCCGCTCCGGCCGGCGGAAGTCCCCGGCCAGATGCGTGATGGCCTCCCAGCCGGCGAAGGCCCACACCAGCAGCGTCGCCGCCGAGCCGACGGCCGCGAGGCCGTGCGGGGCGAACGGTTCGAGGTTCGCCGTCCGCGCGTGTGGCAGCGACAGCAGCACCGCGCCCAGGATGAGCACCACGAGCAGGACGGCCAGGCCGAGTTGGAGCCGGCCGGTGAGCCGCAGACCGACCGCGTTCGCCGCGGTGACGGCCGCCATCAGCACGGCGGCGGCCACGGCCGTGCCGGTGGGCGTGGCCTCCCCGAACGCCGCCGCCACATACCCGCCGCCGAACAGCGCGGCCGCCGCCGCGCCGGGCGGCACCGCGAAGTAGAAGCACCAGCCGACCACGGCGGCGGCACGGTCCCCGAACGCCAGCCGGGCGTACGTCGACACGCCCCCGCCGTCGGGGTGGCGCGCGCCCAGCGCCGCGAACGCCCCGGCCAGCGGCGCCGACAGCAGGACCAGGGCCAGCCAGGCGAGCAGGGACGCCGGCCCGGCGGCCTCGGCGGCCAGCGCGGGCAGCGAGATGACCCCGGTGCCCAGCACCGCCCCCACATACATGGCGGTGCCCTGCGCGGCGGTGAGCCGCCCGGTGTGTTCGGTGCCTGTCGTCATGATCAGCAGCCTCGCCGCCCGGCCGGCCGCCGACCAGCGGCAGAAACGGCGAGGTGCGATACATTCCCGCCATGACCGGCCGCCCGCACGTCGTCGCCCTCGTGGTGACCGACGCCACCGCCACGTTCGAACTCGCCGTGCCCTGCGAGGTGTTCGGCCTGGACCGCAGCGACCTGGCCGACCCCTGGTACGAGCTGCGGATGTGCGCGGCCGAGCCGGGGCCGCTGCGCACCGCCTCCGGGCTGGTCGTGCCCACGACCCATGGCCTGGACGGCCTCCTCGACGCGGACACGGTGATGGTCGCCGCGTGCCGCCCGGCCATCCAGCGCGACCCGCCCGGGGACCTGCTGGCGGCGCTGCGCGCGGCGCACGCGCGGGGCCGCCGCGTCGTCTCGCTGTGCAGCGGCGCTTATGTGCTGGCCGCCGCCGGGCTGCTGGCCGGGCGGCGGGCGACCACCCACTGGATGAACGGCGCGGACTTCGCGCGCCGCTTCCCGGACGTCGCGTTCGACCCGGCGCCGCTCTACACCGACGACGGCGACATCCTCACCTCGGCGGGCACCGGCTCGGTCATCGACCTCTGCCTGCACCTGGTGCGCCGCGACCACGGCGCGGGCGTGGCCAACGAGGTGGCGCGCCGCATGGTGGTGCCGCCGCACCGGGAGGGCGGGCAGACGCAGTTCGCCAAGCCGCTGACCGCGCGCCGGGAGGAGGTCGGGCTGGCGCCCGTTCTGGCGTGGGCCCGCGACCGACTGCACGAGCCGCTGACCGTGGCAGGGCTGGCGCGGCAGGCGCATCTGAGCGAGCGGACGTTCGCGCGCCGGTTCCGCGACACGCTGGGGGTCACGCCGTTGCAGTGGCTGCTGCAGGAACGGGTGCGGCTGGCCCAGGAGTTGCTGGAGACGACGGACGACCCGGTGGAGGCGATCGCCCACCGCACGGGCTTCGGCACCGCCCCCAACCTGCGCCGCCACTTCCGCCGGATCACCAGCGTCTCCCCCGCGACCTACCGCCATGCCTTCCGCGCGGACCGGGTGCCGGTGGCGGCCCCGTAGCGGCCCGGCGCCCGGTCACCCGAACGCCCCGATCGGTGGCGCCCGGGAGCCGGGGCGCGAACGCTGGGCGTTACGAGGAGGTGCGTCTTGGGGATCGACGCGGACCGGCTCGCGGTGGTGCCGCTGACGGCGGAGCGCGCCGCGGACGCGACGCTGACCGGTGCCAAGGCGGCGGCGCTGGCGCGGGCGCGGGCGGCGGGGCTGCCGGTGCTGCCCGGCTTCGCGCTGGTGCCGGGGCAGGGGTCGGGGACGGCGCTGCGGGAGGCGTGGGAGGGGCTGACCGAGCCGCTGGTGGTCCGTTCGTCCTCGGTGCTGGAGGACACCGCGCATGCCTCGATGGCCGGCCGGTTCGCCACGGTGCTGGAGGTGCGGGGGTGGGAGGGCTTCACCCGGGCGGTGCGGACGGTGCTCGACTCGGCCCCGGGCGACGGCTCGGTGATGGCCGTGCTGGTGCAGCCGATGGTGCGGTCAACGGTGGGCGGGGTGATGTTCGGCGCGGATCCGGTGGCCGGGCGGCGGGACCGGATCCTGATCAGCGCGGTGCGCGGCGGCCCCGACCAACTGGTCGGCGGATCGGCGCAGGGCGTGCGGTACCAGGTGACCAGGCTCGGCAGGCTGGTGCGCACCGAGCCGCCGGAGCGGCGCGGCCACCGGGTGCTGGGACGGCGGAAGCTGGCGCGGCTGGTGCAGTTGGCGCGCCGGGCCGAGCGGGCGCTGGGCGGGCCGCAGGACGTGGAGTTCGGCTTCGACACAAGGGACCGGCTGTGGCTGTTCCAGGCCCGGCCGATCACGGCGATGGCGGCGCGGGCGGTGCGCGGGGCGCGGCTGCTGGGGCCCGGGCCGGTGGCCGAGACGTTCCCCGGGGTGCTCCAGCCGCTGGAGGAGGACCTGTGGGTGGAGCCGATGTCGCACGGCCTGACGCTGGCCCTGGACGTCGCGGGCACCGCGCCGCGCCGCCTGCTGCGCGGGGCGCCGGTGGTACTGACGGTGGGCGGCCGGGCGGCGGCCGATCTGCGGCTGCTGGGCGCGGTACCGTCCGCGCACCCGGTGCTCGACTTCGTGAACCCCGTCCCCGGCGCGCGGCGCGCCTCGGCCGCCTGGCGCGTGGGGCGGCTGCGGTCCGCGCTGCCGCTGCTGGCGCTGGACCTGATGGCGGAGGTGGACCAGGAGCTGGCCGAACTGCCGCCGCCCGGCTCGATGCTCAGCGGCGAGTTGCTGGCCGCGCTGTCCTGGGGGCGCGCGGTGCTGTCCGCGCTGCACGCGCAGGAGTCGCTGGCCGGGGCGCTGCTCGACGGCGGGGCCGGGCCCACCGCGACCGGGGAGGCGCTGGCGGTGCTGGCGGAACGGCGCGCGGCGGGCGACGGCGACGGCGACGGCGACGGCGAGCTGATCGCGCGCCACCCGGTGCTGCTGGCGCTGCTGCCGCCCGCGGTGCGCGGCACGGCGCGGCTGCCCGAGCACACCGGCTGGACGGGCGCGCCGCACGGCGTGGGCGCGCTGCCGCCGCGCGAGGGCCTGCGGCTGCGGATCCGCTGGGTGCAGGAGATGCAGGCCCGGCTGGTGCGGGAGTGCGCGGCGCGGCGCCGGGCGGCGAAGGGCGGCGGCGACGCGCTGGGCGAGCTGCTGTCGCTGCGCTGGCCGGAGCTGACGGCGCTGCTGGAGGAGGGCCGGGAGCCGCCGGACCTCGCCGAGCGCCGGCCCCGGCCGGCGGTGCCCGAGCTGCCCACCGCGTTCCGGCTGGCCGCGGACGGCCAGCCGGTGCCGGAACGGCTCGGGCACCGGAAGTCGGCGCCCGGCGGCGGGCAGGGCGCGGGCGGCGGCCGGGGCACGGGCACGGCGTGGCACGGCACCGGCCCGCGGCCGGACCGGGCGGTGCTGGTGGTCCGTTCGCTGGACCCGGCGCTCGCCCCGCGGCTGCCGGGCCTGGCTGGGCTCGTGTCGGAGACCGGGAGCGTGCTGTCGCATCTGGCGGTGCTGGCCCGGGAGCACCGGGTGCCCACGGTGGTCGGCGTGCCGGGCGCGCTGGAACGCTGCCCGCCGGGGTCGGAGGTCACGGTGGACGGGACCACGGGCGCGGTGACGTAAAGCCATGCGGGCAGCGCGCTGTCTGGGCTTCCTGCTGGGCGCGGCGTCGGCCGGCGGCGCCGGGCTGTATCTGGTCGTGTACCTCTACCGCTGGGAGTGGCAGCGCGCGCTGATCAGCGGCGTGCTGCTGCTGGTGATCGAGGTGCTGCTGGTCGGCGCGGTACTGCTGGGACGGATGGGGCGGCTGCACCAGCGGCTGGCCGAGTCGGACGCCCGCTCCGAGGCGGTGCTGCGGCGGCTGGAGGAGTCGCGGGAGGAGGCCCCGGGGCGGTTCCGCTGGCTGGACGGCGGGCCACCGGGCGGCGCTCACGTCTTCGTGCCGGTGCTGATGGCGACGGGCGCGGCGCTGTCGGGGCTGGCCCTGTTCGTGCAGAAGCTGGCCTCGACCACGGCCCGGCCGGGCGCGGAACGGCGGCTGGCCGGGCGCCTGGCGAAGCTGGCCGCGCCGCCGGGCGGAGTGCGCGGGAACGGGCCGGGGCTGACCGGTCACCCGGCCGTGCCGCCGCCCCGGCCGCGCCGGGTGGCGACGCTGGTCACCGTGGCACTGGCGGGAGCGGCGGGCGTGGCGCTGCTGGTGAACGTGCTGTCGGACGCGACCCAGACCCGGCCGGCGGCGCCGCCGGACTCGGCGGCCAGCACGATCGTGTTCCGCGTCGCGGTGCGCAACACCGACGCGGACCGGGCGGGCCGGCAGGCGGCGCGCGCCCTGTGGGAGGGCTGCCGGCGTTCCACGTCGGTGCTGCGCGAGCACGCGCCGCTGGTGAACCTGGAGGGCGACGTCTACGTGGGCGTGCTGCGGCCCGCGCTGCCGGAGCACGATCTGCGGCGGCTGCGGGGCTGTCTGTCGGATCTGGGCGCGGACCGGACGCGGGCGGAGGTGCTGGGCGAGGGGCAGGCGCTGACCGGCGACGACGACTCCTGAACCCGCGGTCCGCCCGGCCCTGGGACCAGTGGGATTGGACACACGGCCGACATCGTGCTGCGCTCCCGGGTTACCTTGCCCATTCGTCCCCTTCTCTCCCCTGGTGGTGATCTTGTGACCTTTACGCCTGCCCCGTCCGTCTCGTCCGGCTCCCCCGCCCCGTCCGTCCCGCCGCGCCCGGCCGAGGGGGGACGCGCCCGGCGCGTGGCCATCCGGACGGGCAAGGTGATCGGCTTCTGCGCGCTGGGTTACGCGGCGCTGTGGCTGGCCACCGTGCTGGGCACGCTGGGCGTGGGGTTCCTGGCCCGGGAGAACCACACCTCCGGCGAGAACCTCGCCGGGATCAACCACTTCACCCAGGTCGACGACGTGGTGTGGCGCGGCTCGGCCCCCGGGCCCGACGGCTACGAGGCGCTGGCCGACCGGGGCATCCACACCGTGGTGGACCTGCGGGCGGAGGACCTGTCCGAGGCGCAGCTCGCGCTGCCCGAGGAGGACGGCCTGAACCTGGTCCGCATGCCGATCCGGGACGGCCAGACGCCGACCGAGGAGCAGGTGGACGAGTTCCTGGCGACGGTCGAGAACGCCGATGGCCCGGTCTTCGTGCACTGCGGCGCCGGGGTGGGCCGGACCGGCGCGATCGCCGCCGCCTACCTGGTGCGCACCGACCAGGCGTCGTCCACCGAGGCGGCCGCGCGGAATCTGGCCGTGGGCCCGCCGTCGGTCGAGCAGGTGTACTACGCGCTGACCACGGATTCCGACAAGTCGGAGCAGCCGCCGGTGGCGGTCCAGGCCGTCAGCCGCGTCCTGGACGCGCCGCGCCGGATCAACGCCTCGCTGGACCTGTTCTGACGGTGACCCCGACCGGGGTCACTCGACGACGAGGCTGACCGGCACGTTCCCCCGGGTGGCCTTGGAGTACGGGCACAGTTGGTGGGCCTCCTCCACCAGCTTCCGCCCGGTCTCGCTCTCCAAGTGCGGGGGCAGCTCGGCGCGCAGCGTCACGGTGAGCGCGAAGCCGGTGTCGTCCTTGCCGATGCCGACCTCGGCGGTGATCGATATCTCGCCCGTGTCGATCTTGGCGCTCCGGCCGACGGCCGCGAGGGCGCTGGAGAAACAGGCGGCGTAGCCGGCGGCGAAGAGCTGCTCGGGGTTGGTGCCCTTGCCGTCGCCACCGAGGGCGGGCGGCAGGGCGAGCGACACGTCGAGCAGCCCGTCGGAGGTGACGGCGCGCCCCTCGCGCCCGTTCGCGGTGGCCACGGCGGTGTACAGCGCTTCCATGAGGACCTTCCGTTTCCGTTTCCGATCGTTGTCCGATCGCCGGACTCCATAAGAGCACACAACTAAGTTGTGCACAACTGAATTGCCCGCTCCTCGGTTACCCTGGAGCCATGACCACGGAGACCTACCGCCTCGACGAGATGATCTGCTTCGCGCTGCACTCGGCCTCCCGGGCGTTCGACGCCGTGTACCGCTCCGTGCTCAAGGACCTCGGGCTGACCTATCCGCAGTACCTGGTGATGCTCGTCCTGTGGGAGCACGGCGAGCTGCCCGTGAAGCGGATCGCCGAGCAGATGCGGCTGGACACCGGAACGATCTCGCCGCTGCTCAAGCGCCTGGAGGCGGCCGGCCTCGTCCGCCGCGACCGCAGCGCCGAGGACGAACGCTCGGTCACCGTCCGCCCGACCGAGGCGGGCCTGGACCTGCGCGAACGAGCCGTCGCGGTCCCTCACCGCATCGCCGAGGCCACCGGCCTGGAACTGGCGGACGTCACAGAGCTCCGCGAACGCCTCCAGCGCCTGACCGCGATCCTCTCGGCGGCCGACCTCCCCTGAGCGCAGCCCCGCCCACCCCCCTTTCTCTCCCGCCCACCCACCCCCTTGAAAAGGGGCGGGCGGGGAAAACCCCGGCGCGAAGCGCCGTTCGGGGGGCGCCCCGGCCCGCACCTTCGCGGGTCACGCGCGGCTCAGGCCCGCCCGGCCAGGGCATCTCACCGGCCTGGCCGTTCAGCCACGCCCGCCCGGCGACGAACCACTGTGCATGCCCCCCGCGCACTTCCACGCCTACCACTGGCAGGGCGAGCGGCGCGTCTTCGACCAGGAGGCCGACCGCCGCCCGGGCGGTCGGCCGCCCGCGCCCGGGTTTCTGGCCAACCCCTGCACCCCGCTGGTCATCCGCCACTGGCTGCTGCGGCCGGCCACCGCGATCACCCGCACCTGTGGGACCTCCGACGAGGCGGCGGCGTGGTTCCGCCACGAGACGGAACGCGCCGCCCCCGCGTTCGCCTCCGACCACGAACGGTCACGGGCGGACGCGACCGCCGCCCACGCCGCCGCGGTCCTGCGCCGGGGCGGCGACGTCCACGCCGGCTGGTACCTGCGCGGCACCGGCTTCCTCACCCTCGACGTCATCGGCTGCTCCCCCAACGGCACCGACCCGCGCCTGCCCTGCCCGTTGGACCACTGACGCGCCCTGCCGTGCGCCCCCGCGCAGCTCCGGTGGCAGATGGACTACTCGCGGTGCAGAAACGCGAGAGCGTCGCTGAGGGAGTCGGTCGTCACATCTTTCAGCGGTTCCCAGCGGGACATCAGGTCGGCTGTGGCTTCCGCGATGCCGGGCGGCAGGCCGGCACCGTGCAGCGCCTGCGCCACCTCTCGCATCTCGTGCTGCCACCGCCATCCGCGGGCGGCGAGCGTGGGAATGAAGCCGGGGTCGGTGAGATCCGCCCGGGGCATGTCATGTGCCTCGATCAGGGCCTCGGCGGCAACACCGTGGTGTTCGGCGAGGGCGTAGGCCAGAGCGACCAGCGCTCGCGCCCCTCGCTGGTAGGTGCTGAATGCCAGCTTCAGCGCCGAGGCGCTGCCAAGCCCTCCCGTCACCGGCCGGACGTCGACCCGGGTACCGTCGAAAACCGACTGGAGGAGGCGGAGGGTGTCCTGCTGGTCGGCCACGTAGATCCGGGCCACCCGCTGGCGCCCGGCGTCGGGACCGAAGACGCAGGCGTCGACGACCGGTTGGGGTGCCAGCAGAGTCGTGATGCGGTCCAGGCGGTTGGGCGCGGTCGGGTTGGCGTCGATATAGGTGCCGTCGAACGAGTGGCGAGCCACCTGCTCTGCCACGTCGTCGGCGACGTGGGCCGGGCACACCGACAGCACCGCCTCGCTCGCTGCCAGGGCCTCCCCCAGGGAGTCAACCGCTTCGAGCCCGGCCTGCTCGGCACGACGGCACGTCACGTCGCTGCGGCCGTGCCGCACCCACAGCATGCGCGTGCCGGCACGCGCGGCCTCCGCCCCGATGGCAGCGCCCATACTGCCCGGGTGCAGCAGCGTCATCGTCGTCATTGGTGACCTCCGGGAAGCATGCGCGGTGCGCGGCGGCGGTGGGCTTCGATCGCTTCCTGGACGCCGAGAGCAACACGCGAAGCTCCCGCCGGGGCACCGGCCAGGTCGCGGGCGAACCGGTCGAGGCAGCGGGTCACGCTCTCGGTGCGCCGCCGTGTCGCGATACCGAGAACGGTGTGGACCTGGTCGGCTGCCCCCTCGACATCGCTGGACATGAGCCGGGAACGGGCCAAGTCCAGTCGCGCAAGGCTCAGTTCTCCTACCCTGCGCTCACCGGGCTGTGCACTCTCATAGAGCCGGACGGCGTCTTCGGCATGCCCCTCGGCCTGCTGGACGGCCTGGGCATCGCCCTGCCAGAGCAACGTCGTGCTGGCATAGAGCAACTGCTTCTCGTGCGGAAACTCCATCATCCCGCCGAGATCGCCGTCCTCGGTCACCCGCTCACGGAGTTCTTCTGCCAGCCGCAGCGCGTTCTGCGCCTCGGCGTGCATGCCGAGCTGGCCGTAGGCACGGGCCGCGATGCTGGCCAGTCGGACGCCCGCGGTGCCTCCCTCGGGTGGGAAGTCCAGGCCGGTCTCGGCCAGGCGCACGGCGTCTTCGCCCCTGCCGTCCCAGTACGCCATCAGGGCCTGGAGGCCACGCAGCCATGCGCGCAGCCCGTTGTGGCCGGCGAGTTCAGCACAGAGAAAACCGGCACGGGCCTGCGTCTCGGCGGCAACGAGGCGGCCGAGGTCGAAGCTGGCATTGGCCAGAATGCCGCACAGCACGCCAGCGGCCAGATAGAGGTCCCTCGTGTACGCCGGGGGCTGACGCCCTTCCAGCAGTTCGAAGGTCCGGTCCCGGATCTCTTTGACCTCCCAGAACAGCGGCTCGACGGGGCGGTTGGGATAGGTGGCCAGTATCCGCACGATATCGGCCCGGATCTGGTCGAGCGTGTGGGGACCGACATTGCTCCGCTCCGCACGAGCCGCAAAGCGGGCTGAATCACGGGCCGCCGATGTCACCGCGTCCTCCTGCATCCTGGCATCGAACACCGAACTTGCGATCGCTGTCTCGGCCACATCTTTACCCGGGGGTGCAGTGCCCAGCAGCTGCTCGACGGGCATCTCGAACAAGTGCTCAAGAATCAGGCGCGCGTCGTTACGCGGTGCCGATTCCACGTCGCCTCTCAGCCAGCGCGCGAACTGCCTGGCACTGATGGTCGCGGTGCGCATCTCCGGCCGCCGGAGCCGATCAGCCAGAGTGCGAGCGGCGTCCTCGTAGCGCCTTCGGAAGACGCTGAATCGTTGCCACCCACGTTCGGCGACCAGCGTCTCGAATGGAGTTCTGCCCACGTCGATCTCCTGTCCTGACCAATCGTTTCATGGCCTTTGTACCCGGCCCGGACTGGAAGGAGGCGCCCTTCGCCGGAATGGCAGTGAGACGGCAGCACATGGCGGCAACCGGCATTAAACGCCGGTGGTTACGTCCTGGTGGAACCGTGAATGCTGGCTCCTCACCACTTGGAGACAGCCGACCGATTCACCGCGAGTAGCTCCGGGTGGATGCACCGAGCCATTCTCGACGAAGATCATCACGGGAGCCGACTCATGGCGACAAGAGACGCACAACCCGCGTGGATGCCCGTAGAGGGCGTGGAGTTGCTGCCGTGCGGCCGGTGGTGGGCCGCAGTGCAGCTCCCTGCATTCGTGGGGTCTCGTGTCATTTCCCGAATGGAGGGCCGGTCCGGGCCGGTGGTGCAGGACCAGGTGGCCGAGACGCTGTCCTGGCTGGTGAACCCCGGGGCGGCGGACGGCTGGGAGGAACGGGTGCCCGGGGTCGCGGTCCTCGGCGAGGGCCGGTCGCTGGCCGTGCCGCCCGCATCCTGGCGTTGCGGGCCGTCCACGCGGTGGCTGAGCCCCGCACACGGCGACTGCCTCACCGACCCCGGCGCGTTGTACGACGCCCTGCGGCACGTTCTCCACCCCGGCAGGGCGGGCCGTGCCTGAACGTCTCCCGCCCGCCCGGCCGTTGCTCACCTGTGCCACCTGCCGCAACCTCTACCCGCAGGGCGCATCGCACCAGTGCCCCACACCACCACAGGATCCTCTTCCGCTGGCGCTGATAGGGCTGGACCTCGACGAACACCTCACCGCCCGCCAGTGGAACGGCATCGCATGCGCGCTGTGCGCCCGCCGCCTCGGCACCCGCGCCCGGGTCCTGGCCACCGTCCGCGACCACGAACTCCGCGCCTGCGCACCCGCCTGCCCACCCCGATGACAAAGGAGAAGCCCGCCATGGCCTACCGCCCCGCACCCCGCATAGCCACCCCACCCGCCCCGGTCCTGGTCTCCGTCGAGGTCAACGCCCGCACCGTCCTGCGCGGCGACCAACTGATGGTCGGGGGCCAAGCGTTCACCATCCACGACATGACCGCACTGGGCCCCGACCGCAAACGCCTCGCGTTCGCCACCGGGGAGACCCTGACGATGACCCCCACCACCGTGCTGTGGGCCGCCCGCCACCTCGACCCACGCCTCCACCGATGGACACCACGATGACCACGGGGAATCAAGCGGCGGACTGATCCTCCCGTTCCGCCGCTCGGGTGAGGCCGCGTATCGGTGGGACGGCCAGCAGCGCCGCGCTCGCCGCGATCGAGACCGCGCCGCCGGCCAGCAGCACCTCGCGTGGGCCGAAGAGGCCGGCGGCCGGGCCCGCCAGGGCCTGGCCGACCGGCATCATCACCACCGAACCGGCCACCTCGTAGGCGTGGATGCGGTTGAGGACCGCGCCCGGCACCTGGGTCTGGATGCTGGTCGCCCACATGACGCCCCAGAACGCCAGCGCCGCGCCCGCCACCACGAACCCGGCGGTGATCGCCGCCACGCCGAGCCCCGCGCCGACCGTGATGGGCTGGAGGCAGAAGCCGAACAGGGCGATGGCCCCGGCCCGCAGCGGACGCCGGGGCCGGATGCGCATGGCCAGCAGGCCGCCGACGGCCATGCCCGCGCCCAGCGCCGAGTTGACGACGCCGTACGCGCCCTCCCCGTACGCGTCGATGATCTCCGTGGCGACCAGCGGCACCGCGGGCCCCCCGGCCGCGGCCATGAACACCATCCAGATGACGATGACGCCCCACATCCAGGGCCGGGCCAGGAACTCCCGCCATCCCTCAACGAGATCGGCCCGGAACGTGCCCGCGCGCCGGCGGGCCGGCCGCCGGGGCAGCCGCAGCAGGATCAGGCACCCGCAGCTCACCGCGTAGGTGGCCGCGTGGACGGCGAACACGCCGCCGGCCGAGGTCAGGCCGACCAGCATCCCGGCCGCCGCCGGGCCGAGGACGGCCATGCACGACTCGGCGGTGCGGATGGCGGCGTTCGCGCCCTGCACATCGCGCGCGATCCGCGGCACGGTGCTCGCGACCCCGGGCTGGAACATGGCCGCGCAGACGCCGTTCACCGCGCCCAGCGCGCAGATCTGCCAGAGCACGACATGGCCCGTGAAGAAGAGCACGGCGGTCAGCGCCTCCGTGCCCACCCGGACGGCGTCGGCGCCGATCATCAGCGCCCGGGGGTCCAGCCGGTCGGCTATGACGCCGCCGAAGATCACAAAGCCCGCGAAGCAGGCGGTGAACGAGGCCATCGCGAGCCCCACCGCCCCCGCGCCGCCGCCGTGCTCCACCAGCCCGGCGGCCAGCGCGACGGGCAGCATCATGTCGCCGAGCTTGGCGACCGCGCGGGCCGTGAAGAAGAGCCGGAAGTCGCGCGACCACAGCCCCGCCGGCCCCCCGGCCGACTCCCGCACCCCCCGTACCCCTCGCACCGCGGACGTCATGGGTCAACTATGGCCGGGTTCAACGCCCGCCGCTCCCCCGTTTCCCCCGCCAGGACCCGGACCGGGACCGGGAGCCGCGCCCGCCCTGCCGCCCGCGCTCCCCCGGCTCCAGCGGTGGCGCGCCCACCGCGCAGTGATGCGTGCAGCGCGGCCGGGCGGCCCGGGGCGCCAGCGCGCCCGGCACGGTGAACCAGGAGATCACCGCGCCCACCGTCATCAGCGCCGCGCACAGCAGCACCGCCTCGCCGAACGCCCGGTCCACCGCGTCGGCCGAGCGGTACTCGTCGGCGGTCAGGTCGACGGTCAGCGGCAGGGCCGCCACCGCGACGAGCTGCGCCACGCGCGCCGCCGCGTTGTTCACGCCGCTGGCCACCCCGGCGCGGCGCACGTCGACCGACGCCAGCACGGTCGCTGTCAGCGGCGCCACGAACAGGCTCAGCCCCAGCCCCAGCACCACCACCCCCGGGAACACATCCGCCCAGTACGAGCCGCCCGGGTGCACGCGGCGCAGCAGGACCAGCCCGGCCCCGGCGACCAGCGGGCCCAGCGTCATCGGCAGCCGGGGCCCGATCCGCTGGGACAGCGCCCCGGCCGGGCCGGAGAGCGCGGTCAGCAGCACCGTCACCGGCAGCGAGGCGACCCCGGCGGCCAGCGCGTCGTAGCCCAGGCCGTTCTGGAGCTGGGTGGGCAGCAGGAAGAAGACGCCGCCGATCGCCGCGTAGAGGCACAGCGTCACCACGTTGGTCGCGCTGAACAGCCGCGAGCGGAACACCTCCAGCGGCAGCATCGGTCGCGGCGCGCGCCTCTCCCACCAGACGAAGACGACGCCCAGCAGCGCGCCCCCGGCCAGCCCCCCGTAGGCGGGCGCGTTGATCAGCCCATAGGTGATGCCGCCCAGCGACAGCGCGGCCAGGACGGCGCCGGTGATGTCGAAACGGCCCGACGCGCCCCAGTCGCGGCTCTCCGGCACGCCGCGCGTCAGATACAGCACGGCCGCCGCCAGCGGCACGTTGATGAAGAAGATCCACCGCCAGCCCGGCCCGTCCACCAGCCAGCCGCCCAGCAGCGGGCCGAACGCCGTGGCCACCCCGCCGAGCCCCGACCACAGGCCGACGGCCTTGGCGCGCTGGTCCGGGTCGAAGGAGGACTGGATGAGCGCCAGCGAGCCGGGCGTCAGCAGCGCGCCGCCCACGCCCTGGAGCGCGCGGGCGGCGATGAGCGCCGGCCCGTTGGGGGCCAGGCCGCACAGCAGCGACGCCACGGTGAACCACACCACGCCCCAGACGAAGACCCGGCGCCGCCCGTAGCGGTCGCCCAGGCCCCCGCCCAGCAGGATCAGCCCGGCGAGCGTGAGCATGTAGGCGTTGAGGATCCACTGGAGGCCGGCGATCGGCTCGTCGAAGTCGGCGCCGATGCGCGGCAGCGCTACCGTGACGATCGTGCCGTCCAGCATCGCCATGCCGGAGCCGAGAACGGCGCTGGCCAGGACCCGCCGCCCGGCGGGCGAGTCGGTGCCCAGCCGTCCCGCGCCGCCCAGCGGCTCCCCCGAAGGCGCGCCGGGTGGCGGGTCCGCCGGGGGCCGCTGCTCAGGTGCCATGGGCCCATGATCCGGCGCGGAACCGGCGGGCGCGCGCCGGAGGAGCCCCGGGCCCCGGGATCGCGCGTTTCCTGCCCGCCACCGGCCGGTCCCCCGCGGGACGCCGCTGCGTCGCATCGCTCGGCCATCCTGTGCGCCATGCGACGGCTTCCACTGCGTCAGATCCTGTGCGCCCTGCCGCTCGTCGCCGTCGCCGTCTGGGTCTCCCAGCACTGGTCGCTGATCGAAACGGGCGGCCGCGAGGTGCTCGCCGCGGACCGCTTCTGGCTGCTCATGGCGGTGGTGACCACCCTGCTGGGCTGGGTCGCGGTGTCCTTCGCGCGCCAGGGAACGGTCCTGGAACGGCTGCCCGCGAAGCGGCTGGTGGTCACGCAGTTCGCGGCCGGGGCCGCCAACCACCTGCTGCCCTCCGGCATCGGCGCGGGCGCGGTCAACATCCGGTTCATGGCCCGCTGCGGCGTTCCCCCGGCCCGTTACTCCGCCGCGCTCGCGCTGTACTTCCTGGCCGAGGGCGTTTCCCGGGTGGCGCTGCTGCTGCTCCTGCTGCTGGCGTTCCCCGAGGCGCTGCGGCTCCAGACGCTGCTGCCCGAGCAGATCGGGCTGCCGCTGGTCGCCACGGCCGGGGTGGCGCTGCTGGCCGTGCTGGTGGCCGTGGTCCTCGCCGTCGGGCGGCTGCGCCGGCTGGTGGGCACGTTCCTGCGCACCGCGCTGACCGATGTCCGTTCGCTGCACGCCCGGCCCGGCCGGGTGCTGGCGCTGTGGGGCGGGTCGCTGGCGTTTCCGCTGCTCCAGGCGGCCGGCCTGGTCGCGGTGGCGCTCTCCCTCGAACTGCCGGTGCCCGTCGCGCACATCGTGCTCGCCTATATGGCGGCGTCGGTGGTGGCCGCCGCGGTGCCCTCGCCGGGCGGCATCGGCTCGGTGGACGCCTCGCTGGTGGTGGCGCTGGTCGCCATCGGCGCCTCGGTCGGCGCCGCCACCTCGACCGTGCTGGCCTACCGCCTCATCACCATCTGGCTCCCGCTGCTGCCGGGCGCGCTGGTGCTGGGGGCGCTGGTGCGCCGCAAGGTGATCTAGGGCCCGTCTTCAAAGAGGCCGCCCTGCCCGCGACGCCTGGCACGCACACTCGCTGCTCCCCCAGCTAACGCTGGGAGGTGCCCCCAGCCGAATCGCCCAAGTACGGCCAAGTACGAGTGGCGATCCGGCGCCTTGCGATCGCACGCACCAGACGCCGCGGGCGGACGGACGCCCCCTTTGAAGACGGACCCTACGCCGCCCGGCCCTCGCCCTCGGGGGAGACCCGGGCGGCGCCCACCGCCTACTGGCCGACCAGGCCCGGCCGCAGCAACTTGGTGAACAGCACGCCGCCGCCCACCTCGCGCAGCCGCACGGTCAGCTCGGCGCTGTCGCCGTCGATCTCGACCTCGCCGTAGAACTGGTAGCCCTCGGCCGGCGAGACGTTGGCCCGCTCCGGCGCCTTCAGGAACACGCGCTCCGGGCCGAACGTGCCGTCCAGGGCGTTCGCCGGGAACGCGCCCGCGTTCAGCGGCCCGCTGACGAACTCCCAGAACGGCTCGAAGTCCTTGAACACCGCGCGCGACGGCTGATAGTGCTGCGCGGAGGTGTAGTGCACGTCGGCCGTCAGCCACACGGTGCCGGTGATGCGGCGGTGCTTGATGAACCGCAGCAGCTCGGCGATCTGGAGCTCCCGGCCCAGCGGCGCGCCGGGGTCGGCGTTCGCGATGGCCTCGATGTTCGTGGTGCCGTCCGGCACGACCAGGCCCAGCGGCATGTCGGCGGCGATCACCTTCCACACCGCGCGCGAGCGGCGCAACTGGCCCTTGAGCCAGTCCAGTTGCTCCCGGCCCAGGATGCCCTGCGGGTCGTCCTGCTGCCGGCCGGGAGAGTTGGCGTTGCGGTGGGTGCGCATGTCCAGCACGAACACATCCAGCAGCGGCCCGTAGCGCACCACCCGGTGCACGCGGCCCTCGCGCGCGCCGGGGCGCAGCGTGGAGAGCGGGAAGTACTCGGCGAACGCCTGCCGGGCCCGGCCGGCCAGCACGTCCACCGACTTCTCGGTGTAGCGGGCGTCGTCCAGGATCTCGCCGGGGTACCAGTTGTTGGTCACCTCGTGGTCGTCCCACTGCACGATCGACGGGACCTGGGCGTTGAACCGCCGCAGGTTCTCGTCGAGCAGGTTGTAGCGGAAGTTGCCCCGGTACTCGGCCAGCGTCTCGGCCACCTTCGCCTTCTCCGGCGTGGTGACGTTGCGGTAGACGCTGCCGTCGGGCAGGGCCACGCTCTCGGCGATCGGCCCGTCGGCGTAGACCGTGTCGCCGCTGAAGAGGAAGAAGTCCGGGTCGCGGCGGCGCATCTCCTCGAACGAACGGAAGCCGCCCAGCTCGGGGTTGATGCCCCAGCCCTGCCCGGCGAGGTCGCCCGACCACACGAACCGCACCCCGTCGCGGCGCCGCGCGGGGGCCGTGCGGAACGTGCCCGCCACCGGCTCGCCGGTGCGCCGGTAGTCGTCCGGGTCTACGAGCAGCACGCGGTAGTGCACCTGCTCGCCGGGCGGCAGGCCGCGCAGCGCGGTGGTGCCGGTGAAGTCGCTGTCCGCGCCCAGCAGCGGGCCCTCCCAGCGCCGCGCGTCGCGGAACGACTCGGTGGCCGCGGTCTCGACGATCATCCGCGCCGGCCGGTCGGACCGCACCCACACCAGCCCGGAGGAGCCGGTCACGTCACCGACCTGCACGCCCCACCGCGCGGCGGGCCGCCCCGACAGCGCGAGCGCCGGCGCGGCCCCCGCCAGCACTCCCGGCACCGCCAGCCCGGCCGCGGCGCCGACACCGCCCGCCAGCACCGCCCGCCGTCCCGTGTTCCGCATCGCCCTCATGACGAACCTCCGCGTTCCGTTCGCTCCGATCGGCCCGCAGTATGGTCCGCCCCCACCGCGCGGCGGACGCCCCGCACCGGAACACTCGAAGAACTCCAGGCCAACGGCGCGTCCGGGACATCCCCACGGGGGAGAGCGACGACGCGGGCCGGGCACTCGTCGGCCCGGCCCGCGTCGCGGGTGAAACGTTCGGCGCCAGCGGCCGGTTCAGTGCCGGCCGCGGACGGTGTCGGACACGCCGCCGAAGAGCCGGGCCAGCAGACGGAACGGCAGCGAGACGATCATCGCGACCGCGCCGCCGACCGTGCGCAGCACGTCGGCGATTGCCCTCAACATGGCGGTACCTCCGTACAGTTCACTCGATGGTGCGCGTGCACGTGCCGGGTAGCCGGGCGAAGCGCGCGGGAAACCCTCAGGGCCGCACCTTGACCCGGTCCACGGCCGCCACCCCCACCGCGGCCAGGCCGATCTGGATCAGCCACTCGATCCAGTCGACGCCATCGGTGTCGGCGACGTCCAGCCCGTCCGCGATGGCCGTGCCGATGAGCGCCGCGACGATGCCGACGGCAATCGTCCACAGCAGGCCGATGCGCTGCCGCCCGGGCAGGACCAGCCGGGCCAGCACTCCGATCACAAGGCCGATCACTATCGCGCTGATAATGCCGGAGATTTCCATTTTCGTCCCCTTTGGGCTCAGATTGCGCCCCTCCGGGTGCCCAGCCGGACGCCGCCCACTCCTGCCCGGCGCGGACGCCGCCCCGCACGCTCCGGTGGGTGATCCGGCGCTTTCGCGACGTGAAAGTTTCGCCGTGTGACGCGCGTAGCCGCCGGTCCCCGCACCCTCCACTGGTCTCGACCACAGAGGGGTCCCGAAACGGCTTTACGCACCGGCCCCGGACATGCGTCACTAATGACGCGCTCACGTCAATATTTCGTCATTCTCAGTCCCCACACTGAACCCCCACTGACGTGCCAGGAGGCAACCCCCATGCCATCACTCAGAGCCCTCACCCCCCGCTTCCGCCGGCGCACCGCCGCCGCGGCCGGCGCGCTCGGCGCGGTGCTCGCGCTGCTGCTCGCGCCGACGAGCCCGGCCGCCGCCGCGGACGACGCCCCCACGATCCGGCCCGGCCAGGCGTACATGGGTGTGGGAACGGAGATCCACGAAGGCACCGGCCCGTCCGGTGAGCGGTCGCTGACCCCGTTCGACACCTCCGGCGTCCAGGGCGTCGATGTCTCGCACTGGCAGGGCACCATCAACTGGACCTCGGTGCGCAGCTCCGGCATTCAGTTCGCCTGGATGAAGGCCACCGAGGGCACCACCTACACGGACCCGAGCTTCGACCGGAACTACCCGGCGGCCCACGCGGCCGGAGTGATCCGCGGCGCCTACCACTTCGCCCGCCCCAACGTCTCAGGCGGCGCCACCCAGGCCAACTTCTTCGCCTCCAACGGCGGCGCGTGGTCGCGCGACAACCTGACCCTGCCCGGCGTCCTGGACATCGAGCACAACCCGTACGGGGCCTCCTGCTACGGCCTGTCCACCACGCAGATGCGGACGTGGATCAACGACTTCTACAACACCTACAAGGCGCGCACCGGCCGCGACGTCGTCATCTACACGACGGCCAGTTGGTGGAACTCCTGCACCGGAAGCTGGACCGGCATGGCCAGCAAGAGCCCGCTGTGGGTGGCGCACTGGGGTGTCTCCAGCCCCAACATCCCGGCCGGCTTCCCCACCTGGACGGTCTGGCAGTACACCAGCACCGGCTCGGTGAGCGGCATCTCGGGCAACGTCGACCGCAACAAGTTCAACGGATCGCGGGACCGTCTGCTCGCGCTGGCGAACAACACCGCGTAGCCACCGAGGCGTTCGCGCATCTCCCACCGGTGGGCCGGCGGCGGCCGGCCCACCGGTGTTCCCCCCACAGCCCTCAAGGAGTCATCGTGATCCGCGACCATTCCCTCCGGCGTCGCATGCTGCTCACAGGCGCGGCGGGCCTCGCCGCCGCCACCGCGCTGCCGGCCACGGCGCGGGCGGCGGACGTCATCGAGCCCGACATCGACGGCACTACGGCCTGGGGCGCACGCCCCCCGAGCGGCAACATCACCATCCTCCGCAACCGGCCGAACAAGATCATCATCCACCACACGGTGAGCACGAACACCTCCAACTTCTCCCGCGCCCAGGCCCACTCCCACGCGCGCTGGGTGCAGGCCCTGCACATGGACGACAACGGCTGGATCGACACGGGCTACCTGTTCGTGAACAGCCGCGGCGGCTGGCTCACCGAGGGCCGCCACCGCAGCCTGGAAACCCTCCTCGGCGGCACCAGCTTCGTACTCGGCGCCCACACCTCCGGCCAGAACTACGAGGGCATCGGCATCGCCAACGAGGGCGCCTACCACGACGGCGCGCTCCCGCCCCAGGCCCAGTGGGACGTCCTGGTGCAGCTCTGCGCCTTCATCTGCCAGCAGTACGGCATCCGCCCGACCGAGATCTACGGCCACAAGGACTTCGGCAACACGCTCTGCCCCGGGGTGCTGCACGACATGCTCCCGGACCTCCGCAGCGAGGTCTCCCAGGCCCTGGGCCGCTGACCGGCCGCCCGCTCCGCCAACCCGGCGGAGCGGGACGGCGGGCATGCTGGCATACATGCGGAGGACGACCATCAAGCTGGACGACAGCCTGGACGCTCGGATGCGTCACGAGGCCGCCCGGCGCGGCATGACCATCTCCGAGTGGGCCCGGGAGGCCATCACGGCCCACCTCCCGGGTGTCGGAAAGCCGGGACAGGCGCGGCGGCGCTTCCGCTCGGCCGGCGCCGGTGACAGTGGGCGTTCGGACATCGCCGAGCGTATGGAGGAGATCCTCGCCGGCCTGGCAGAAGAACGCGACGTACTCACAGAGGAGGAGGGCCGGCACCGCGCATGACGGCACTCCTCGTCGACGCCGGCCCCCTGCACGCCCTGCTCGATCGCCGTGCTGCCTGGCACGCACGCTCGGTGCGTCTGCTGGAAAGCCATCCCGGCCCGCTGACCGTGCCCACGCCGCCGGACTCGATCTCCTCAATCAGCTCGTAGCGACCCTGTTCGCCGATTCCGCGCGGGCGTCACGCGTTGTGCCCCCGCTATCCCGTCGCCCGTTGGGTTGTCGTTCACCATGATGGCGGAGTCGCCGTCGGTTGCGGGGCTACAGCAGGTGATCGGCCTTGCCCACCTTGATGTGGGCGATCAGGGTGCGAAGCACGTCGATGGTGTCGGTGGCCACGCACTCAACCACGCCTCCCGAACCCCGGCTGCCCTGCCACTTCGCCAGTCCCGACGAGCCTGACCCATCCCGGAACCGTGGACCGGCGCCACCCGACGCGCCAGCAGGACCCCATCCCCACCCATTCGTCAGCTCAAAGAGACGAAACGGTCCGCCCGCCAATCCGACGGACCGTCACGAAGGGCCGAGGCTAGGATCTC
Organism: Streptomyces litchfieldiae; assembly: GCF_031845365.1. NCBI lineage: Bacteria > Bacillati > Actinomycetota > Actinomycetes > Kitasatosporales > Streptomycetaceae > Streptomyces > Streptomyces litchfieldiae. Next base: position 24,531 of record NZ_JAVREL010000005.1, read on the forward strand.
CTGCATGACGAGCCTGACGCCCCCGGAGCCCACCGAGCCGCCTGAGGTCCGTGAAGAGTACTTCAACAACGAGCCAATGGGCATCGAGGTCGAGAAGGAAGCCGACGACGAGAATCCGGACATCGCGCGCCCCTGGAACCCGGAGCAGATCAGGGTCAATACCAAGCAATTCTCCCTGCGCAACATCCTGGACCTGATCGACGATGATGCTTCTCTCGAACTCGCCCCGGATTTCCAGCGGAATCAGGTCTGGAACCACGGACAGAAATCTCGGCTGATCGAGTCTGTGCTGCTCCAGATTCCGCTACCGGCCTTCTACTTCGCGGAAGATGCTGACGGCAGGATGCGCGTGGTGGACGGCCTCCAACGGCTTTCCACCATCCACGATTTCGTACGCGGTGGAACGACGTCAGGCTTCCATCTCAAAGGGCTGGAGTACCTCGGTGAAGCCGTGGAGGGGAAGCGTTTCGAAGACCTGCCGGCTCCCTGGAAACGCCGGCTTCACAACACCCAGATCATCGCCCACGTAATCGACCCGACGACTCCGCCGGATGTGATGTACGACATCTTCAAGCGCATCAACACCGGCGGGACACCGCTCAACGCCCAAGAGATCCGACACTGCATGAGCAGGGACCGCAGTCGCCGCATTCTGAAGGAGATGACTTCGACAGCCGCCTTCAACGAGGCGACCAACAATTTGGGTGGCCACCGACGCATGAACGACCGGGAAATGGCTCTCCGCTTTGCCGCCTTCTGGCTGGACGGCCCCGAGGGGTACCGCAGAGTCGCCGCCATGGACCCCTTCCTCCAAAAGGCCACGGCAAAGCTCGATTCCCCAGAGGAGGTTGACGACGCGCAGGTGGCGGCCCTCCAGGATGATTTCGCCAAAGCCATGCGCAACGCCCGTCTCGTTTTCGGCGATCACGCTTTCCGTAAGTGGTCTCTGGGCGCGGACTGGCGGCTGCCCATCAACCGGGCACTGTTCGAGGTTTGGGCAATCACCCTGGCCCGCTACGAGCAGGCCGATCTCCAGCGCCGCAAGCAGGCCATCGTCGACACGGCAAGAAAGCTGATGACGGAGGACTACATCTACCTGGACGCCATCACCACCTCCACTGGCGGCATCACCAAGGTGTTCTACCGGTTCGAGAAGACGGCCCATGCGGCGGAGGCCGGACGTTGATCACCTCGCTCGGCATCCGCCACTTCAAGCGGTTCGCGGAGGCGGACTTCCCCCTGCGCAGGCTCACTGTCCTCACGGGGCTGAACGGCACCGGCAAGAGCACCACCATCCAGACTTTGCTGCTCACCCGGCAACTCGCCGACTCACCGGATACCCGCTCGGTGCAGCTCAACGGGCCCTACGGGCTCGCCCTCGGCGAGGCTCACGAAGTGCTGCATCCGGACGCCCCCGACTCGTCCATCACTGTGGAAGTGGGCAGCGACCGTGCGTCCGCACCCTGCTTCGTCCGATTCACCGTCCCCGACGAACAGGCCCTCTACCTGGAAGTCGGCGAACAGCAGGGACACCCGCTGCCGGAACTCTCTGGCCGAGGCTGTTCCTTCACCTATCTCTGTGCCGAGCGCCTCGGCCCCCGGGACCAGCTCGGCGTCTCGGCCGAACACCCCGACCTCATTGGGGTGGGCGTGCGCGGCGAATACACGGCGCAGCTCCTCGCCCTGCACGAGAGCCGACAAGTACGGCCGGAACTGCGTCACCCTGCCACTGCCTCGACGCACGGCGTCACCGTCCTGCGCACCCAGGTCGAGATGTGGGCGTCGGATATCATCCGGCCCGTCGAGATCCAGGCGCAGTGGCCGCCGGGCATCACGGCCAGCACCATCCGCTTTCGCGAACCGGGGCTGCTCAGCGAGGCCATCCGCCCGGGCAACATGGGCTTCGGCTTCTCCTACGCCCTGCCGGTGATCGTGGCCGGGCTGCTCACCCGCCCCGGGGACCTGCTGATCGTGGAGAACCCCGAAGCCCACCTTCACCCCGGCGGGCAGTCCCGGCTCGCCCGCTTCTTGGCGCGGGTCGCCGGCGCGGGAGCACAGGTCGTCGTCGAGACCCACAGCGACCATGTGCTCAACGGCGCACGCCTGGCGGTGGCGGAGGACGGCGTGCTGGATCCGGAGTCCGTACTCGTCCACTACTACGGCGCCGAACAGGTCGGTGCGATACCGATCGAGCTGTCCGCAACCGGTGAACTCTCCGGGTGGCCGGAGGGCTTCTTCGACCAGATCGAACGGGACTTGGGGAGGCTGGCGCGTGCCAGGCGCAGGAGGCGGTGATCGGCCGCGTTTCGTCGTCGACGAGTCGTCTTTCGACTTCCGCGGTCTTGGCGAGGAACGCCTGACGGATCTGCTGGACGACTTCTGCGACGTGCTGGAGGAGTTAGGCGGACGCTGGACGGTCATGGTCTCTCCATGGTGGACCGAGACCGAGTGCGCCGACGGCCAGCCGCTCTTCGAGGTGCTCTACGAGAACGGAGTACCCAGGCCCGGCCGGGACGCGCGGTTGCGGATGGTGCGGCTGATGGACCGTTGCCCCGCATGGAGCCCCGACCTTTCCGGCCTGCCCGACCGGGTGGAAGTGGCAGGCATCGTCCGGGACATGGCCTGGTCCATCGGCTACGCCTGGCGCCAGGCCCGGGACGGCCACCACACCTGTTGCCTCGTCTTCCCGGGCCCCGGCCCGCGTGGCTGGCAGCCGGTCACGGCAACGACCGGGCCGCCCCCCGCACCGGCCACCGCCGCAGTGCATTTCCTGGCCGCCCTTTCGGCCCACGGCGAATTCTGGCGCTCCCTCTTCACCCGCGAGGACGTGACCGAACAGGACTTCCTGCACCGTGTGCGGGAGGCGTTCCCCGGCTTGGCCTTCGCCGACTCTCTTACCTTCCGCAAGTTTGACGGCACCTATCGAGAACTCCGCGACTGGGTCGTCCACGCTCTGTCCGTGATCCACGACCACTTCGCCGACGCCCTGCACGGGCACGCGGGCATCCCGCATCAGGTGCAGGCCGCGCTCGGACGGCACGGAATAGACGTCTCCCCCGAAAGCCCGAAGACCCGCGCCAGCAGGAAGCTCATGAAGCAGCGCGAGGTCACCCACGAGGGAGAGGTCTACGAGTGCGAGTGGCACGCGAAGAAGGACCGCCACCGCAACCGGGTGCACTTCAGCCTGCCGGACCCGCGTCTGGAAGGCCGCCTGCTGATTGGCATCTTCACCGACCACCTTCCCACCGAATGACCTCCAGCGGACCCCATGGAGACAGTTGTCGCTGGCTGGCTGGCTGGCGTGGCGGGGGTAGTCCCGTTCTTCGTTGTCGGCGAGGAGCAAACGGCTGTGCTACCCAGCTCGGTGTTGGGTCAAGGTGGCAGGCGGTCAACCATCAACTGGGACTCGCAACCTGTCAAGTCAAATGAAACGCTTGTGCTGCTATGAACTGTGTTGTTCGAGTTGGCTGCGCTTGGCCGGGTCGTTGATCCATGCCTGGCGGGGGATGCGTGGCGGCTTTGGCCATCGGTTGAACCGTTCGGGGTGTCGCGCGTAGGCGGCGGCCAGGGTGGCGGCGCGCTGCTCGCGGACCAGTTCTGCGGTCCCGAAGTGTACGGAGGCGGGGGTGTGGTAGCCGATCCCGGAGTGGCGGTGGGTGTGGTTGCAGTAGCCGATGAACCCCTCCGTCCACTCCCGCGCATGCGCCAGCGAGTCAAACCTTTCCGGATAATCCGGGGCGTACTTGGTGGTTTTGAAGTGGGCCTCGCTGTAGGGGTTGTCGTTGCTCACCCTGGGGCGGGAGTGACTGCGGGTGACGCCGAGGTCGATCAGCAGCTGCGATACCTTCCTGGACGTCATCGACGTGCCGCGGTCCGCGTGCACCGTCTCCGGGACGATGCCGTTGCGCTCGATGGTCTCGCGGATCAACTCCTCAGCCCGCTCGGCCGATTCGGCCCGCTCCACCGTCCATCCGACGATGTACCGGCTGAAGATGTCGATGATCACATACGCGTGGTACCAGATCCCCTTCTGAGGCCCGGCGAGCCTGGTGATGTCCCACGTGAACACTTGCGAGGGCCCGTCAGCCACCAGCTCCGGCACGGTCCTGGCCGGATGGGCCGCCTGACGGCGGCGTTCGCCCGTCTGCCCAGCAGCCTCAAGGATTGCGGTACATGGTTCGCTCGGAACAGTGGTAGCGGCCCTCGTCCAGCTCCCGGGCGTAGATCTGGGCCGGGGGCAGCTCGGCGTACTCGCCGGTGTTCATCAGCTCGAGCACCGCCTGGCGCTCGGCGGCCGACAGGGCGGTGACCGGGGCCGGGCGCGGCGTCCTCTCCCTGGGTGGCCTCGGGCGAAGGCGCCGGTGGTGGGTGGCACGCGAGCGGCCGGTGATCCGGCAGGCGTCCACGATGCCGAGGTGAGCCCTCAACTCCTCAACACAGGCGTGCAGATGGCCGCCCAGGACATCGTTCAGTCCGCGCTGCCGGAGAACCGCTCCAACAGCGCGTGTGTTTTCCCAGCACCTCCAGCGCTGCGTCCTTCCTGGCCACCTCCTTGCGCAGCCGCTCGTTCTCCCGCCGCAACCTCTCGTTGTCGAACTCGGCGGCGGATTTCTTCGGGCGGGCGGGCGTGGCGCGGTGGTCGGTCAACGCGGTCAAAGCGCCGGCATCGCGGGCCTGACGCCACTCGATGACGTGGGAAGAGTACAGGCGCTCGCGACGCAGGATCGCGCCCTTCTCCCCGGCCGGGGCAGCGTCGTACTCGGCAACGATCCGCAGCTTGTACTCAGCCGAGAAGGTACGGCGCTTCGGTTTCGGCGCGGGATCGGCGCCGGGGCCGGTGGTGCTGGTCATGCGGGTGGGACTCCGTTCGTGCCCTCACAGGCTAACTGATCATTTCGGGACGTCTCACACGACAATGACAGAGAGGGTACGGAGGGGGTGGCTGCCTACCCGGGAGGGCGGCAGGCGCCCGGAGCAGGCTTCGCCGCCGCTCAGGCGAGGCGATGCTCCCACCGCAGCGCCGGGTCGTCCCCGATCCAGTAGGAGTGATGCGTGTTGGTAACGCGGAGTCGTACGGCGGTGATGTCCGGACTGCCGGCGCCCTCCCACGCGACGAGAGCCCGCTCGATGGCGTCCCAGATGGCCACCGGGCCACCTTGGCGGACGGTCCAGTCGCCTTTGGCGGCGATGAACTCGGCAAAGGATTCGTGCTCTGGATCGAACAGGTACAGCAGCGGGGTGCCGTCGCTCCGAGTGGCGCGAACGAACTGCGTGCCCGGTGCGGCGAGCTGGGCAAGGAAGGCAGGCATCCACTGCTCCAGCGCGAGGGGTGACACCGTTGAGCCCCGCGCGCTGTCCATGTAGGCGGTACGGGCGGACAGGTCGCCGGTTACGGGGACAATGGCCTGGGCTCGCGCCTGCATGAAGGAGGAGCGGCCGATGATTCCGCCCTCGGCGGTGCCGTCGTTGCCAACGGTGACCTTTGCGAGGCCAGTTCCGTAGGGCCAGGAGCCGAGGGTCGTCAAGATGACACCGCCTGGCTTGGTCTGCCGGACCCAGGTGTGAGGGATGCGGCGGACCGCACAGGTAGCGATCACCCTGTCGTACGGGGCACGGCGCGGATGTCCGAGGAGCCCATCGCCCGTCACGGTCCAGGTGGAGAACCCGGCCATCTCCAGCGCGGTGTCCGCGCGGTTGGCCACCTCCGGGTCCACTTCGACCGTCGTCACGTTGTCCTCACCGAGGTAGTGACACATCAGGGCCGTGGAGTAGCCGGTGCCCGTGCCGATCTCCAGCACGTGATGTCCAGCCTCCACGTCCAGACTCTCGATCATGCCGACCACGGTGGCCGGGGTGGTGGAAGACGAAGTGGGCACGCCAGGTAGGGGATGGCTAGCCCGATCGGCGGTGAGGTGTCCATCGAGCTGGGTGGTGAGAGTGTCGTAGCTGTACGCGATCTTCAGCCACGTGGCCGGTTCGGTACCGACCGCGGTGACGGGTCGCCAGACGCCGCCCTCGTCGAGGAACACCCCGGGGTGAAGAAACAGCTCACGCGGCACGGCCTCGACGGCAGCTCGCAGCCAAGGCGAAGTGAGGATGCCGTTGTGCGCGAGCAGAGCGGCGAGCCGACGCCGTTCGGGTGCGGAGTCGTTCATGATCCACATCCTTGTGAGAGTAGATCGGCGAAGGCAGCGGACATCTTCAGGCCGGTTTCCGTCTCCAGCCACCCCCATTGGCCATTCGGATTCAGCTCCAGCCACCAGTGGTTCCCCGCCCGGTCCACGGCGAGATCGAAACTCCCGGACACCAGTCCGAGGCGCTCCAGATAGGTGAGCAGCGCCTTGTTCACCTGGTCGGGCAGGTATTCCACGGTGTAGGAGAGGGCGCTGTAGTCCTTGCGCCAGTCCAGAAGATCGGAGTCGATGCGCACGGCGAACGTGCGCCGACCGACCACCAGCACCCGAAGGTCGGCGACCTTGTCCACGCGGGCCTGAAACAGGTGAGGCGTGACGCGGACACTCTCGTCGATCTCGGCAGCGGTGACCGGCTCCGCCCATCCCGTCACCGGTACCCCATCCCGCTGGTACGGGGTCCACCGCAGTGTCTTGTGGATCACCTCGCCCTGGATGCTGATGAACTCCCTTGCCTCGTCCGGGTCGTTGGTCACAAGAGTCGGCGGCACGGTGAGTCCGAGGCGCTGGGCGAGGGCGAGCTGAGCGGGCTTGTAGTCGGCTGCGGCGATGCGGAGGGGGTGATTGACCCACAGTGGGCCGTCGAGGGCGTAGAGGCTTCCGCCGAGTCCGTAGCGGACCTGTGCGGCAGCGAACCGCGCATCGTCGCCGCCCAAGTGAGGGAAGGCGGGCCACTCCGGGCGGCGCCAGTACACCGCCCGGACACGCGGCAGGTCAGCGGTTCTCGATGGGGTACGCACCTGCCCGGCCACGGAGGCCGGGCAGGTGCCGAACCGAGCCGAGATCGTCAGGTCGGCGCCGATGTCGGCGGGGTTGAACCTGACTACCGGCACTCTCCGCCGGTTGAGCTCGGTGATCACCATGTCGGCAGTAAGGTCGTCCGCCTCGGTGGCCACCAGCACCAGCCTCTCTTCGGTCACCTCGTCAGTCCTGTTCGGAGTCCTGGTCGTGGCCCTGGTCGTTCTTGGAGTCCGAGTTCGTGGTCGTCGAGGTCTCGGTGCCCTTGCTGGTCCCGTGCTTGCCCATCTCGACCACCAGGCCGGAACGGTCGCGGAAGACGCCGAGCTGCGTGTCGGGGTCGACGGTGACCGTCGCGTGCGGACGGCGCATGGGGTCGGGTACGGCGCGAGTCGGCCAGCACCCCACGGACGAACGGCAGTCAGGCGCACCACGGACGTGGCGCTCTCGATCTCAGCGGTCGCGGCCATGCCGCGCCCCCTTGCTCTCGGTGTTCCGGCCCGGTTGGGCGCGGGTGAGGCCCGTCCGTCGCCACAGATCGGGCTCCGTCCCCCCGCGTTGGGCCGCACGAGTCGATGGACTGGAGAGAACCTCCTACGGATGCCATGCGCCCGGCGGGGTCGACTTCCACGACGTTACGGATCACCGAGGAGCCGCCTCCAGGAAGTTGCGCGAAGTTGCGCGGCTACCTCAGGGCGTTGACCGCGTTGTCGATCAACGCGCGGGCTCGGTCGCCGTAAACGGCCATCCTCGTCAGCGTGGCGAAGGCCCGGCGATAGTCGGCGAGTTCACGAGGCTGGACGATGTTGATCTCAGCCGTCAGCGTTTCGACGACATTACGTGCGCCGTCGTGAAGGTAGAAGGCTTCCAAAGGCCAGAGAACGCGCTCGGCGGTGAACGGGATGATTCCGAGGGAGACCGAAGGCAACGGCAGGGCCGCGAGCAGGTGTTGGAGCTGCCCGGTCATCGTCTCGGCATCGCCGATGCGGTAGCGCAGAACGCACTCCTCCATGAGGACAACGAAGCGGTGGGTCCCTTCGTAAAGGAAACGTGAGCGGGCTACACGGGCGGCGACAGCCTGGGAGATGTCGTTCGGAGTGCCGTGGAAGTCGGTGAAGCGGCTCATGAGGGCTGTGGCGTAGGCGGGGGTCTGGAAGAAGCCAGGAACGACGTTGGAGACGTATGCGCGGGTCACCGCGGTCTGTTCGTACAGCGCGTAGAGGTCTTCCTGTTCCTTGCGCATGCCGTTCCGGTGGATCCTGCGCCACTCCACGTACATGGAGTCAACCGCACGTGCGGTGGCGATCAGGTCCTCAGCCTGATCCTCCGCCCCGCAGGCGCAGCACCAGGCCCGGATGTCGGTATCCGATGGCGCGGCTTCGCCCTTCTGAATGCGCGTGGTCTTCGCCGGATGCCAGCCGCACCGGGCAGACAGCTCTTTCCCGGTGAGGCCGGCGTCCTTGCGGAGATGAGTCAGGCGCACGGCGAGCGCTTCACGGGCCGCCTGGGCGCTGGACGAGGGGGAAACGGGCATGGACGTGCGTGCGCCGGGTCAGACGGCGAACTTCTCGTGGTCAATGGCGCGCTGCCACACCGCTTCGAACGCAGACGCACACAGCTGAACCACGACGGGGTCCTCGCTGAACTCCTTCGGTGGATCGGCCCAGTCGCCGTCACCCGTAAAGACGTTGAACTGCACGATATGGTCGTCGAACAACCAGAAATCGGCTCCAGGCAGCGCGATGTCCACGGACTGACGCCTCGGCAACCAGCGGACCAGCTCACCAGCGTCGAGGTTCAGTGGAGTGGCGGCGTGCTCCCACCGGATGTAGTCGGTCACGGGCTCGGACACGATCCTGGCACGGCGCATCACCACACCCCGGCCGACTGCTTTCCGCACCATGCCCAGCCACTGAGGCCACCAGCGCGCCGTTGGGTCGAGGTCAATTGTTCCAGTGAGCTTGAACCGCTCGAACTCTTCCGTCTCGTCGCCGACGGCGTAGACGTCACGCATCTCCAAATGCACCGCGCTGCGGCGGGCATTGGCCAAAAGATCAGCGAAGCTTGGCACGTTGCTCTGCGACATCACACGCTTTCCTCAGGATCGGGACCATGCGAGCCGGAACGCGGATCACCGTCTCGTGGCCGGGGATCCCCGTCTCGTGCCCGGCGACCCACTCCGTCCCGCCGATCAGCGCTTCCAATGCCTCCTCGGCCTTGATCCCCTGAAGGACGAGGTCGGCGGTCTCCTCCTCCACCCACACCGTCGGCGATCCCTCGCCCCCGGTGTTGGGGTCGATCCCAATGAACTGTAGATCCACTGTCCCCTCCCACGCCACGTCAGTTGCGCATCCTTGCGGTCGACGTTGGCCGGGCGGTTGCGCTGTGTCAAGGCGCAAGCGATCTCCCGCATCCACATTGGCTTGTTGACGCGGATCGGCAGTCCGCCGGTGGGCGGTGAGCTTCCGTGCCCGCGCCACGCGTTGCGCAACCGTCGTCGCGCCATCCGCCACTGCACGCCCGCCCGCCCGGCCGGCTGGCTGGCTGGCTGGCTGGCTGGCTGGCCGACGCAAGCCTGCGGCCGCACCGACCATGATGGCTGAGCCACCCTGGGCTGCGGGTGAAGTTCCAGTCACGGCACACCGCTTCACCCAGCGGCGGGCTCCGGTCATCGGCTACAGCAGGTGGTCGGCCTTGCCCGCCTTGATGTCGGTGATCAGGGTACGCAGAGCCTCGATGGAGTCGGTGAGGTAATGGTCCTCCTGGCCGCTGACGGCTATGTAGCCGTTGCCCTCGGCGTCGGTTCCGAGGCGGAAGCAGGAACTGCCTTCCGCGCAGAAGGGGTCTTCCCAGGTGATGCCGGTCATCGGCTTCTCCTCACATGTGGCGAGCGATCTCGCGGATGAAGTCGCGGGACCGCTCCGGGGACAGTGCCAAGTCTTCCAACAGGTCGAGCTGCGCCCGGTATTTCGTGAGTTGCCCTTCCGCGTGCAGGAAGGCGGGTCCGTGGGAGCTGTCCACCTGCACTGTGTCGAGTTGCGGGACGGGCCCCTCGGTGTATACGACCGTCTGTCCGGCTCCGGGGAAGGCGCCGTGGGCGAAAGGGAGGACGAGCACGGTGATGTTGTCCCCGTGGGAGACCTCCAGCAGGTGCTCCAACTGGGCGCGGGCAACGTCCCGTCCGCCGAACTGCATTCGCAGAGCCGCCTCGTGGATCACAGCGACGTAGCCGACCGGATCGTCGCCGCCGATCACTTGCTGGCGTTCCGATCTGAGCGCCAGCCGGAGCGCGACTTCGTGTTCGGGCAAGGCCGGGACCGCAGCGCGGAAGATGGCCATGGCGTGCTCCGATGTCTGGAGCAGGCCCGGTACATGCACGGTGTTCGCACCCCGCAGGCGTGCTGCGCGGGCCTCCGTTTCGCAGATGTCCAGCAGCCCTTGGGGGAGGCTTCCCCGATAGCGTTCCCACCAGCCCGCACGAGGCAGGGCCATCTCAACCAGCGCTTCTACGTACTTGATGTCGGTGACATCGCAGTTGACAGCCAGCGTCCGAAGCCTCTCTTCGCTGATCCCGCGGACTCCGGACTCCATGTTGGAAATCTTGCCGCGGTCGACTCCGAGGAGACCCGCCGCGTACTCGGCGGACATTCCCGCTGCGGTACGCATCCTCCGCAACTCACTTCCGAGACGTTTCTGACGCTCAGTCAGGAAAACTCTCGACGGCATGTCGCCCCCTCCGTGTCGCTGGCCACTCAGGCGCCTGATGGGCCCGGCTCATCAGTGCGCGGTTAATCCTCCAAAGAGGATGGCAAATTTACCACGCCATGCTCTACTGTACGTGTTGCGCAAGCTACGCACCGCAGCGCCGGAAGTGCACCGCGCGAGCGTGCCCGTCTGCCCTGGGGCGGGTGTGCCCGCGACCAGGGCGGCAAGCCACCGGCGAACCAAACCCCTCATTAACGCATCGGAGTTGGCCATGCCTGAAATCCCCCTCGTGCCTGCCCTGTGGCGCCTCCCGGCCCACCCCGCCTCGGTTCCGCGGGCACGGCGCGCCGTCGCCGAAGCCCTCCCGCACCGGCTGCGGCCCCATCTCGGCAACCACCTCGCGCTGTTGGCCACCGAACTCGTGACCAACGCCATCCGCCACGGTGCCTGTCCCGAAGACGACGAGCTCGTCGAACTCGTCTTGTGGCCCGCGGACGGCCACTACTGGCTTGCCGTCTCCGACCCGGGGACCGGCAACCGCAGGCCCGCCGTCGCGTGCCCGGACGCAGACTCCGAGAACGGCCGAGGGCTGCTCCTCGTCGACCACCTCGCCACCGCCTGGAACGTCCGGCCCCGCCCGGTCTCCGGCACGTCCGTCATCGCCGGCGTCCCCCTCCACCGCGGCGGATGACCGGGCGGCGGCCCGAGCTGCTTCAGGCCGCGTCGTCGATGTTCTCCTCTCTGCGGCTCATCCGCCAAGCCGCCCGGCGCGCACCCTGGTTGAGCGACTGCTTGAAGCTGTCGTCGTGGCTGAAGTACCGCCGCCCGAGGTCGGCGACGGTGTCGATGTGCTCGGCCATCTTCTTCTCGAAGGCTTCGTCGAAGACCAGGCCGAAGTTCTCCTCGTCGTTGACGGCGGCCGCGCGGACCTTCCGCGCAGAAGCCCGGCCCGGAGTCCGTGCCGGGTGATGCTGATCCGTTGGGAGACATTCGGAGATCGACTCCCCGTCCGTTCACGCAAACGGCCCCGGACAGGGAGTCCGAGGCCGAACAGCGCTGTGTGCCCCAGGCAGGATTCGAACCTGCGACACCCGCTTTAGGAGAGCGGTGCTCTATCCCCTGAGCTACTGGGGCGGGGCTCGGCTCAGTGTAGCGGGCGGATCAGCCGTCGTAATTCTTGATGGCCCGCAGGACGGGGACCCGGGCCTGTTCCAGGGTGGCGACCAGCTCCGTTTTGTCCGTGACGCGGATCTCCGTCCAGGCGCCCTGGTGGGTCAGCACGTCGATACCGGGGAAGCCCCACATCCCCTTCGGGGGCAACTCCTCGACCAGGTGGATCGAGGCGAACGGGATGGCCACGGCCTGGCCCTGCGGCGTGAGCACACGCAGGCAGCCGTCGTGATACGTGACCAGGCCCCGGCTCTCGCCCGCCTGGCCGGGGCGGGCGCCAGGGCCGTTCGACTGGGGCGGCAGGGCCTCGACCGCCCGGCGCAGCAGGCGCCTCCGGCGGGCGCCGGCGATGCCGTGCGGCAGGACCAGGGGCAGACCGACCAGCGCCGTCCAGGCGATGGCCGCACTGAGGACCGGCAGCCAAAACGCCACGTCCTCGCCGCGCGCCGCGAAGCCGATGAGCACGCCGAGGCCCAGGAAGAGGCCCAGCGTCACGCCGATGCTCGTCGCGGGCTCCCACCGCGCGTAGGAGAGGGGGTGCCGGGACAGTCCCTGAAGGCCCACCTGCCGGACGTGCTCCAGCGTGCGCTGCCTGCGGAACTCCGGCGGGTACTCGTGGCGTTGAGTGTACGGAAGCGGCCGTCGCATCCGGCTACCTCACCCCTTCCCGATCGCGGTCTCGGCGCCGGTCCCGGTGCCGGTGGGCGCCGGGGTGTCCTCGGGCTCCTCGGTCACCAGCTTGGACTTCCCGGCGATCAGCGCGATCAGCATGGCCAGCAGTTGGTCCTGCTCGGGGTTGACGCTGACGCCGACCGCCAGGATGCCGTACTCGGCGCCGGGCGCGAAGGACAAGGCCGCGGCCATGCCTACCTTGGGCACTTCCTTGCCCGCCGTGCCGGGGACCTCGGCGCCGCCCGGCAGGGTCATCGGGGGGCGCCCGATGACGCCGATGCCCAGACCCATCTCCGTCTCATAGGTCTCGACATGGGTGGTGAAGGACAGCTCGGACTGCGGGATCAACCGCCTCAGCAGCGCGGTCGGGTCCAGCTCCGGGTGGGTGGCCGGGAGCTTCATCGTGGTGACCAGGACCTGCCACATCGCCGCCGGATACTCCTCGGAGTCCGGAACGGTGATGATGCCGTGGGCCAGGAAGCCGTTGGACCACAAACGCTCGCGCCACAGCATCAAGCCGTCGACGATCTCCTGGTGGCCCTGCGGCGGCATGTTGGGGAACAGCCGCGCCATCAGCTCCGCGTAGCGCCGGGCCGCGGCGGCCGGGTCGTCGCCGTCCTCCAGGAAGTTGAACCAGTCGGTGGGCAGATAGAGCCAGGCCGGCGGCCCGCCGCCGAACACCGCCTCGTCTTCCTCCCCGGCGCGCTGGGTGGGCAGAGTGGGCCCGGGCGGGCCCGTTCCGTCCGTCATGGTGATTCCTTACGGGTGCGAGGTGCGCGGAAAGGGGAGGTCAGCCGGTTCGTACAGGTGAGGTGTTCCGCGACCAGCCGGTGAACAGACTGCCCGGGTCCATCACCGTGCCCGCGTTGCCGAAGCCGTCCATGAAGCGCAGGCCCGCGGTGTTCGCGTTGGTGGCGTAGGTGAGCGCCATCACTCCTGGCAGCCCGGCGGCGCTGCTGCCGTTGCGCATGGCCCAGCCGAAGACGTGCGGGACTCCCCGGAACGACTGGGTCGCGCCCATGGCACTCAGCTTGGCCAGGCCGACGAACGAGCCGACGCCGAACGCCAGGCTGGCCGCCGACAGCAGGAACGCGGGGTCGGCGAGCGCGGCCGTGAAGCTGCCCGTCTCCCCCACCGCCGCACCGTAGTTGGCGAGGGTCGACACCCCCGCGAGGACCAGCGAGACCACGCCCAGGAACTGAAGGCCGGGGATCGGCAGCAGGGCCAGCAGACCGGTGATCGTGCTGAGCAGACCGGCGACGGCGCCGATCTTGGACAGGATCGGCGCCCACTCCGCGAGCACGTCGATCAGCGCGGCGCCCAGGTCGTCGACGAGGTCGGCGATGCCCTGCGCGAAGTCGCCGATGGCGTCGCCCAGGGACTCCCAGAGGCCGGGCTCGTTGGGGGCCAGGTCGATCGCGTTCGCCAAGCGGCCCGCGGTGCTCCGGCCGGAGTCGTTGAACTCGTCCTGGAGCGCGCGCGCCCGGTCGCGGAACTCCTGGAGCGCGGCGTCCGCGATCCGCAGCGCCGACTCCTGCTCGCCCCGGGCCTGTTCGTTCCGCTCCTGCTCGCGGCGCTCCTCGTCGGTCTCCGGTTCGGGGTCGAACGGCCCCGGCTCGTCGGGCAGCGCTTCCAGACCCGCGAGCGCGGCGTCCCGCGCCCGCTGCGCCTCCGCGGCGTGGGTCTCGATCACCTCGGCGCGCCGTTGGTAGTCGCCCATGGTCACGACCCAGTCGGTGATGGCGCGACGCGCCTGCTCGAACGACTGGAGCGCGTCCTCGACCTTCGGCTGGAAGTCCTCCCGCAGCATGCGGCGGAACTCGCGCGCGGTCCGGCCGCGCCACTCGCCCTCCTCGGCGCCCGTCAGCACGGCGTTGACCTCGGCGAGCACCTCGGTGGTGCGACCGAAGGTATCGGCCACGGAGTCCATGGAGGTCTGGTCCCCGGGGCACGGCACGAAGCCGAGGGCCGGGAAGTCGTCGATGTGCGGCTCTCTCGGATAGGACACGTTCTCCCCCTGGTGATGCGGTGGCCTCAGGAGCCCTCGGCGGCTGCCTGAAGGGCCTCCGCCAGGCTCAGGTCCATGTCGGCGAACTCCTGGTCGATCATGCGCAGCGTCTCGGCGGCGCCACGCGCGAACTCGCCGATCTGCCCGATGCCATAGCTCCATTCGTCACCGAACTCGCCCAGGCGGTCCGACAGCGCCTGGACGCCGGCCCGGCTGGTCCCGACGGACTCGATGGTCTGGGCCGGGTCGTCCAGGATGTCGGTGATCCGTGTCAGGTTGCTCTGGACGTTGGCGAGCACCTCGCCGTCAATGTAGAGATCGCTGTCCCCACCCATGTGTCCCCCTGTGTTCTCCGGGCTGCCGTCCGGTGACCGATCCGCCCATGCTAGGGGGTTCACTCCGGCCGGAGGCAGGGTCCAAATGTCACAAGGATGTACAGAGTTGAGGACGGTCCGGGTCAGGACGGGGTGGCCAGGAGGAGTGCGAAGCGGTTCTGGGGGTCGGTCCACCAGTGGGTGGTGGCCAGGCCGGCGCGGGTCAGTTCCTCGGTCAGGGGGTCTCGGCGGAACTTCGTCGAGATCTCCGTGCGCAGGTCCTCGCCTCGGGTGAAGTCCGTGGCCAGGTCGAGGGCGGGGACGTGGACCGTGTGGCTCACGCGGGCGCGCAGGCGCATCTCCATGCGCTCCTCCTCGGCGTTCCACACCGCCTTGTGGTCGAACGCGCCGGGGTCGAAGTCGGCGTCGAGTTCGCGGTTGAGCATCCGCAGCACGTTCTTGTTGAACGCCGCCGTCACGCCCTGGTCGTCGTCGTAGGCGCGGATCATGGTGGCCGGTTCCTTGACGAGGTCGGCGCCGAGCAGCAGGGCGTCGCCCTCGCCGGTGAGGCCGGCGCGGACGCGGGCGAGGAAGGCGGCGCGCTGTTCGGTGTCGAGGTTGCCGATCGTGGAGCCGAGGAACGCGATCAGGCGGGGGCTCGCGCCGGGCAGCGGGAGGTCCGTTTCGAAGTCGGTGACGGTGCCGGAGACGCGCAGGTCGGGGTAGTCGCGGCAGAGCGTCTCGGCGGCGTCGTCGAGGGCGGTGTCGCTGACGTCCACGGGCGCGTAGAGCTTGAGGGTGCCCGCGGCGGTCAGGGCGTCGAGGAGGAGGCGGGTCTTCCGGGAGGAGCCGGAGCCGAGTTCGACGAGGGTATGGGCGCCGGTGGCCTCGGCTATCTCGTCGGCGTGGGCGCGCAGAATCATGAGTTCGGCCCGGGTCAGGTAGTACTCGGGCAGCCGCGTGATGCGGTCGAAGAGCACGCTGCCGTGCTCGTCGTAGAACCACTTGGGCGGCAGGATCCGGGGGCGTTCGGTGAGCGCCGTCGCGGCGTCCTCGCGCAGGGCGCGGGTGAAGTGGTCGGCGGGCAGGCGGTGTTCGATGGTGAGACGCATGGGGGGCTTCCTTCCGTGGAGGGTCACAGGGGGGCTATCTCGGCGGTGTGGCGGGTGGCCAGGAGCAGGGAGTGGTCGGGGACCTCCTGCCAGCCGGGCTCGTCGGTGTCGGGGCTGGAGGCGACGGTCACCTCGCGGCCGGCCGGGCGGTACCAGAGGGTGTCGCCGTGGCGGGTGGCGGCGATGGAGTTGCCGTCGGTGAGCAGGAAGTTGAGGCGGGCGGCGGGCCGGGCGGCCAGGGTGCGGCGGGCGACGTCGGCCAGCGCCTCGCCGGGGGAACGGCCGGCGGTCAGTCGGCGGCCGGCCATGATCCACAGGAGGGCGGAGTCGCTGTGGGCCTCCATGCCGAGGAGTTCGGCGGCGGTCAGCGGCTCGCCGGTGTCGGCGGGCAGCAGGTCCCAGCGGTCGACGGCCCCGTTGTGGCTGAACAGCCAGCGCCCCAGGGCGAACGGCGCGGCGGCGGACTCGTCGTGGCTGGTGCCGGGGGTGGCGGAGCGGACGGCGGCGAGGACGGCGCCGCTGGAGATGACGGCGGCCAGGCCCGGCAGGTTGGCGTCGGCCCAGATCGGCACGGCGCGGCGGTAACGGACCGGGCCGGCGCCGTCGTCGGGCGGGTACCAGCCGATGCCGAAGCCGTCGGCGT
Source organism: Streptomyces litchfieldiae (assembly GCF_031845365.1). Classification (NCBI taxonomy): domain Bacteria; kingdom Bacillati; phylum Actinomycetota; class Actinomycetes; order Kitasatosporales; family Streptomycetaceae; genus Streptomyces; species Streptomyces litchfieldiae. Next base: position 41,084 of record NZ_JAVREL010000005.1, read on the forward strand.
TGACCGTCGGGGTGTAGGACTGCTCGTAGAGGCTGTGCGGCGGCGCGGTGAGCAGCTCGGCCAGCGGGCGGGGCGGGCCGAGGTAGGCGAGGTGGCGGCACATCAGGCGGGCTCCGCGCCGCGGCAGGTGCGGAAGCCGGCGAAGATCTGGCGCCGGACGGGGAAGTCCCAGTTGCGGAAGGTGGCGCGGCAGGCGACGGCGTCGGTGGCGAACGAGCCGCCGCGCAGCACCTTGTAGAGGTCGCCGAAGAACACCTCGCTGTACTCGCGGTAGGGGTGGGCGGTGAAGCCCGGGTAGCCGGCGAAGTCGGTGGCGGTCCACTCCCAGACGTCGCCGAGCAGTTGGCGCGCGCCGCAGGGCGCCGCGCCGTCCGGGTAGGAGCCGGCGGGGGCGGGCTGGAGGTGGTGCTGGCCAAGGTTGGCGTGGCCGGGGCCGGGCGGGGCGTCGCCCCAGGGGTGGCGCAGGGACCGGCCGCTGGCCGGGTCGTGCCGGGCGGCCTTCTCCCACTCGGCCTCGGTGGGCAGCCGCCGGTCGGCCCAGCGGGCGTAGGCGTCGGCCTCGTACCAGCTCACGTGCACGACGGGTTCGGCGGGCGGCAGCGGCTCGGTGCGGCCGAACCGGCGGCGCAGCCACGTGCGGCCGTCGCGCCGCCAGAACGCGGGCGCGGTGTGGCCGCAGCGCTTGCGGTGCAGCCAGCCCTCGGGCTGCCACCAGCGCGGGTCCTCGTAGCCGCCGTCGGCGATGAAGTCCTGGTAGGCGGCGTTGGTGACCGGCGTGGTGTCCAGCCAGAACGCGGGGACGTCGACGGTGTGCGCGGGCCGTTCGTTGTCCAGCGCCCAGGGGTCAGTGTCGGTGCCCATGGTGAACGGGCCGCCGGGGACGAGGACTTCGGGGGGCAGCGGGTCGCCGGGGGCGGGCGGCGGGGTGGGGGCGTCCAGCACGGCGGGGCCGCGCCGCAACTGGTGGGTGGCGAGCATCGTCTCGTCGTGCTGCTGCTCGTGCTGGGCGACCATGCCGAAGAGGAAGCCGTCGCCAGGGTGCGGGATGGCGGCGAGGACGTCGAGGGCCTGGTCGCGGACGTCGGCGAGGTAGCGGCGGGCCTCGTCGGGGGCGAGCAGCGGCAGCGCGGTGCGGTCGGCGCGCGGGTGGCGGAACGCGTCGTAGAGCGCGTCGAGTTGGGGGCGCAGCGCGGGCCGGCCGCCGGCGCGGCGGATCAGCCAGATCTCCTCCTGGTTGCCGATGTGGGCCATGTCCCAGACGAGGGGCGACATCAACGGGGAGTGCTGGGCGGTCAGTTCGGCGTCGGGCAGACAGTCGGTGAGCGCGAGGGTGCGGCGGCGGGCGGTGGACAGGGCCACCCGGGCGCGTTCCCGGACGGGGACGGTGGTGGCTTCCGGGGCGAGCGTGTTCTCACTCATCGCCTGACTCCTTCGAGCTGGTCGTCGGCGGGGCACCGGCCGCGTTCCGCGTAGCGGCCGGCGAAGTCGGCAACGGCGCGCCGCAGCCCGGCGCAGGCGGGGTCGCGGGCGAGGGCGGATTCGGCGGCGGCGAAACAGGCGCGGGCGGCGGCGGCCAGGGCCGGGTCGGCGGGGCCGAGGCGGGCGGCGCGCAGCCAGAGGTCGGCGCGGGGCAGCGGCCGGCCGCCGGTCAGGGGCTCGGTGGCGGCGAACGCGGCGTCGGCGGCGGCCGGGTCGTCCAGCAGGGTGCGGACGAGGGCGACGGGAACGGCCCAGTCGTCGCCGGGCTGGGCGTCGATCATGCGCAGTTCCAGCCAGCCCCGGGGCCGGATGGGCGGGAAGAGGGTGCCGAGGTGGTAGTCGAGGTCGGCGAGCCGGGGCGGGCGTTCGCCGAACGGGCCGCGCAGCCAGCCGCGGAACGTCCGGCCGGGGGGCGCGGACCAGGTGGCGGGCGGCGTGCGGCGCACGCACAGCAGGGGCGCGTCGAGCGCGTACCGGGCCCAGGCGGTCCGAGGGTCGGCGGTGCCGTCGGCCTCCGGCGGGCGGGTGCGGCCGGGGTCGATGCGGGCCCACAGCGCCTGCCGGGTGGAGACCCAGCCGGTGGGTCTGCCGCGCCACAGCGGGGAGTTGGCGAACGCGGCGACGAGGACGGGGCCGAGGCGGTGGGCGAGGAGCCAGCGGCGGCGGTAGCCGGTGATGCCGTCGGTCTCGTCGCCGGCGTCGACGCTGATCTGGACCGAGGCGGTGGCGCGCATCATGACGCGGCCGGCGGGCCCGAAGCGGTCGAAGTAGGACTCCATGGCCCGGTAGCGCGGGTGGTCCACCATCCGGGGCGGCGCGTGGTGCGGGTCCAGGCCGAGGCCGACGGCGGCCAGGCCCGCGTCGGCCAGCGCCGCGCGGAGCCGGGCCAGGTCGGCGCCGGCGGCGGCCACGCAGGCGGCCAGCGAGGGGGCGGGGCTGCTGCTCAGCTCGACCTGGCCGCCGGGTTCGCGGGTGATGCGCCCGCCGCCGGGCAGGGCGCCGGGCTCGGCGAGCGGGGCGAGGGCGGCGTCCAGCGCCCCGGGCGTGGGCAGCCGCCCGGGGTCGCGGGCGTCGCGGACGAGCCACTCCAGTTCGACGCCGGTGCGCACGGGCGGTCCGGTGGCGAAGCAGGCGGCGCCGACGTGGGCCTCGGCCTCCCGTTCTCCGAGTTCCGGCGCCATACCGCCGCCCTCCTTCACCGATGCGTCCGATGGGCCCGGAATGTCCGGGTGGCATCGGATTCACGGTAAGGCGGCCGGTGGCGGCGCGCTCCGGCTATGCCGCCAGTCGGCGCACAGCCAGCTCCGCGTAGAGGGCGGCGCCGTCGGCGAGAACGGCCTCGTCGAAGGCGGCCAGCGGCGAGTGGTTGGCCGGAGCCGTCTCCGGGTCGGCACCCGGAGGAGTGGCCCCGAGGAAGATCATCGCGCCCGGCACCTCGTCGACCACGCGCGAGAAGTCCTCCGAGCCGAGGATCGGGTTCTCCATGCCCTCGTACCGCTCCTCGCCGTGCACCTCGCGCACGGTGTCGGCGGCGAACGCGACCTCCGCCGCGTCGTTGACGGTGACCGGGTACTGCTCGGTGAACCGCGCGTCCACGCTCAGCCCGTGCGCCGCCGCGATGCCCTCGCAGACGGCGACCGTGCCCTCGCGCAGCCGGTCGCGGGCCTCGTCGGAGAAGCTGCGGACGGTCGCGGTGAACGTCGCGGAGTCGGGGATGATGTTCGACTGCGTGCCCGCGTGGAAGGCGCCGACCGTCAGGATGACCGGGTCGAAGACGTCGAAGCTGCGGGTGACCCAGGTCTGGAGCGCGGTCACCATCTCGCAGGCCGCGGGTATCGGGTCCTTGGCGCGGTGCGGCGCGGAGCCGTGCCCGCCCGCGCCGTTGACCGTGACGTCCAGCACGCTGGAGGCGGCCATCGCCGGGCCGCCGCGCGCCGTGAAGACGCCCGACCGCCAGGTGTGGCAGACCACGTGGAGGGCGTACGCCGCGACCGGGCGCTCCTCCGTGGCGTCGAGCAGGCCCTCGGCGAGCATGTGCCCGGCGCCGTTGAAGCCCTCCTCGCCGGGCTGGAACATGAACAGCACGTTCCCCGCCAGTGCCTCCCGCCGCCCGGCCAGCAGTTGCGCGGCGCCGGCCAGCATGGCGGTGTGCAGGTCGTGGCCGCAGGCGTGCATCCGGCCGTCGGCGGCGGCGAACGGCAGCCCGGTGCGTTCGGCGACGGGCAGCGCGTCCATGTCTCCGCGCAGCAGCACGGTCGGGCCGGGGCGCGCGCCGCGCAGGACGGCGGTCACGGAGGTCAGGCTCCGCCCGGTGGTGATCTCCAGGGGCAGCCCGTCGAGGGCGGCGAGGACCTTCTCCTGGGTGCGGGGAAGCTGGAGCCCCACCTCGGGAACGGCGTGCAGGTCGCGGCGGAGCCGGACGAGGTCGTCGGACAAGGATGTGGCGTCGTCGAGGAGATTCATGGTGCGCGAGTCCTTCCGCGGTCATGCCGGTGTGACTTCGGTGCGTTACGGCGTGCGGGGCGGGCCATCGGCGGTGATGACGGGGGTGAGGATCGTGGCGTTGCCCTCGGGCTGGGTGGCGGCCTTGCCGGCGCTGTCGCTGACCCTGATCAGCAGGGCCACCAGCAGCCAGTTGGCCACGGTGGAGGAGCCGCCCTGGGCGAGGAACGGCAGCGCCTTGCCGGTGAGCGGGATGAGACCGGTGACGCCGCCGGAGACGATGAAGACCTGGAGCGCGACAACGACCGACAGGCCCGCGGCCAGCAGCTTGCCGAACGGGTCGGTGACGGACAGGGCGGCGCTCAGCCCGCGCTGGATGAGCAGCCCGTAGAGCAGGAGAACGAGCGTCACCCCGGCCAGGCCCAGCTCCTCGCCGACGGTGGCGAGGATGAAGTCGCTGCGGCCGGCGAACCCGACCAGGTAGGAGTGGCCCTCGCCCAGCCCGGTGCCGGTGAGGTCGCCGGCGCCGAAGCTGAACAGCGCCTGCGCGGACTGGTCGGAGATCAGGCCGGGGGGCCGCTGCTCCGGGGGCAGGAAGATCGCCATCGGGTCCAGCCACGCCTGGACGCGGCCCTTGACGTGCTGCTGGGTGGCGGCGACGACCACGGTGCCCAGGACGGCCATCAGCCCGCCGAGCAGGACCCAGCTCGTGCGTTGGGTGGCGATGTAGAGCATGAAGATGAACACGCCGAAGAAGATCAGCGAGGTGCCCAGGTCGCGTTCGTAGAAGAGGACGACGAGGCTGACGGCCCACACCAGCAGCACCGGGCCGGCGTTGCGGCCGCGGGGCAGGGCCAGGCCGAGGACACGGCGGCCGGCGAGGGCGAGGGCGTCGCGGTTGGCCATGAGATAGCTGGCGAAGAACACCACGATCATGACCTTGACGAACTCGCCCGGCTGGACGGAGAGCGGCCCGACGTTGATCCAGCGCTTGGCGCCGAACTGGTCGGCGCCGAAGAACGCTGGGGCCATCAGCAGCAGCATCGCCACGGCCATGCCGAGATAGGTGTAGCGCTGGAGGACGCGGTGGTGGCGCAGGAGGACGAGGGTGGCGATGAGCAGCCCGACGCCGACCAGCGTCCAGGTGACCTGGTCGGGGGCGGCGGGCGCGGACTGGTAGTTGTCCGGCGGGTAGTGCTCGGCGTAGGCGTGGTCCAGCCGGTCGAGCAGGACCAGGCCGAGCCCGCTGAGCAGGACCGTGATGGGCAGGATCAACGGGTCGGCGTGCCGGGCGAAGCGGCGGACCGCGAGGTGGGCGGCCAGGGCGAGCGCGCCGAGGCCCGCGGTGTGGCCGAGGAACCCGGACGGCACCTTCTCGTACATGGCCAGGCCCGCGGCGGCGTGACCGAAGGCGACGACGGCGATCGCGAAGACGACGAGGGCCAGCTCGGTGTTCCGGCGGTGCGCGATCCAGTCGGCGACGACCGACCGGTCCCGCCCCCTGTCCCTGGCCATGTGCGCTCCGCCCCCTGCCCCGTCCCTGCCCCCGTGGACGGGGGTCCCCCGCCCGCGGGGGAGGCTGCTGCCACGGGAAACCTACCCGCGACAGGGCGTGCCCGTCATCAGGGAAGTCCCGGTATCGCCGCAGGCGCGGGGCGGGCGGAGCGGGCACCGGGCGGGCACTGGGCATGGCCGCGGGAGGGCGCGGGTACCCGGACGCAACTAACGAAGCGTCCCGTTCGTCTTCAGGGATGTGGGGAGAGATGTCCCGCATGATCCCGCGCGAGCGCATGTGGCCGTGCAGGGTACTGCATCGCCGGGAAAAAGATGCACGGCTTGGGAATTCTGTCCGGATTCCCGTCGTTGATTCGTTACGGATGTGGGAGCAAGGGGGCGCCCGATCCGGTTCGCAAGGACCACGTTGATCACTTCGCAAGGGAGCACGTATGGCAACCCGTGCCGTCGCCCGGCGTCCGGACACCGATGACAGTGTCGAAACGGCGGGCAGTGTCCGGTCCAGCGCAGGCAGCGATGCCACGGAGCGCGACCTCGTCGGCATGTATCTGGACGAGATAGCCCGCACGCCGCTGCTGGACGCGGCCAAGGAGGTCGAGCTGTCGCTCACCATCGAGGCCGGCCTGTACGCGGAGCGCATCCTGGCGGGCGAGGAGGAGCCGGCGCCCGGTGGCGCCGCGGCCGCGGCCTCGCGGGAGGAGCTTCAGGCACTGGTGGAGGCCGGTGAGCGCGCCAAGGACGCGTTCATCCGGGCCAACCTGCGCCTTGTCGTCGCCGTGGCCCGCCGCTATCCGCGCAGTGGACTCCCGCTGCTCGACCTGATCCAGGAGGGCAACGCCGGCCTGGTCCGGGCCGTGGAGAAGTTCGACTACAGCAAGGGGTTCAAGTTCTCGACGTACGCGACCTGGTGGATCCGGCAGGCCATCACACGGTCCATCGCCGACCAGTCGCGCACGATCCGGCTGCCCGTCCACCTGGTCGAGGAGCTGGGCCGGATCCGGCGCGTGCAGCGCGAGTTCAACCGCGAGCACGGCCGTGACCCGGAGCCCGCCGAGATGGCCGCGGAGCTCGGCTCGTCGCCCGAGCGGATCCAGGACGTGCTGGACTGGGCGCGCGACCCGGTCAGTCTGAACATGGCGGTCGACGACGAGGGCGAGACCCAGTTCGGCGACCTCCTGGAGGACACCTCGGCGGCCTCGCCGGAGCAGTCGGTGATGGTGATGATGCGCCGGGAGGGCCTGGAGGACCTGATCGGCCGGCTCGACGATCGCACCGCGGCCATCATCCGGGCGCGGTACGGCATCGAGGACGGGCGTGAGCGCACGCTCACCGAGGTGGGCAAGCAGCACGGTCTCACCCGGGAGCGGATCCGGCAGATCGAGAAGCACGCCCTGCTGGAGCTGAAGCGCATGGCCAGCGACTCGGGCTTCGACGCGGCGGCCTGACCGCGCGCCGCCCGAGGCGGCACCACCGCTCACACCGACGACCACCACACAGCTGAATACGCCGGGCCCCGGCCGCCGTTGGCGGCACCGGGGCCCTCGGCTGTCCGGATCCGGACGGCTCGCGTCGAATGTGACGCGGAACACAACGCGTCGCGAAATATCCGGGGACGCCTTCTCCGTTTTGAAGGGGTGTCCAGCCAAGCGGGGAGCCAATCCCCGGTTGTTCATCCCGGCGCCGCCAGGCGTTCAGACCCTCGGAGCCCCACCGTGAGCACCACGTCCCCGGCCCCCCGGACCCGGTTGCGCGCCGACGCCGTCCGCAACCGCGAACGGATCCTGGCCGCCGCCCGTGAAGCGATCGTCGAGCACGGGCCGCTGGCCCCGCTCGATGAAATCGCTCGACGGGCGGGGGTGGGAAATGCCACGCTGTACCGGCATTTTCCCGACCGGGAGTCCCTGCTGTTCCACGTGCTGCTCTACGTGAACCAGCGCATCATCGAACGGGCCCAAGCGGCCCTGGAGGCCGAGCATGATCCCTTCGAGGCCCTGCGCCGCATGGTCCTCGACTCCTCGGAGGAACGGATCGGCGGCCTCTGCCCCATGCTGGGGTTCGGCATCGACCCGGAGGACCCACGTCTCGTGGCCAGCCGGGAGCGCATGCACCAGGTGACCCAGCAACTGATCGACCGGGCGCACGAGTCCGGCCAGTTGCGCCGGGATATCGGGTCGGGCGACCTCCTCGTCGCCGTGGCACTCCTGACCCTTCCGGTACCGGGGACCCGCTCCGGCGGAGCGGGCACGACGGCCCGGCGCAATCTCCAGATCTTTCTGGACGGCCTGCGCACTCCCGCCCGCAGTGAGCTCCCCGGCAAGGCGACCAGTTTGGAAGACCTCAAGGACGAGTTCTGCTCATGACTGCCTGATCGGCGCCGCCCGCGGCGCTGAGTTTGTCCCTTCTGTCGAGTCCTCCCTCTCGAACAGTCTTCGCCCATCCAAGGCACAACCCGACGTGAGGTATTAGCACCCATGCCACCGGAAACCGCCGTGAGCACGTCTCACAGCGCTCTCGACCCCAAGCGCTGGCAAGCGCTGGTCTTCATCTCTCTGGCGCAGCTGATGGTGGTGGTCGACGCCACCATCGTGAACATCGCCCTGCCCTCGGCCCAGGCCGACCTCGACATATCCGACGGCAACCGGCAGTGGGTCATCACGGCCTACGCCCTCGCCTTCGGTGGGTTGCTGCTGTTCGGTGGCCGGGTGGCGGACCTGTGGGGCCGCCGCCGCGCCTTCATCATCGGCCTGGTCGGCTTCGCCCTCGCCTCCGCGATCGGCGGCGCCGCGCAGAACGAGGCCATGCTCTACGCCTCCCGCGCCCTCCAGGGCGTCTTCGGCGCACTCCTCGCGCCCGCCGCGCTCTCGCTGCTGACGGTGCTCTTCACCGACGTCAAGGAGCGCGCCAAGGCGTTCGGCATCTTCGGTGCCATCGCCGGTGCCGGCGCCGCCGTGGGCCTGCTGCTCGGCGGCTCGCTCACCGACTACCTGGACTGGCGCTGGACCTTCTTCGTCAACATCCCGTTCGCCGGCATCGCCGCCCTCGGCGCGTGGCTGGTCATCCGGGAGCCCGCGGAGAGCCGCAACCGCTCCACCCTGGACATCCCCGGCGTGGTTCTCGGTTCACTCGGCCTGGTCGCGCTCGTCTACGGCTTCGCCCGCGCCGAGCACGAGGACTGGACCGAGTCGATCACCGTGCTGATGTTCGTCGCGGCCGCGGTGTTGCTGACGGCGTTCGTCATCGTCGAGGCCAAGGTCAAGTCCCCGCTGCTGCCGCTGCGGGTGGTCACCGACCGCAACCGTGGTGGCGCCTACGCCTCGCTGGGCCTGGCCATGATCGGAATGTTCGGTCTCTTCCTGTTCCTGACCTACTACCTCCAGATCGTGCGCGGGTACTCGCCGGTCAAGACCGGTGTGGCCTTCCTGCCGATGGTGGCGGGCATGATCATCGGCTCTACCATGATCGGTACCCGCCTGGTGACCCGGGTCCCGCCGCGGGTCCTGATGGTGCCCGGCTTCCTGGTCGCCGCGGTGGGCATGCTGATGCTGACCCAGCTCAGCCTGGACACCTCCTACCTCGGGATGATCGTGCCGGCGCAGGTGCTGCTGGGCCTCGGCCTGGGCACGGCCTTCATGCCGGGCATGAGCCTGGCCACCGAGCGGGTCAAGCCGACGGACGCGGGCGTCGCCTCCGCCATGGTGAACGTCTCGCAGCAGGTCGGCGGCGCGATCGGCACCGCCCTGCTGAACACCATCGCGGCCAGCGCCACCACGTCGTACTTCAACGACCACGTGGCCGGTTCGACCAACGAGCAGTTGCTGACGTTCAGCGCGATGGTCGAGGGCTACACCTCCGCGATCTGGTGGGCGTTCTTCATCCTGCTGGGCGCCGCCGCCATCGCCGCCCTGCTGATCAACAGCAAGGGCAACCAGGGTCCGGCCACCTCCGGCGAGGGCGCCGGCGACGGCCAGCCCGTCCCGGTGATGGTGCACTGAGCCACCGCACGACCGGCACCACCCGCGCCCGGCCCCTCACGGCACTTCCGCCGCGAGGGGCCGGCGCTTTTCGCATGTGTTTCCGTTTCCGTTTCCGAATGTGTTTACTTGCCGCACATCCGGGCGTAGCATCCGACCTTATCCACAGAGTCGGGCACGGAACGGACACAAACACAGATGTACGCACCGGAGCGGCAGCAGGCGATCCTCCGGCTCGCCCGGGAACGGGGACGAGTCGAGGTCCCCGCCCTGGCCGACGAGTTCGAGGTGACCGCGGAAACGGTCCGCCGGGACCTGAAGACCCTGGTCACGGCCGGCGTGCTGCGCCGCGTGCACGGCGGTGCCATACCCGTGGGCCGGCTGGATTTCGAGCCCGACCTCAGCGAGCGCGAGACCACGGCCGTGGCCGAGAAGGAACGGATCGCCCGCGCCGCTCTGGACCTGCTCCCCGACGAGGGCAGCGTCATCCTCGACGCGGGCACGACCACCGCGGCGCTGGCCGCCGCCCTCCCGCTGGACGCCGCGTTCACCGTCGTCACCCACGCCCTGCCGCTGGCCGCCCGGCTCGCCGACCACCCCGGGATCGACCTGCATGTCGTCGGCGGCCGGGTCCGCCACCGCACCCGGGCCGCGGTGGACGCCTGGGCCCTGCGCACCTACGGCGAGATCACCGCCGACGTGGTCTTCCTGGCCACCAACGGGTTCGGCCCCGACTCCGGCCTGACCACCCCCGATCTGGCCGAGGCCGCGGTCAAGCGCGCCCTGATGTCCGCCGCGCGGCGGGTCGTTCTGCTGGCCGACTCGGGCAAGTTCGGGCAGGAGCACTTCGCCCGGTTCGGCGCCCTGGGCCAGGTGGATCTGCTGATCACCGACGCGGGGCTGGCACCGGCCGACGCCCGCGCCGTCGAGGCGGCCGGACCGGAGGTGCGACGCGCGTGATCCTCACCGTCACCCCCAACCCCAGCCTGGACCGGACCTATGAGATCCCGGCGCTGACCAGGGGCGCGGTGCTGCGCGCGAGCGCCGACCGCGTGGACCCGGGCGGCAAGGGCGTCAACGTCTCGCGCGCCGTGGCCGCCGCCGGGCACCGCACCACCGCGGTGCTGCCGCTGGGCGGGCCCGAGGGCGCGCTGCTCGACCGGCTGCTGACCGGGCTGGGCATCGAGGTGGCCGCCGTGCCCGTGGCCGGCCGGACCCGGGTCAACGTCTCCGCCGCCGAGCCGGACGGGACCCTCACCAAGCTCAACGCCGCCGGGCCCGAACTGACCGCCGCCGAGGCCGAGTCGCTGCTGGACACCGCGGTGCGGCACGCCGCGACCGCCGACTGGACCGTGTGCTGCGGCAGCCTGCCGGGCGGCCTCGGCCCGGACTGGTACGCCGAGCTCGTCGCCCGCGTCCACCGGGCCGGCGCGCGGATCGCCCTGGACACCTCGGGCCCCGCGCTCACCCGCGCGCTGCCGCTCGGACCCGAGGTGATCAAGCCCAACACCGACGAACTCGCCACCGCCGTGGGCCGGGAGCTGACCACCGTCGGGGACGCCGCCAAGGCCGCCGAGGAACTGCGGGCGGCCGGCGCCCGCGCCGTGCTCGCCAGCCTGGGCGCGGCCGGGCAGTTGCTGGTGGACGACACCGGCACCCACTTCGGCACCGCGCCGGTGGCCGTCGTGCGCAGCGACGTCGGCGCGGGCGACGCCTCGCTCGCCGGGTTCCTCACCGCGGGCGGGCGGGGGCCCGGGGCGCTCGCCGCCGCCCTCGCGCACGGTGCCGCCGCCGTCCAACTGCCGGGCAGTTCCATGCCCGCACCCGCCGACCTGCGTCCGGAATCGGTGACCGTCACCGCCGATCCGCCGCTCGACCTTCCCCTGAGAACCCTGGGAGCCGTGTGATGAGCAAGCTGATCAGCGCGGACCTGGTCGACCTCGACCTGTCCGCCACCACCAAGGAAGCCGCCGCCCGAGCGCTCGCCGAGCGCATGGCCGCCGCCGGACGGGTCACCGACCTCGACGGGTTCCTCGCGGATGTCGCGGCCCGCGAGGAGCAGATGCCCACCGGCCTGGAGGGCGGCATCGGCATCCCGCACTGCCGCAGTGCCCATGTCACCGAGCCGACGCTGGCCTTCGGGCGCAGCGGCGGGGGGATCGACTTCGGAGCCGACGACGGGCCGGCGGACCTGATATTCCTCATCGCGGCCCCGGCCGGGGGCGACCGCGACCATCTGTCGATCCTCTCGGGCCTGGCCCGGGACCTGATGAACCCCGAGTTCACCGGGGCGCTGCGCGCCGAGACCGACCCGGCCCGGGCCGCCGCGCTGCTGGGCGGCGACGAGCCGGAGGCGAACGGCGCGGAGGCGGCCGCGTCCGACACCGCCGCGTCGGAGACGGCCTCGCCGGACGACGGCGGGGAGCCGTTCCGCATCGTGGCGGTCACCTCCTGCCCCACCGGGATCGCGCACACCTATCTGGCGGCCGAGTCGCTTCAGCGGGCGGCGCGCGAGGCGGGCGTCGAGATCGCGGTCGAACCGCAGGGGTCGGCCGGGTTCGACCGGCTGGCGCCGGACGTCATCGCCGCCGCCGACGCGGTGATCCTCGCGCACGACGTCGAGGTGCGGGAGAAGGCGCGGTTCGGCGGCAAGCCGACCGTGGACGTCGGCGTGAAGGCCGCCGTCAACCGCCCCGGCGAACTGATCGCCCAGGCCCGTGAGAAGGCCGCCCGGGGCGAGGTCACCGCTGCGGTGCCGACCGCCCCCATGGACCGGCACGGCGAGCCCGGCGACCACTTCGGCACCCGGCTGCGCAAGTGGCTGATGACCGGCGTCAGTTACATGGTGCCGTTCGTCGCCGCCGGCGGTCTGCTGATCGCGCTGGCCTTCGCCATCGGCGGCTACGAGATCAACCAGGCCCCCGCCGTGGCCGACCACTTCGGGTGGACGGAGGCCGACAGTTGGGCGGCCCTGCTCTTCCAGATCGGCGGCACCTCCTTCGGCTTCCTGGTGCCCGTGCTGGCCGGCTACATCGCGTTCGGCATGGCCGACCGGCCCGGACTCGTGCCCGGCTTCGTGGGCGGCGCGATCGCCGTCACCATCGAGGCCGGCTTCCTCGGCGGCCTGGCCGCGGGTCTGCTGGCCGGCGCGGTGGTGATGGCCATCCAGCGCGTCGACGTCCCGCCGGTGCTGCGCGGCATCATGCCGGTCGTCGTGATCCCGCTGATCTCCTCGGCCGTCGTCGGCTTCCTGATGTTCATCGTGATCGGCAAGCCCATCGCCGAGGCGCAGTCCGGACTGACCGACTGGCTGGGCGAGTTGAGCGGCACCAACGCCGTGCTGCTGGGCGTGCTCCTCGGCCTGATGATGTGCTTCGACCTGGGCGGCCCGGTCAACAAGGTGGCCTACGCCTTCGCCACCGGTGGCATCGCCGTCGCCGACCCCAGCCGGACCGCGCTGGAGATCATGGCCACGGTGATGGCCGCGGGCATGGTCCCGCCGCTGGGCATGGCCCTGGCCACGACCGTCCGCGGCCGGCTGTTCACCTCGGCGGAGAAGGAGAACGGGAAGGCCGCCTGGGTGCTGGGCGCCTCGTTCATCACCGAGGGCGCCATCCCGTTCGCCGCGGCCGACCCGCTGCGCGTCATCCCCTCGGCGATGGCGGGCGGGGCCGTCACCGGCGCACTGACGATGGCCTTCGGCAGCACACTGCGCGCCCCGCACGGCGGCATCTTCGTGGTGCCGCTGATCGGCAGCCCGATCCCCTACCTCATCGCCATCGCCGCCGGCACCGCGGTGACCGCCGCCCTGGTGGTGGTGCTCAAGGGCAGCCGCCGGCCGGGCCCGGCGGCGGACGCCGCCGCCCGCCCCACCGAGCCGGCCGCCGCGCTTGCCGGTCCCCCGGCCGCGACGCGAGGATGAGATCGCCGGTGCCCCCGGACGCGCGAGGCCGCTCCGGGGTCACCGGTCGCCGTACAGGTCCCGGTAGGCCGGGAACACCCCGCCCGGCGTGTCCACGCTCTCGGCCGCCAGCACGCCCTTGACGACCGCGCGGGCCAGCACGTCCGCGCCCGCCGTCAGCAGCTCGTTGAACGCGAGCGCCGACTCCACCGGAGTGGGGCCCGACGGCCCCGGCCGCCCGCCCGTGGCCAGCGCGAACACCGTGTCGCCGTCAGTCATCAGATGCGCCGGCCGGACCGCGCGCGCCAGCCCGTCGTGCGCCGTCCCCGCCAGCTTCTGCGCCTGCGCCGGGGACAGCGCCGCGTCGGTGGCCACCACGGCCAGCGTCGTGTTCAACGGGGGCCGCTCGGCCGTGACCGCCCTGCGTACCGTCTCCCGCCGCGCGGCGGCCAGCCGGCGGACGGCCTCGGCGTGCCGCTCCGGCTCCGGCGGCACCCGGCCCGGCCCCGCGCCGAAGAGCGCGCCCGAGGCGGGATCCACCGGCGAACCGCCCGCGTTGACCGCGGTCAGCGCGGCGACCGTCACCCCGGAGGGCAGGACCGCGCTGGCCGTGCCGACCCCGCCCTTGAACCCCCCGGCCTTGGCGCCCGTGCCGGCCCCGACGTTCCCCTCGGGGATCGCCGCGCCCGGGCCCCGGGCCGCCGCGTCCTCGGCCGCCGCCCGGCCCAGCGCGGCACCGGGCCGCGCCCGCCAGTCGCCACCCCGGCCGAGGTCGAACAGGACGGCCGCCGGCACGATGGGCACCACCTGCGCCGGATCCGGCCCGATCCGGAAGCCCCGGCCGCGCTCCTCCAGCCAGCCGACCACGCCGGAGGCGGAGTCGAGCCCGAACGCGCTGCCGCCGGTGAGCACGACGGCGTCGATGTGCTCCACCAGGTTCCGCGGGTCGAGCACGTCGGTCTCCCGCGTGCCCGGGCCGCCGCCGCGCACGTCCACCGCCGCCACCGCCCCGCCGCCGTCCGGCGTCAGGACCACCGTCACCCCGGTCAGCCAGCCGTCCCCGACGCGCTGGGCGTGCCCGACGCGCAGTCCCGCGACATCTGTGAGCGCGTCGAGCGGCCCCGCACGGCCGGGCGATATGTCGTCGTCCATGACACATGCGTACCACGCGTCCCCGGCGAACCGCCCACGTACAGCGGACGTTTATCGTTCGTCAATCGCCGGCGGCAAAGCTGCGGGGCATGGCGGGAGATCACGGCGGCCCGGGAGATCACGGCGGCCGGTACGGCGGCTTCGGACCGGCCGATGTGCTCAGCCACGCGCAACTGCTGCGCGAGGGCGAGCGCGCGGCCGGTGCCCTGGCCCGTCTCGGCGTGCGCGCGGGCGATCCGCTGCCCGTGCTGCTGCCGATGTGTCTGGAGTCCGTGGTGGTGACGCTGGCGTGCGTCCGCCTGTCCGTGCTGCGCGTCTCGCTGACGCTGGGGACCCACCCCCGGCTGCTGCGCGAGCGTATCCGCGGCTCGGGGGCGCGGGTCGTGGTCACCGCGGACTCCTGCCAGGCCGACGGCCGGGCCATCGGGGTGAAGGCCGCGCTGGACCGGGCGCTGACCGGCTGCCCCGAGGTGGAGACGGTGCTGGTCGTGCCGCAGCTCGCCCGGCCCGTGCCCTGGCACCCCGGCCGCGACCGGTGGTGGCACGAGGCGCTGGCCGCCGGGACGCTGCCGCCGCGGCCGTATCCTGGCCAGATGGACAACGACTCGCGACCCGGCCGGCCGCAGCCCGACCCGCTGCGCGGTCTGGTCTTCGACGACCCGCTGGAGCGCGGGTCGTCCGACGACTCCGACCAGGGCTGGGGCGAGGTGCCCCCGGAGGACCCCGGCTCGGCCGATGTGGCCCGCTTCCTCCACGAGAAGCCGCCCCACCACCTCTGAGTCCGGGACCACCAGCTCCGAGCCCACCACCTCTTGGCCCGCCGCCGCAGCGGCGGGCGGATCAGGCACCGTCGGCGGGCCTGTCCAGGGAGGTCTCCGGCGGGCCGGAGCGCTGGGCACCCACCGCCACGGCGCCGTTCCCGCCGGTGCGCTGCGCGATCAGCTCGTCCCGGATCTCGGCGAGCAGATCGAGCTCGGTCATCGTGGGCGGCTGCGCCGGGGCCTTCGCCTCCCGGCGGGCCATGTACCGGGTGATCGGCAGAATCATCAGGAAGTAGACGACGGCGGCCGTGATCAGGAAGGTCAGCGAGGCGCTGAGCACCGAGCCCCAGCGGATCGGGATGCCGTCCACGACCTGGCCCGCCTCGTTCACCGAGCAGGGGCCGCGCAGGCAGGACTCGTAGGCGTCCAGGTCCTGGGTGCCGAAGGCGCCCACCACCGGGTTGATAATGCCCTCCACCACGGAGTTCACGATGTTGGTGAACGCGGTGCCGACCACGACGGCGACGGCCAGCTCCACCACGTTCCCCCGCATGAGGAACTCCCGGAATCCCCCCAGCGTCTCCTTGACCCCCGCCACGACGCCCTTCCGCTCCTCCGCCACCGCTCCGCCTCTCACCGACTCCGCACTGCCTGAGCCGCTCACGCTGCAACAGGAGCCGAGGAGCTGTCCAATCCGGCGACCACCTTCCGGGGAACGGCGTGACGACCGTCACCATCGGGCCACCGCCAGCTCGGCCGTCGCGGCGGCTCCGGCCAATTCGGCGGCGGTCGCCGGGGACACGGAGAGGACCAGCAGAGCGCCCCCGGTGCCGTCCCCCGGCTCGGCCCGCTTGCCGTCCGGCACCTCGGCGACCCGGGCCCGCCGCGCCACGACCGACGCCGGCCCGGCGGCCTCGCCCTCCGGGGCGGCGCGGGCGGCCAGCACGTCCACCCGGTCCCCGGGCCGCAGCAGCCGCACCGCGGCGGCGTCGGCGATCCGGACCGGGGCGAGCACCCGCTCCGCGGGATCCGCCCGGCCGGCCGCCGGGCCCTCCCGGGCCGCCGGCGCCGCGGCCACCGGATCGTCGGGCTCACCACGGGGCACGAGGACGGCGGCGGCCACGACGGCGAGAGCGGCGGCCAGCACCCGGCGCCGCCGCCGCAGCGCCCGCCGCAGCCGGTGCCGCCCGCCGCGCGGGCGTACCGGCGCGAAGCCGGGCACGGTCGGCCGAGCGGACGGGGACGAAGAGAGAGGCGCGGCCGACGAGGCCGCCCCGGGAACACGAGGAGTGACGACGCGATTCATGGGACCACCGTGCCCGCTCGCGCCGAATCCCGCTGGGCCCTGTGGACAACCCGGCCATTGTGGAAAACTCCGTCACCCGCCACGGTGACAGCAACCACGCGGACAAGCCCGGCCGACGAGCCGAGCGAAACCGGAAAGCTACGGCAGCGCGATCCCCGGATCCTGGCCGTTCAGCGCGGTGGCGCACAGGCACTCGCGGTCCTTGGGCAGCCGCCCGACCACGTCGAACAGCACGTCACGCAGCCGCCCGACGTTCTCCGCGAAGACCTCCAGCACCTCGGTGTGCGAGACGCCCTCGCCGATCTCCGCCCCCGCGTCCAGGTCCGTGACCAGCGCCAGGGAGGTGTAGCAGAGCTCCAGCTCGCGGGCGAGGATCGCCTCCGGGTGCCCGGTCATCCCGACCACCGACCAGCCCTGCGCGGCGTGCCAGCGCGACTCGGCCCGGGTGGAGAACCGCGGCCCCTCGATCACGCACATCGTGCCGCCGTCGACCGCGTCCCAGCCGCGCTCACGCGCGGTCGCGAGCGCCGCCGCGCGCCCCTCCGGGCAGTACGGGTCGGCGAACGAGACGTGCACGACGTTCGGCTGCTGGCCGTCCCCCCGCGGCACGCCGTCGAAGTACGTCTGGGTCCTGCCCTTGGTGCGGTCCACGAGCTGGTCGGGCACCAGCAGCGCGCCAGGGCCGTACTCGGGACGCAGCCCGCCCACCGCGCACGGCCCCAGGACCTGCCGCACGCCGAGCGAGCGCAGCGCCCAGAGGTTGGCGCGGTAGTTGATGCGGTGCGGGGGCAGGTGATGGCCCCGGCCGTGCCGGGGCAGGAACGCGACCCGCCGGCCGGCCACCTCGCCGAGGAACAGCGAGTCGCTCGGCGGGCCATAGGGGGTGTCGACCGTGAATTCGGCCACATCGTCCAGGAACGAGTAGAACCCGGATCCCCCGATCACCCCTATGTCGGCCCCGGAGTCCGACCCCGCGCTCATGCGGCCGAGGCCGCGGCGCTGGACGAGGACGACGAGGTGGACGACGAGGACGAGGCGGACGACGAGTCGCCCTTCTTCTCGCTCCCGCCGGACTTGTCACCCGAGGACGCGGACGTCTTCGCGGACGAGGCGGGGCTGCTGGAAGAGGAGCTGTTCCGGCTGTCGTTGCGGTAGAAGCCGGAGCCCTTGAACACGATGCCGACCGCCGAGAACACCTTCTTCAGCCGGCCCTGGCACGCGGGGCACTCAGTCAGGGCGTCATCGCTGAACTTCTGCACCACTTCGAGACCTTCGTGGCACTCGGTGCACTGATACTGGTACGTCGGCACGTCATCCTCCTGGCACTCATGGTCATGGAGTGCTAACGACGGTCCATCGTGCAACATTCCGTGCCCCGAAGTCCACTGCCCCTCACTCCCACGCCCGCCGCAGCCCCGTGCTGCCGCCCCCGCCCCCCAGCCAGCCGGCCAGCTTGCCGCCGCGCCCGACGGCGATCAGCCGCCGTTCCACCGCGTCCCGCACCGCGTCGGTGGCCACCACCAGCAGCTCGTCGCCGTGCCGCAGGACGGTGTCCGGCTGCGGCACGAAGCTGTTGCCGTCGCGGACCACCAGCGTGACGGCCGCCTGGGCGGGCAGCCGCAGCTCGCGGACCTCCACGCCGTGCATGCGCGAGGCGCCCGGGATCGTCACGGCCAGCAGATGGCCGCCGAGCCGCTCCAGCGGCGCCGACTCGATCTCGACGTCCACGGCCTGCTCGCCGTCGGCCAGCCGCAGCCGCCGGGCCAGCCAGGGCAGCGTCGGCCCCTGCGCCAGGGTGAAGATCACCACCAGCACGAAGACGACGCTGAAGATCCGGTCGCTGTCCTCGACCCCGCCCACCACCGGGATGATCGCCAGCACGATGGGCACGGCGCCGCGCAGCCCCGCCCACGACAGCAGCGCCTGCTCCTGCCACGGCCTGCGGAACGGCAGCATGCACACCAGCACCGACAGCGGCCGGGCCACCAGCGTGAGCACGCCGCCGACCAGCAGCGCCGGGCCGACGTCGTTCCCCAGCGAACCGGGATCGACCAGCAGCCCGAGCAGCACGAACATCCCGATCTGCGCCACCCACGCCACCGCGTCCGCGAAGCCGCGGGTGGCCGGCCGGTGCGGCAGCCGCGCGTTGCCCAGGATCACGGCGGCCACGTACACCGCGAGGAACCCGCTGCCGTGCAGCAGCGCGCCCCCGGCGTAGGCGAGCACGGCCAGCGCCAGGACGGCGATGGGGTAGAGCCCGGAGGCGGGCAGCGCCACCTGCCGCAGCCCCAGCTCCCCGAGGCGGCCGACGACGAGCCCCACCACCAGCCCGATGGCCAGCTCGATCGCCATCTCGCCGAGCAGCACATACCAGTGCCCGCCCAGGTGGTCGGTGCCGGAGAAGGCCACCACGAGGATCACCACGGGCGCGTCGTTGAAGCCGGACTCCGCCTCCAGCACGCCGGTGAGCCGGCGCGGCAGCGGCACCCGGCGCAGCACCGAGAAGACCGCGGCCGCGTCCGTGGAGGACACCACCGCGCCCATCACCAGCGCCGGTTCCCAGGCGAGCCCCACCAGGTAGTGCGCCGCCGTCGCCGTCACGCCCACGCTGATGCCGACGCCCACGGTGGCCAGCACCGCGGCGGCCGGGATCGCCGGCCGGATGTCCCGCCACCGCGTGCCGAGGCCGCCCTCGGCGAGGATCACGACGAGCGCGGCGTAGCCGAGGACCTGGGTCAGCTCCGCGTCGTCGAACTCGATGCCCAGGCCGTCCCGGCCGAGCGCCATGCCGATGGCGAGATAGAGGAGCAGGGAGGGCAGCCCGCTGCGAGAGATCAGCCGGACCGCGGCGACCGCCACGAGCAGAACCAGGGCACCGGCGAGCAGCAGCTCGTTGAGGCGGTCGACAGTCAGGGGCGCGGTCCTCTCTGCGGGAACGGCTGCACGGTACAGCCACGGCAATTCGCTGCCTTTGCGCCGAATTTACCATCCTATGAACAGCGCGGCCCGGCCGTGTGACTCCCCGTAGGCTCACCTCAGTGGCCGTATGTCTATGGTTGCCTCCTACCGCTCAGCTGCCCTGTGAAGGACAGAGATGCCCGCCAAGAAGCCCAGGCGACGCGGTCGTCTGATCGTGATCGCTCTCGTTCTGCTGCTCGTGGCCGGACTCGGCTACGGCGCTTACTGGAGCGTCAGTACCGTGCGGGCGTCCTTCCCGCAGGTCTCGGGGGAGATCGCGATCGACGGCCTGTCCGCTCCCGTCACCGTCATGCGCGACGGCAACGGCATCCCGCAGCTCTACGCCGACTCCGCCGGTGACCTCTTCCGCGCCCAGGGCTACGTCCACGCCCAGGACCGCTTCTGGGAGATGGACGTGCGCCGCCACATGACGTCGGGCCGGCTGTCGGAGATGTTCGGCGAGGACCAGGTGGAGACCGACGCCTTCCTGCGCACCCTCGGCTGGCACGACGTGGCGCAGGAGGAGTTCGACAACCTGCTCTCCGACGAGACCCGGGCCTATCTCCAGGCGTACGCGGACGGCGTCAACGCCTACTTGGCGGAGCACAGCGGCGAGGAGATCTCCGTCGAATACGCCGCCCTCGGCTTCGTCAACGACTACGAGCCGGCGGAGTGGACCCCGGTGGACTCCGTCGCCTGGCTGAAGGCGATGGCCTGGGACCTGCGGGGCAACATGCAGGAGGAGATCGACCGTTCCCTCCTGGCCGCGCGGCTGAGCCCGGAGGAGATCGAGGAGCTCTACCCGCCCTACCCCTACGACCGCAACAACCCCATCGTGCAGCAGCCCGGCGGCAGCGAGTCGCCCCCCGGGCAGACCCTGCCCGACGGCGCGGACGACGCCCTGGAGGGCGCCTCGACCCAACTGGCCCAGGTCGCCGAGACGCTGGACTCCATCCCCGCCCTGCTCGGCACGAACGGCAGCGGCATCGGCTCCAACTCCTGGGTGGTGCACGGGGATTACACGACCACCGGCAAGCCGCTGCTGGCCAACGACCCGCACCTGTCGCCCTCGCTGCCCGGCGTCTGGTACCAGATGGGCCTGCACTGCAACGAGGTCACGCCGGAATGTCCGTTCGCGGTCTCGGGGTTCACGTTCGCCGGCATGCCCGGCGTCATAATCGGTCACAACGAGCACATCTCCTGGGGCCTGACCAACCTCGGCGCGGACGTGACCGATCTGCGCCTGGAAAAGCTCGACGACGGCAACTATCTGCGCGACGGTGAGCAAGTCCCGTACGAGACGCGGACCGAGACGATCAATGTGGCCGGCGGCGAGCCCCGCGAGATCACCGTCCGCCGCACGGAGAACGGCCCGATCATCTCCGACCGCGAGGAGGAGTACGCCGACGTCGGCGACAGCGCCCCGGTCGACTCCTCCGCCCCCGACCGCGGCGAGGGCTACGCCGTCTCGCTGAGCTGGACCGCCCTGGAGCCGTCCCGCACGATGGACGCCCTCTTCTCGCTGAACGCGGCCACCGACTGGGACCAGTTCCGCGCCGCCGCCCAGGACTTCGCCGTCCCCTCGCAGAACCTGATCTACGCCGACACCGAGGGCAACATCGGCTACCAGGCCCCCGGCCTCATCCCCGTCCGCAACCAGGGCGACGGCCGCTACCCCAGCCCCGGCTGGGACTCCGCCTACGACTGGGACGGCTACGTCCCGCAGGACGCGCTGCCCTGGGAGCTCAACCCGGACCGCGGCTACATCGTCACCGCCAACCAGGCCGTCATCGACGAGGACTCCTACGACTACACGCTGACCGACGACTGGAGCTACGGCACCCGCAGCCAGCGCATCGAGGACCTCATCCGGGCCACGATCGAGGACGGCGGCAAGATCTCGATGGGCGACATGCAGTCCATCCAGTTGGACAACAGCAACGAGATGGCCAAGATCCTCGTGCCGTACCTGCTGCGCATCGACATCGACGACCCCTACGTCCGCGAGGCGCAGGAGCTGCTGGAGGGCTGGGACTACACCCAGGACGCCGACTCGGCCGCCGCCGCCTACTACAACGCCGTCTGGCGCAACCTGCTCCAGCTCACGTTCGGCAACAAGCTGCCCAAGGAGGTCCGCGTCGAGGGCCAGTGCCTGCGCGTGCCCCCGGCCGACGAGTCCCAGCCCCTGGAGAACCCGGACGGCGAGGCCCGGCTGATCACCGAGTGCGGCGAACGTTCCCCCGAGACCGCCCAGCCGGACGGCGGCGACCGGTGGTTCGAGGTCGTGCGCGGCATCCTGGAGGACCCGGACAACGAGTGGTGGCGCGCGCCGGCCACCGACGCCCAGCCCGCCGCCGACAACCGCGACGAGCTGCTGGCCCGCGCCCTGCGCGACGCCCGCTGGGAGCTGACCGCCGAACTCGGCAAGGACATCGACACCTGGAGCTGGGGCCGCCTGCACCGGCTGATGCTCAACAACCAGACGCTGGGCACCGAGGGCCCCGGTCCCGTGCAGTGGCTGCTCAACCGCGGCCCGTGGAACCTGGCGGGCGGCACCGACGCGGTGGACGCCACCGGCTGGAACGCGGCCGGCGGTTACGACATCACCTGGGTCCCGTCGATGCGCATGATCGTCAGCCTGGACAACTTCGACGAGTCCCAGTGGATCAACCTGTCGGGCGCCTCGGGCCACGCCTACCACGCCAACTACACGGACCAGACCGACCTGTGGGCGAACGGCGAGTACCTGCCATGGGTCCACACCCGCGCGGCCGTCGAGGAGCGGGCGGAGAACACCCTGACCCTCACTCCGGCGGGCGCTCCCGGGAGCTCGTGAACCGGTGCACGCCCTCGGGCGTGACCGCGGCGTGCACCGGCCGGTCGTGCGGCTCGGCCGGCAGCTCGTCGACCACCTCGTGCCCGTACACCAGCGCCACCAGCGCGGGCTCGGCGCGGGCGGCGGCCAGCCGGGCCAGCACCCGGTCGTAACTGCCGCCGCCGCGGCCCATCCGCGTCCCGCGCCGGTCCACGGCCAGCCCGGGCAGCAGCACCACGGCGGCCTCGGCCACCACCGCGGCCCCCAGCCGGCGGCCGTTCGGCTCCAGCAGCCGGGTCCGGCCGCCGCGCTCGGACTCCACCAGCCGCCCGGCGCCCTCGTACGCGGCCCAGTCCAGGTCGTCGTCGTCCAGCAGGACCGGCAGCAGCACCCGCACGCCCCGCTCGCGCAGGACGTTCAGCAGCCGCAGCGTGCCCGGCTCCCGGCCGACCGAGACATACGCGGCGACCGTGTCGGCCCCGGCC
Source organism: Streptomyces litchfieldiae (assembly GCF_031845365.1). Classification (NCBI taxonomy): domain Bacteria; kingdom Bacillati; phylum Actinomycetota; class Actinomycetes; order Kitasatosporales; family Streptomycetaceae; genus Streptomyces; species Streptomyces litchfieldiae. Next base: position 63,869 of record NZ_JAVREL010000005.1, read on the forward strand.
AGTTCCGGCAGCTCCAGCGCCCGTTCCGCCAGCGCCTCGGCGGCCTGCGCCACCTCGTCGTCCGCCATCGCGGCCCGCACCGCGAGCAAGTCGCGCCTGACTTCCCGCTTAAGTGTCGCCAAGTCATCCACGCTCGCCGTTCACTCCTTTCGTGCCCATCTCTCCCATAACACGACTCACATCGCCAGTACTCGGTGGCCGCAGCCCGGATGGATAAAGTGACCGACATGACGTCACCACGCCCCCGGATCAGCAAGGCTGTGATTCCCGTCGCCGGGCTCGGCACACGGTTCCTGCCCGCCACCAAGGCCACTCCCAAGGAGATGCTGCCGGTCGTCGACCAACCCGCGATCCAGTATGTGGTCGAGGAGGCGACAGCCGCCGGGCTCACCGACGTGCTCATGATCACCGGCCGGAACAAGCGCCCGGTCGAGGACCACTTCGACCGCAACTACGAGCTGGAGGACGCCCTGCGCCGCAAGGGCGACTCCGAGCGCCTGTCCCGCGTCCAGCAGTCCACCGCCCTCGCCACCATCCACTACGTCCGCCAGGGTGACCCCAAGGGCCTGGGCCACGCCGTCCAGTGCGCCGAGCCGCACGTGGGCGACCAGCCGTTCGCCGTACTCCTCGGCGACGACCTCATCGACCCCCGCGACCCCCTGCTCACCAGGATGATCGACGCCCAGGCCGAGCACGGCGGCAGCATCGTCGCCCTGATGGAGGTCGACCCCGAGCAGATCCACCTCTACGGCGCGGCCTCCGTGGAGCCCGTGGCCGACGGCGTCATGCGCGTCACCGGCCTGGTCGAGAAGCCCGACCCTGCCGACGCCCCGAGCAACCTGGCGATCATCGGCCGCTACGTCCTGGACCCGGGCGTGTTCGAGGTGCTGGGCAAGACCCCGCCCGGGCGCGGCGGCGAGATCCAGCTCACCGACGCCCTCCAGACGATGGCCGGCGACTCGTCGGTCGGCGGCCCGGTCTACGGCGTCGTCTTCAAGGGCCGCCGCTACGACACCGGCGACCGCGGCGACTACCTGCGCTCCATCGTCCGCCTCGCCTGCGAACGCCCCGACCTCGGCCCGGAGTTCCGGTCCTGGCTGCGGAGTTACGTCAGCGAGGAGATGCCGCACCTTGACTGACGTCTGGTCGGTGGACGAGCACCGGGACGACGTGCTGCGCGCCGTCCGCCCGCTCGACCCCATCGAGCTCCCGCTCCTGGACGCCGCCGGCTGCGTCCTGGTCGAGGACGTCATCGTGCCCGCCCCGCTGCCCCCGTTCGACAACAGCTCGATGGACGGCTACGCGGTGCGCACCGCCGACGTGGAGTCCGCGTCGGAACGTTTCCCCGCCGTGCTCACCGTCGTCGGCGACATCGCCGCCGGCAGCGGCGAGCTGCCCGTCGTCGGCCCCGGCGAGGCCGCGCGCATCATGACCGGCGCCCCGCTGCCCCCCGGCGCCCAGGCCGTCGTGCCCGTCGAGTGGACCGACGGCGGCACCGGCGCCGGCCCCGCCGACGCCATGACCGGCCGCGACCACGGCCCGGAGGTCCGCGTCCACCGCCCCGCGCGCGCCGGCGCGCACATCCGCGCGCGCGGCAGCGACGCGGCGGCCGGCTCCGTCGCGGTGCCCGCCGGAACGATCCTCGGCCCGCCGCAGCTCGGCCTGCTCGCCGCGATCGGCCGCGCCACCGCCCCGGTGCGTCCCCGCCCGCGCGTCGTCGTGCTGTCCACCGGCAGCGAGCTGGCCGCCCCCGGCGAGCGGCTCGAGCCCGGCCAGATCCACGACGCCAACGGGTACATGCTCACCGCCGCCGCCCGCGACGCCGGGGCCGTCGCCTACCGCGTCGCGGCCGTCGCCGACGACGCCGCCACGCTGCGGGCCACGCTGGAGGACCAGCTCGTCCGCGCTGACCTCGTCGTCACCAGCGGCGGCGTCAGCGTCGGCGCCTACGACGTCGTGAAGGAAGCCCTCGCCGGCCGGGCCGAGTTCCGCAGGCTGGCCATGCAGCCGGGCAAGCCCCAGGGCTTCGGCCTGCTCGGCCCGGCGCGCACGCCGCTGTTCGCCCTCCCCGGGAACCCGGTGAGCGCCTACGTCTCGTTCGAGCTGTTCGTCCGCCCCGCGCTGCGCGCGCTGGCCGGCCACGGCGAGGACGCGCTGCACCGGCCGCGCACCACCGCCCGCCTGGTGACCGACGCCCCGCTCGCCTCCCCCGCCGGGAAACGCCAGTACCTGCGCGGTTCGTACTCCCCGGCCGACCGCACCGTCCGCCCCGTCGGCGGCCCGAGCTCCCACCTGGTCGCCGCGCTCGCCCGCGCCGACGCGTTGATCGAGATCCCCGAAACGGTCACCGAGGCCGCCGCCGGGGCCGAGCTGACGGTGGTGCTGCTGGGCTGAGCGAGGGGTACCGTAGCTCCTCATGAGCACCCCGCACCTCACGCATCTCGACGCCACCGGGGCCGCCCGAATGGTCGATGTGTCGGGCAAGGACGTCACCACGCGCACCGCCAGGGCCACCGGCCGGGTGCTCGTCGCCCCCCGCGTCGTGGAGTTGCTGCGCGGCGAGGGCATGCCCAAGGGGGACGCGCTGGCCACCGCTCGGATCGCCGGGATCATGGGCGCCAAACGCACCCCGGACCTGGTCCCCCTCTGCCACCCGCTGCCGCTCTCCGGCGTCACGGTGGACCTCGCGGTCACCGACGACGCCGTGGAGATCACGGCCACGGTCCGCACCACCGGCCGCACCGGCGTGGAGATGGAGGCGCTGACGGCCGTCGGCGTCGCCGCGCTGACCGTGGTCGACATGGTCAAGGCCGTGGACAAGGCCGCCGTCATCACCGACGTCCGCGTCGAGGAGAAGACCGGCGGCGCCTCCGGGGACTGGAGCCGGGCCGGATGACCGCCGCCTACCGGGCGCTGGCCATCACCGCCTCCAACCGCGCCGCCGCCGGCGTCTACGCCGACACCACCGGCCCGCTGCTGGTGGCCGCCCTGGACGAGCTCGGCTTCGAGGCCGACGGCCCCCGCGTCGTGCCGGACGGCGAACCGGTCGAGGCGGCACTGCGCGAGGCCGTCGCGGCGGGCTACGACGCCGTGCTGACCACCGGCGGCACCGGCATCTCCCCCACCGACCGCACGCCCGAGATGACGCGCCGCGTACTGGACTACGAGGTGCCCGGCATCCCGGAGGCCATCCGCGCCGCCGGCCTGGTCAAGGTGCCCACGGCCGCGCTCTCGCGCGGCGTGGCCGGCGTCGCGGGCCGCACCCTCATCGTCAACCTCCCCGGTTCCACCGGCGGGGTCAAGGACGGCCTGACCGTGCTCCGGCCGCTCCTGCGCCACGCCGTGGACCAGCTTCACGGCGGCGATCACCGGCCGTGAACGCGCATCCGTGGTCCGTGGAGCTGGCGGACGGCGACGTCACCCTGCGGCCCATCCGGCAACGCGACCACCGCGCGTGGCGCGAGGTCAACCAGCGCAACCGCGACTGGCTGCGCCCCTGGGAGGCCACCATCCCACCGCCCCCTCCGGGCCACCTCCCGCCGCGGCGGCCCACGTTCCGGCAGATGGTCCGGCACCTGCGCGGCGAGGCGCAGGCGGGCCGGATGCTGCCGTTCGTCGTCGTCCACCGGGGCCGGCTCGCCGGCCAGCTCACGGTGGCGGGCATCACCTGGGGGTCGATGTGCTCGGCCCACATCGGCTACTGGATCGACCGCGCGGTGGCGGGCCAGGGCGTTATGCCGACGGCCGTGGCGCTGGCCACGGACCACTGTTTCCGCACCCTCGGCCTGCACCGCGTGGAGATCTGCATTCGCCCGGAGAACGGGCCGAGCCGGCGTGTGGTGGAAAAACTGGGATTCCGTGAGGAAGGCGTGCGCCCGCGCTATCTGCATATCGACGGCGCCTGGCGTGACCACCTGGTCTTCGCCCTGACGGCGGAGGAAGTGCCGCAGGGACTGCTGCCCCGCTGGCACCGGCACCGCGCCCCTCAGAAATGAAATACCTGTTCGAATCTTGGTAACAATACGAAGAAATACCTGGGGAGACGTCTTGATCGTGCGACACACCGCGCAATTTGGCAGATGGACTCAACGGAACCCCTCTACGGTGTGAGCGTGAGCAGCAGTGGCCTCATCTTCGCAATGATCGTCGGGGCCTGGGCCGCCTATCTCGTGCCGATGTGGCTCCGCAGACAGGACGAGCTCAACGAGGCCCGCCCGACGGAGCGCTTCAGCACCGCCATCCGGCTGCTGACGCGCGGCAAACGCGCGTCGGCGGCCCCGGCGGCCGACGACGAGGAGCCGGCCGAGCCCGAGGCGGCGGCCCCGGACGTCTCCGCCGATGTCCGGGACTTCGCCGAGCCCGTCACCACGCCCAAGCCGGCCGCCACCCCGAACCCCCGTGCCAAGGTCCTGGCACGGCGCCGCCGCACCACGATGGCGCTTCTCCTCGCCTTCACGCTCGGCGGCATCTTCGCCCTCACCGCCGGCCCCGGCTTCCTGTGGCTGCCCGCGCTGCCGGCCGTGCTGCTCCTCGCCTACGTCGGGCACGTCCGCCGGCGGGAGCGCCGCCGCTACGCCGTCGCCCTGGACCGCCGTCGCGCGGAGGAGGCGGCCCGCCGCCTGCGGGAGCGCACGCAGAAGAGCGCGGAGGCCGTTCCGGAGAAGCCCGCCCAGGCCGTCGTGGAGCAGACGGACCACGCCGAGTGGGTCGACCAGCAGCGCCGCCGCCCCCGCCCCCACGAGGACGACCAGGAAAGCTGGGACCCCGCCCCTGTCCCGCTGCCCACCTACGTGAACGCCCCCGTGGCCCCCCGCACCACACGCGGCGTGGACCTGGAGTCCCCCGACACCTGGAGCGCGGCCCGCTCCACGACGGCGGGCACGCCCCCGGCCCCCCGCAAGGAGCAGCCGAAGGGCCCGCAGCGGACCCCGCTCTTCGACCAGTACGCGGACGAGGACCACCGCAGGGCGGCGGGCGAGTAACCCCCTTAAGCCCCGGGGAACAGATTTCGGCCCGCAGCCTCTCGGGTGCTACAGTTTCCGAGTCGCAAGGGCCTGTAGCGCAGCCTGGTAGCGCATCTCGTTCGCAACGAGGGGGTCAGGGGTTCAAATCCCCTCAGGTCCACCGGCAGGGCCGTTCACGAGACCAGGTGGAACGGACAAACGGGATCCCGTCCGATCATTCCGATCGGGCGGGATCTCGGCGTTTCCGGGGTTCAGGCGCGACGGACCTCCGCGGGGGTGGTCATCACACGGGCGCCCTCGATGACGCGTGGGCCAGTGCCGGTGATCTCGAAGCGGGTGGTGAGGGGGAGGTCCTCGGCGGAGTGGCCGACGGCGAGGGTGAAGGTGCCGGGTTCGACGATGCGGTGGTGGTCGAGGCCGGTGAACGAGGTGCGGTCGGCGTGGAGGTGGAAGGTGACGTGGCAGCTTTCGCCGGGGGCGAGGCGGACGCGGGCGTAGCCGACGAGTTCGCGGACGGGGCGGGTGACTTGCGCGACCTCGTCGGACAGGTAGAGCTGGACGACGTCCTCGCCCTCGCGTGAACCGGTGTTGCGGACGAGGAGGGTGGCGGTGAGGGTGCCGTCGGCGGGGATGGAAGCGGCGGAGAGGGCCAGGTCCTCGAAGGCGAACGTGGTGTACGAGCCGCCATGGCCAAGAGGGTAGAGGGGGGTGGGGTCCAGGCTGGATATGCCCTCGCTGAAGCGGCCCAGGGGTGGGGCAAGGTAGGTGCCGGGCTGGCCGCCGGGGTCGCGAGGGATGCCGACCGGCAGGTGGCCGCTCGGGTTGACGCGGCCCGAGAGCACGCTGGCGATGGCCGGGCCGCCCTCCTCGCCGGGGAGGAACGCCTGCACGACGGCGGTGCAGCGGTCGGCGTACGGCCCGAGGGCGTAGGGGCGGCCGGAGACGGCGACGAGGACGGTCGGGGTGCCGGTCGCGAGGACGGCCTCGACGAGCTGCGCCTGGGCGCCGGGAAGGGAGAGATCCGGGGCGTCGCAGCCCTCGCCCGAGGTGCCGCGGCCGAAGAGGCTCGCCAGGTCGCCGACGCAGAGGACACAGAGGTCGGCGGCGCGGGCGGCTTCCACCGCGGCCGGGATGCCGGAGGTGTCGGGGTCGCGGACGGGGACGCCCGGGGCGTACTCGATCCGGGTGTCCGGGAGTTCGGAGTGCAGCGCCGTCCTGAGGGAGTCGACGCGGATGCCGGTGCCGTGCTCCTCGTAGCGGGACAGCACGTGGTTGGGGAAGGAGTAGCAGCCGAGGAAGGTGCGGGGGTCGTCGGCGCAGGGGCCGAGCAGGGCGACGTGGGCGGGGGGAGCCGTGAGAGGAAGCGTGTCGTGGGGGTTGGCGAGGAGGATCACGGACTTCTCCGCGATCCGGCGGGCGAGGGCGCGGTTGGCCGGGGAGTCGAGATCGGGTTCGGGATCGGGGCCGCGATCGATGCCGGGCTCAGGGATGGGTCGCCAGTCGGGGTCGAGGAGGCCGAGTTGGGTCTTCTGGGTGAGGACGCGGCGGGCGGCGCGCTCGATCAGCGCGTCGGAGACGTCGGCGTCACGCAGGCGGGCGTAGGCGTCGGTGGCGGGGAGTTCGATGTCGATGCCGGCGTGGAGGGCGAGGGCGCCCGAGCTCGCGCGGTCGGGGCTGACGCGGTGCGTCATGTCGAGGAAGGCGATGGCCCAGTAGTCCGAGACGACCGTGCCGGTGAAGCCCCATTCCTCGCGGAGGGTGGTGGTGAGGAGCTGGGCGTGGGCGGCGGCGGGACGGCCGTCGATGTCGGAGTAGGAGTTCATCACGGAGCCCGCGCCGCCCTCGCGGATCGCCATCTCGAACGGCGGCAGGATGACGTCGGCGAACTCGCGCGGCCCGATGGGCACGGGCGCGTGGTTGCGGCCGGCGCGGGCCGCGGAGTAGCCGGCGAAGTGCTTGAGGGTGGCGATGATCCCGCTGGACTGCAGCCCGCGCACGTAGGCGGTGCCGAGCGTGGCGACGAGGTACGGGTCCTCGCCCATGGTCTCCTCGACCCGGCCCCAGCGGTAGTCCCGGACGACATCGAGCACCGGCGAGAGGCCCTGGTGAACGCCGACGGCGCGCATGTCGCGGCCGATGGCCTCGGCCATGGCCTGGACCAGATCGGGTGAGAAGGTCGCGGCCCAGGCGAGGGGGGCGGGGTAGACCGTGGCGCCAAGGGTGGTGAAGCCGGTGAGGCACTCCTCGTGGACGATGGCGGGGATGCCGAGGCGGGTGGCGAAGGTGAGGTGCCGCTGGCGGGCGCGCAGCCGGGCGACCCCGGCGGCCGGGGTGACCGGCTCGCTGCCGAAGACGCGCGTGAGGTGGCCGAGGCCGTGGGCGGTGGCCTCCTCGAAGGTGCGACGGCCGGCGGTGAAGGCGTGCTCCAGCGGCGCGATCTCGCCCCTTCCGGGCCCGGCGGTGGTGTCGGTCGAGGACCACCAGTGGCTGCCGAGCTGGGCGAGCTTCTCCTCTCGGGTCATGGCGGCGAGGAGGGCCTCGACCCGCTCGTGGGTGGGGAGGAGGGGATCGCGCCACAGGGCGGGCTCGGGCATGGGAGGGGTGCTCCTTCGAAGGCGACGGGAGAGGAGAGGTCACTTGCTGAAGCCGGCGGTGAGGCCGGAGACCAGGTGGCGGCGGGCGACGGCGTACGCGGCGAGCATCGGCAGGACCGACAGCACGACCGAGGCCAGCAGGGCGGGGACGTCGGCGGAGAACTCTCCCTCGAAGGCCCACAAGGACAGCGGCAGGACACGGTTGTCCTGGGACTGGGTGAGGACGAGGGGGAAGAGGAAGCCGTTCCACACCTGGAGCGCGTTGTACACGCCGACCGTCACCAGGGCGGGGCGGGTCAGCGGCAACGCCAGGCTCCACAGCGTGCGCCACTCCCCCGCGCCGTCCATCCGCATCGACTCGAACAGCTCGCGCGGCACGTCGCGGAGGAAGTTCACCAGGATGAGGACGGTGAGGGGGATGGCGAAGGCTATCGACGGCAGGGCGATCGCCACGAGGGTGTCGTAGAGCTGGAGCTCGACGATGAGGTAGTAGACGGGGATGATCGCCGCCTGGAGGGGGATGGCGATGCCGAGCAGGATCGCGCGGAAGAGGTTGACGGCGAACCGGGTGCGGCTGCGGACGACGACGTACGCCGCCATCAGCGAGACGGCGAGGGTGACGGCGACCGCTGCGGTGGTGACGAGGACGCTGTTGAGCAAGTAGTGGGCGTAGTCGGCTTCCAGGACGCGCTGGTAGGCGTCGAGGGTGGGGCGGGAGGGGAGGGAGAGCGGGTTCTCCGTGAAGTAGTCCTCGCGGGGGCGGAGGCTGGTGACGACGATGTAGTAGATGGGGAGGATGATGACCGCCAGCCACAGCCAGCCGCCGAGCGCGCCGAGGACGTTGTAGCGCCCGTTCGGCCGGTTCGGCTTGCCGACCCGGCCAACCCCACGGGCGCGGCTGACCCGGTTCATACGCCCTCCCGTTGGCTTTCCATGCGGCTGGCGCCGGTGAAGCGGTTGAGGCCGAGGGCGACGGCGAGGCCGACGGCGGCCAGGACGAGGGCGATGACGCTGGCTCTGCCCATCTCGTACGAGCGGAAGCCCGTCAGGTACATGTCCAGCGGTAGCACGCGGGTGGCGTCGCCCGGCCCGCCGCCCGTCAGCACGAAGATGAGGTCGAAATAGGTCAGCGAGCCGACGATCATCAGCGTGGAGGAGGTCACCATCGTGTACTTGAGCTGCGGCAGCGTGATCCGCCAGAACTGCGTCCACGCGCCCGCGCCGTCGATCCGCGCCGCCTCGTACAGCTCGGCCGGGATCTGGCGGACGCCCGCCTGGTAGATCAGCGCGTGGAACGGGATGAACGACCAGCCGATCACGAAGACCACGACGTAGAGGGCGAGGTCGGGATCGCCCAGCCAGTCCCTCGCCAGCGCGTCGATGCCGAGTGCCGTGCCCGCGCCGAAATTCGGGTCGGCCAGGGCCTGGAAGGAGATGGCGATGCCGGCGGAGCTGAACAGGAGCGGCAGGAAGTACAGGATGGACAGCAGCGCACGGTACCGCTGCCGGCCGGCCGTGAAGACGCCGAGGAGCAGGGAGATCGGCGCCTGGAAGAGGAAGGAGAGCGCGGTGAGCTTCACGGTGAGCCAGACCGCCTCGCGGGTGACGGGGTCGTCGATCGCCTCGCGCCAGTTGTCCAGCCCGGTCCAGGTGGGGTCGTTCAGGCCGTCCCAGGACATGAACGACAGCACCACGACGCCGAGCAGTGGCAGCACGGCGAAGAGGCCGAAGAGGAGCAGGGCGGGCGCCGCCATCCACGGTGTGGGGCCGACGGCGGCGCCCTCCGCGCTCCTCGTGCGCCTCCCCTTCACAGCGTCGCGTCCATGGCCGAGGAGAAGTCCTCGGGTGTGATCTCGCCGAGGAACAGCTTGCTGAGGTTGGTCAGCAGCTCCTGAGCCTGCGCGGGCGGCAGGGCCTGGTCCCAGGAGAGCTGGAAGTGGTCCGCGTCGCGCACCATGCCGTAGACGAACTCCAGGTAGTCGGCGTCGTCGTGCTCGGCGATGCGGTCCTCCAGGCCCGCGACGGGCGGCACGGTGCCGTTGTCGAGCAGCGCGTCGATGTGCTCGTCGTTGAAGAGCTCCTCGTTCAGGTACTCGGTGGCGGTCTCCTGGGACTGGGCGGGCGCGTCGGCGGAGACGGACCAGTAGTTGGAGGGGTTGCCGACGATGTTCGACGGGTCGCCCGCGCCGCCCTCGATGAGCGGGAAGGTGGTGTAGCCGAGGTCGCCGTCGGCGACGAAGTCGGGTGCGTCGTTGACGAAGGTCGGGTAGACCCAGCTCCCCTGGAGGAGCATCGCCGCCGTTCCGGTGTGGACGAGGGCGGCGTCGGCGCCGCCGTCGGCGGTCACGGAGGCGAAGCCGTCGCCGAACGCCCCGGCGTCGACCAGTTCCCTGATGCGGGTGGTGGCCTCGAGGATCGCGGGGTCGGACCAGGCGCCGGGCTCGCCGTCCAGCACGCGCTGGAACACCTCGGGCCCGCCGATCCGGTCGGTCAGGTACTGGATGTACATCAGCTCGGGCCACACGCTCTGCCCGGCCAGCCCGATGGGGGTGACGCCGGTGTCCTGGAGGGCGCCGACGGCGTCGAGCAGTTCCTCCCATGTGGTGGGGGGCTCCACCCCGGCGTCGGCCAGCAGTTGCTCGTTGTAGTAGAGGATGACGGGCTGACTCTGGTTGTTGGGGACGGCGTACGTCCGGCCGTCGATGACGCCGCTCGCGGCGACGGACGGCAGCACGCGGTCCATGACGTCGCTGGTGTCGGCGGTGATGTCGGTGACCCGGCCGCCCTCGGCGTAGTCGGCGAGCGTGCCGCCGGCCCAGGAGAAGATGAGCGTGGGCGCGTTGCCGGCGCCGACGGCCGTGCGGATCTTCTCCTTGTAGGCGTCGTTGGCGTACCACTCGACGCTGATCCGCTGGTCGGGGTGGCCCTCGTTCCAGGCGTCGAACGAGGCGCGGAACGGCGCTTCCGAGCCGCCGGTCAACGCCCATGCGGTGGCGCCGCCGTCGCGCTCGCCGCCGGGCTCGGAGCCGCAGGCGCTCAGCGCCGCCGCGGAGATGACAGCGGCCAGGGCCGCGAGCGTTCTTCCGGTCTTCCTCAGCTTCATCGGGTGAGTCCCTTCTCGACCGACGGGGAAGCCGACAGCGTCAACGAAAAAGTTTCTCGCTGTTTACTGAACGGGCTCGAAACGTAGGGGCGCGAAATCCCGCTGTCAATGGATCGTGCAGCACCTGACAGCGCGAAACTGTTTCGTTGAACGACGTGTACAGTGGCGTTCCATGGCGGGAACGATCAGCGGACGCGCGACCCTGGAGGCGGTCGCGCGCGCGGCGGGGGTCTCCAAGGCCACCGTGTCCAAGGTCCTCAACGGGCGCCCCGGCGTCTCGGCCGAGACGCGCGCCCACGTGCAGCGGGTGCTGCGCGGCGTCGGCTACACCCCGACCACGGGACCGCGCGATTCCGCGCCGCGGTTGGGGGCGGTGCAAGCCGTCTTCAGCCAGCTCTTCGGCCCGTACTCGATGCACATCCTGGACGGTGTGCTGGCGGGCGCCCGGGACCTGGGCGTCGAGGTGGTCACCAGCGTGCTGCGGCCACGCGCCGGAGCGCAGGCGACCACGGAACCGGCCTCGCCCGGCGTCGCGTGGATCGAGGAACTCAGCGCCCGCGGACGGGCCGGGCTGATCGTCGTGACCTCCGAGCTCGCCCCGGAGGAGATCGCCGCCTGCGACCGCCTGGGACTCGGTTTGGTCGTGGTCGATCCGCGCAATCCACTCGACGAGAACGTCGTCAGTGTGGGGGCCACGAACTGGGCCGGCGGCGTGCAGGCGACCGAGCACCTGCTCTCACTCGGCCACCGCCGCATCGCCTACGCTGGCGGGCCCGACCGCTCCGTCCCGGCCCGCGAGCGGCTGCACGGCTACCGCGAGGCGCTGGAGACCGCGGGCATCGCGGTCGATCCGGCGCTGACGCTGCACGACGACTTCGCCGCCGACGCCGGGCGGCGCATGGCCGAGATCCTGCTGGACCGGGACGACCCGCCGACCGCCGTTTTCGCGGGCAGCGACCTCATCGCCATGGGCGTCTTCCAGGCCGCCCGCGCCCGGGGCCTGACCGTGCCCGCCGACCTCAGCGTCGTCGGCTTCGACGACACCTACGGGGCGCCATGGACCGATCCGCCCCTGACCACCATCAACCAGCCGCTGCTGGACATGGGCCGGGTGGCCACCCGCACCGTCCTGCAGCTCGCGCGCGGCGAGACGCCCGACTCCCACCACGTCCAGCTCGCGACCCGCCTGGTGGTCAGGGAATCGACGGCACCGCCCCCGCCGCCCCGCCGGGCCTGAGGACCGGCGGGGCGGCGGGGGCGGGGGCGGTTGAGGTCACCAGACGAGGGCGTCGTCGGGGGCGGGCAGCCAGTAGGTGACGGAGAGATCCGCGTCGACGTAGGCCTCGCCGCCGGGGAGGGGAACGTCCTCCATGTCCCCGACGGCGCTCTGGTCGGCGCCGGAGAACTGGACGCCGAGCGAGGTGGCCGTGTAGCCCTCCGCCTCGTCCCCGGAGAGAACGACAGCGGCGTAGGCGGACTCGCCCGGTGCGATCGCGGTCACGGCCTGGGGCGCGCTCTCGGTGATCCACGGGGCCGGTGAATGTGCGTCGCCGAACCGGAGGTAGGGCCCGTACCAGGCGAAGCACGTCTCGGATCCGGTGTTGGTGACGGTGAGCAGGAGGTGGTTGATCGGGCGCTCGACCGCGGTCACGGTCAGGTCGGTGTCCGAGCCGTCGCAGGGGACCGCGTCCTCTTCCGTGGTCCCGGCTCCGCCTTCGGTCGTTCCCTGCTGACCGGTGTCCGTGTCCTCGGTTTCCGTGTCCTCGGCGCCCGTGTCCTCGGCGCCCGTGTCCTCGGTGTCCGTGTCCTCGGTGTCCGCGTCGGTCGGTTCGTCCCCCGCGCCGCCGGCCGTCGACGTCTCCTGGCCCTCGTCCTGGGTGGCGTCGGGTGCCTGGCTCGCCGAGTCCTGTGCGCCGCGCGCCGGTTCGTCGTCCTGGCAGGCGGTGAGCGACAGCGCGGCGAGGGCCGCGGCGGCGACGGCGGTGCTGGTGCGGCGGCGGAAGGAGAACGAGGTCATGGTGTGCTGCTTTCCGTGTGTGCTGGTGGTGGTCCCTCAGCCGGGCCATCGGCTCCGGTCGGCGGAGCGGCCCTCGGGATGACCTCAGCCTGTGCCGGATTCCGTCCCAACCACCACGGCGGCAGGCGCATTCGGGGGGGCCGGGACATTCGAACCGCCCGTGACCTGGGATGCTGTTTTCCGCCTCGAATGGCCGAATGGGACAGCGAGATGGGGGAAACGATGGGGGCGGGTCCTGAGATCGCAGACGTCGCGTCCCTTCTCAGGGAGTTGAAGAGCCGTTCGGGGATGAGCTACGGCACGCTCGCCAAGCGGTTGCACATGAGCGCCTCGACGCTGCACCGGTACTGCAAGGGGGAGGGGCTGCCGCCCGAGTTCTCGACGGTGGAGCGGTTCGCGCGGCTGTGCAAGGCGACGCCGGAGGAGCTGATGGAGCTTCACCGGCGGTGGATCGCCGCCGACGCGGCACGCGAACGGGCGCGCAGGCCGCCCTCCGCCGTGGCGTCCGAGCCGGGCGTCGCGGTGCCCGGGCCGCCGCCACCGCGGAAGGGGCCGCGACGGCGGCGGGTGGCCGCCCTCGGCGGTGCGGTGGCCGTCGCCTTCGCCGTCGCTCTCGCGGTCAACCTCCTGCCCGGCGATGGCACCGGGGAGGGCGACACGGGCGCCGCCGACGTCCGCGACGACGGCGGGTCGCCCGCGCCGTTCGCGGTGACGACCAGGCCGCACGCGATGGACCCGTGCGAATTCGGCTTCCTTGTCGACGCGCCCACCACCGAGGTACCGCCGCCGCCGTTCGCGCAGGAAGCTCCCGGCTGGGTGCGCGCGCTGGACGCGGTCGTCGCCGACGAGCAGCTCATCGAACTCACCATCCAGGGAACGGAGAACCGGACGGTCGTCCTGCAGGACATGCACGTCCGGGTCGTGGAGATGGCCGAGCCGCTGCCGTGGAACCTGTACGGGGGCTACAGCGCCTGCGGCGGCGGCCCCGTCGAAACCGCCGAGTTCGCCGTGGACCTGGACGCGGCCGCCCCGGAAGTCACCGCCGGACAGGGCCAGGACGACTTCCCGCTCTGGGTGGACGAGGCCGAGCCCCTGGTGCTGTACGTGAACGCGGGCGTCGCCGAGCACGACGTGACGTGGTATCTCGAACTCACCTGGTCGAGCGGCGACGAAACGGGCACGCTGCGCGTCGACAACGGCGGAGAGCCCTTCCGCCTCAGCGCCTCGACCGGGCAGACGCGCTGGTCCTACGTGATCGGCGGCACCGAGTGGTTCGATCCCGGGACGGCCTACGACGCGGAGCAGTGAGCAGGTGACGCTCGCGCGTGGGTGGTTGCCGGACGCGGACCCGACTCCCGCGTGAGGAAGTCCGGTGGTCTCCGGGCTCAGCGCGTGGGGCCCGCGCCGGGGAGGGATGAAGGCTCCGCCGGAGGGAGGGTGGGGCAGGGGTCCGGTACGGGGCTGCCCCGTTTGCGGGCCATGTGGGCTTCGAGCAGGCGGACCGCCAGGCCGTGGCCGGCGTGGAAGGCCATCAGGCGAGGGATGGTGCCGTCCGCGCCGGGGAGTTCGGGGTCGGCGCCGTAGGCGAGCAGCACCGCGGTGCACGAGGCTTCCAGGGGTTTGCCCGACTGCGTCGCACCGTCCGCCTCCACGTCGATCGCGTGGCGGAGCAACGTCATGTCTCCCCACAGCTCATCGGGGTCGGTGCCGGTGTCCAACAAGCGGGTCAGCTCGTCCAGTTGGCCCCGTTCCACGGCGAGGTGCGCGGGCGACATCCCGTGGTTGGCCCATGCGGGGACTTCGCACTCCATGCGGTCATTGAAGCAGGCAAGCGCCGGTTCGTCGGAGAAGTGCGTGCACACCCGTTGACGCCCCGGCTCCGCTGCCCTTAGCGTCCGTGATCAACCTTTCGGAAACCTTCCGGAAATTTTCGGGACAGCAGATCAGATGAGAGACCTTCGATGAGATCCGTTCGCTTTGTCACCGTCGCGCTCGCCGCCTCCGCCCTGGCTCTGCCTCTCGCCGCCATACCGGCCTCGGCCGAGCCGCAGGCCGAGCCGCAGGCCGCGCCGCACTCCAACGCCAAGTTCGACCGCCTGCGCTGGGCCGCCCCCGAGGGGTTCTACGTGGGGACCGCCGTGGCCGGTGGGGGGCATCACCTGGAGCAGGACTACCCGGACCCGTTCACCTACGACCGGGAGTACCGGCGGATCCTGGCCAACCAGTTCAGCTCCGTGTCCCCCGAGAACCAGATGAAGTGGGAGTTCATCCACCCCGAGCAGGACCAGTACAACTTCGAGGCGGCCGACGCCATCGTCGACTTCGCCGAGCGTCACAGGCAGGTCGTGCGCGGGCACACGCTCCTGTGGCACAGCCAGAACCCGGAGTGGCTGGAGCAGGGCGACTTCACCGACGAGGAGCTGCGCGCCATCCTGCGGGACCACATCACCACCGTCGTCGGCCGCTACGCCGGGCGCATCCAGCAGTGGGACGTGGCGAACGAGATCTTCAACGAGCAGGGGCAGTTGCGCACCCAGGACAACATCTGGATCCGCGAGCTGGGGCCGGGCATCGTCGCGGACGCGTTCCGCTGGGCGCACCAGGCCGACCCCGAGGCGCTGCTGTTCTTCAACGACTACGGCGTGGAGAGCGACAACGCCAAGAGCGACGCCTACTACGCCCTCACCCAGGACCTGATGGCGCAGGGGGTGCCCGTGCACGGGTTCTCCGTGCAGGCCCACCTGAGCACGCGTTACGGCTTCCCGGGCGACCTGGAGCAGAACCTGCGCCGGTTCGACGAGCTGGGTCTGGAAACGGCCGTGACCGAGTTGGACGTGCGCATGGACCTGCCGGAGAGCGGCGTGCCCACCGACGCCCAGCTTCGGCAGCAGGCCGACTACTACCAGCGGGCGCTGGATGCCTGCCTGGCGGTGGAGGACTGCAACTCGTTCACGATCTGGGGCTTCACCGACAAGTACTCCTGGGTCCCGGTGTTCTTCGAGGGACAGGGTTCGGCCACGATCATGACCGAGGACTTCGACCGCAAGCCGGCCTTCTTCGCCCTCCAGTCCGCCCTGCGCGAGGCGCGGAACGACTGAGCGGGAGCTGACGGGATCCCGTCCGGCCGGTCCGGTCAGGCGGGATCCCGTCGCGTGGCGAGTACCGGCAGCAGGGCGGCGGCCGCGAGTGCGCCGCCCAGCCACAGGGGGGCGCCCGTTCCCGACAGTTCGGCCGCCCGGCCGCCCAGGAACGCGCCCGTGCCGATCGCCGCGTTGAACACCCCGGCGAACAGCGCGGAAGCCGCCTCCCGCGCGTGCGGGGCCGCGGCCATCATCCAGTTCTGCATCGTGACCGAGACCCCGCCGTAGGCCAGGCCCCACACCACCACCAGGGGCGCGGCGGCGGTCGGTTCCAGCAGCAGGACCGTCGCCGCGAGGACCGTGGTGATCGCCAGGAGCGTCCGGCGCGGGTCGCGTGCCGCGGCCGTGCCGCCGAGGAAGTTGCCCGCGATGCCGGCGGCCCCGTAGACCAGCAGCAGCGCGCCGATCGCCGACGCCCCCAGCCCGTCGGCTCGTTCCAGCACCGGGCGGATATAGGTGTACGCGGCGAAGTGCCCGGTGACCAGCAGCGAGATCACCAGCAGCCCGGTCACCACCGCCGGTGTCCGCAGCAGCGCGGTGAGCGCGCGCAGCCGCACCGGTTCCCTCGGGGGCAGCGGCGGCAGGGTCCGGGCCAGCGCGCCCGCCACGACCAGGGCCAGCGCTCCGGCGGCGCCGAACGAGGCGCGCCAGCCGGCCAGTTCGCCCATGAACGTGCCGGCCGGCACGCCCAGGACCGAGGCCACCGCGATGCCGCTGAAGATCAGCGCGGTGGACCGCCCCACGCGTTCCCGTGGGACCAGGTCGGCGGCCAGTCCCGCCGCGATCGCCCACACGCCGCCGATGCA
Source organism: Streptomyces litchfieldiae (assembly GCF_031845365.1). NCBI lineage: Bacteria > Bacillati > Actinomycetota > Actinomycetes > Kitasatosporales > Streptomycetaceae > Streptomyces > Streptomyces litchfieldiae. The sequence goes on from NZ_JAVREL010000005.1 coordinate 80,493, forward strand.
CACCCCCACCAGGACCCGGGCGGCCAGCAGGACCGGGAGTGCGGGGGCCAGCGCGGACAGCACGTTGGCCGCCGCGAGCAGCACCATCAGCGCCACCAGCACGGTCCGCCGGTCCGTCCGCCGGGCGGCGGGCGGCAGCAGCGGCGCGGCGAGGGCCGCGACGAGCCCCGGAACGGTGACGGCCAGGCCGGCCAGGCCGTCGGAGACGCCGAGTCCGTCGGCGACCGGCGTGAGCAGTCCCACGGGCAGCATCTCCGAGGTGACAACGCAGAAGGTGGCCGCCGCGACGGCCAGGACGGCGGCCGGGACGCGGGTGTGGGCCAGGGAGGTATCGGGCATGCCCTCAGCCTCGGCGGCGCGGTGACCGGGAACAACGCCGGACTTCTCATCCTTGAATGAGCTGGGCTCATCGATCGGTGCGGAACCGGGAGGCGGCGTGGGCGGGCTGGAGATCCGCGAGATCGAGTGTTTCCTCGCGCTCGCCGAGGAGTTGCACTTCGGTCGCGCAGGCGAGCGGCTGTATGTCTCGGGGACCCGCGTCAGTCAGTTGCTGAGCGCGCTGGAACGGCGCATCGGCGCGCGGCTCGTCGAACGCACCAGCCGCCGCGTCGCGTTGACGCCGCTGGGCGAGCGTTTCCTGGCCGAGCTGCGGCCCGCCTACGCGGCGCTGCGCGAGACCATCGAGGCCGCCCGCGCGGCGGCTCGCGGAATTTCCGGAAAGTTGCGGATCGGCTTCCAGGGCACGTCGGACGAACGGCTGTTGCGCGCCATCGCGGCCTTCGAGTCCGCGCACCCCGGCGTCACCACGGAGGTGAGCGAGATCCCGCTCGCCGACCCGTTCGGGCCGCTGCGGCGCGGAGAGGTGGACGCGGCGGTCGTGCTGCTGCCGATGGCGGAGCCCGACCTGGTGCTGGGGCCGGTCTTCCCTCCGCAACGACAGACGCTGGCCGTCTCGGTGCGCCATCCGTTCGCCGGCCGGGAGGCGCTGACCGCGGACGACATCGCGGTCACCGACGCGGCCATGATCGCCCCGGACCTCCCGGCCCCGGAGTACTGGCGGCGGGCCCAGGCCCCCACGAACAGGCCGGGCCCCCGCGTCCGCACCCTCCAGGAGGGCCTGGGGCTGGTCGCCGCGCAGCGCGGCGTGATGCTGCTGTGCCGGCCCACGGCGGAGTATCACGGCCGCTGGGACATCGCCTTCGTGCCCGTCACCGGGCTGCCCGACTCGATGCTGGGCCTGGTGACGCGCCGCGACCACGCCGAGGCGCCGCACCTCCGCGCGTTCACCCGGACCGTGCGGGAGCTGACCGGGGGCCGGGTGGGGGTGTGAACCGGGCCCCCCGACTCCGCCGAATCATTCGTGAACGGACGGCACGTCCTGGTCAACTGCCCGTGAATCCGGGGGATCGTGGCGACGGTGGGCGTATCGTGCAGATGTTCCGTTCGCATGTGATCGTCTGGGGAGAGCGATATGACTGGGAACGACTTCGGGGGACGTTCGGCCATCAGTCTGGAGAAGGTGCAGCAGACCGCTCCGGGGCTGGTCAACCTGTACAAGGCCGCGCGGACCTCGCTGGAGAAGTCGGGGCTGTCGGGGCAGCGTGCCGCCGTTTATCTCGTGCTGGACCGGTCCGGCAGCATGAGCGACCACTACCGACACGGCACGGTGCAGCATCTGGCCGAGCAGGCGCTGGGGTTGTCGGCGCACCTGGACGACGACGGGTCGGTGCCCGTCGTCTTCTTCTCCACCGAGGTGCACGGCATCGCCGAGCTGGGGCTGGGCGACTACGCGGGACGGATCGCCGCGCTGCACGCGGGATATGGGCACATGGGCCGCACCAACTACCACCTCGCCATGCAGGCCGTGATCGACCACTACACGGCGTCGGGGGCCACCGATCCGGCGCTGGTGATCTTCCAGACGGATGGCGGCCCCACCTCGCGTTCCGCCGCCGAGCAGGTGCTGTGCGAGGCCGCGAAGCTGCCGATCTTCTGGCAGTTCCTCGGGTTCGGGGACCCGAACAGCAAGCAGTTCAACTTCCTGCGCAAGCTCGACGAACTGCCCGTCCCGCACCGGCGGATCGTGGACAACGCCGGGTTCTTCCCGGTGGGCCCGGCGCCCCGGGACGTGCCGGACGGGGTGCTCTACGAGGCGCTGACGGCCGAGTTCCCGCAGTGGCTCTCGGCCGCCCGCGCCGCGGGGGTGCTGAAGTGACCTACTGAAGGATGCCGTCCACCGCGAGGTGGTCGGCCAACTCCGTCGCGCCGGTGGTGGTGATGCCGCCGGCGCTGCCGGGGAGCCGTACGGAGGGATCGTTCAGGTCGGCCGCGATGTACAGGTCGGCGTAGCCGTCGCGGTTGGTGTCACGCAGGCGCACGTGGCTTCCGAAGCCGTCGTAGCTCTGGGTGGTGCCCGGCACCCCTGGTGTCGAGCGCTCGAACGAGGTCGAGCGGGCGCCGGTGAGGCCGTTGCTCCCGCCCCGGAAGAGATGCACGAAGCCGACGTCCTCGTAGGGCCCGATGTCCTCGCAATACGCGCTGACGGCCAGGTCCTGGTAACCGTCGCCGTTGACGTCACCGGCCGAGACGCTGTAGCCGAAGCCGTCGCCCGCCTCGGGAGTACCGGCCACGTGGGCCGTGCCCTGCGTGAGGCGGGTCGCGGTGGAGGGCCCGCCGGAACCGCCGTACCAGAGGCTCACCTTGCCCTGCCAGTCCGCCCAGCCGAACGAACCGATGGCGGTGTCGCCATAGCCGTCCCTGTTGAAGTCGGCGATTACGCCATCGTTGCCGGTGGCCCGCTGGTCGTGATCGATACGCAGCGCCGGGCCGGAGCGCAGCCTCGAACCGCCGTGGACGTACCAGGCGTCGGTCACCGAGTGGTCGCCGCCGTCGTAGGCCGTGGCGCCGATGATGACCAGGTCCGTCGACGCGTCCCGGTTGACCTTGCCCGCGATCAGGCGCTCGGCCCAGAAGCTGGCGCCGTCCAGGTAGCGGTCGTGCCGGGTGACGGAGCCGAGCACGCCGGAGGTGGTGATGCGGCCCCGGTAGACCCACGTCTCGGACCCGTTGATCGCGGCGAGGTCCGGCCTGCCGTCGCCGTTGAAGTCGCCCGCGGCCAGGTCTTCGCCGAAGGTGCCCCAGGCCATGGGCTCCCGGTTGGGGATGCTGGTGCCGCCGGACAGACCGGTCGAGCTGCCCCACAGGACCTGGACCCAGCCCTGCTGCGTCCGGTCGGCGATCCGCTCCCCCGGGGAGGCGACGGCCAGGTCGGCGTAGCCGTCCCTGTTGAAGTCGGCGGCGGCCCGGACCTCGCCGAACCGGTCGTCGCTCTCGTTCTCGCCGGGGACACCGGGGCTCTGCTGGTGGATGACCTGCGTCCTGGTGCCGGGGCCGGACGCGGTGCCGAAGGTGATCCGCACGGCGCCGGCACCGCCGGCCTGGTCCGACCAGCCGAGGTGGGCGGCGTAGTCGCGGTAGCCGTCGCCGTTGAAGTCGTCGGCGTGGGCCGCCGGGGCCGCGACGGCGGAGGTGGCCGGCAGGACGGGCAGTAAGCCCGACACGGCGGCGGCAGCGGCCCCGAGGACCACCGCCGACCGGAACGTGCGTCTTCGCATCGTGCGTCCTCCGGGAAAAGGAGGTGGGTGACGGCCGTTAAGACTCCGAGTTGATCAACAAGGTTGTACGGCCGCCGAATTCAGGAGACCAGCGCGCAGCCGTCGAACGAGAGGCAGCCACAGCCGGCGCACCGGGCGAAGCGGGCCCGGGTGCGTTCCAACTGCTCGATGCGCGCGTTCAGCCGGTCGCCCCAGCAGTGCGCCGCCCTGGCCCAGACCTCCTCGGTGGGCGCGGCGTTCTCCGGGAGCAGGGCCAGCACGTCGCCGATCGCGGAGAGCGGCATGCCCAGCTCCTGCGAGGCGCGGATGAAGGCGACGCGGCGCAGGGTCTCGCGGCGGTAGCGGCGCTGGTTCCCGCTGGTGCGGCGGCTGCTGATCAGGCCCCGCCGTTCGTAGAAACGGAGGGCCGACGCCGCGATTCCGGTGCGGACGGCCAGCTCACCGATGGTGAGCTCCTCGTCCGCCGGGCGCGATGCTGTCACCCCACCAACCTAGCTTGACCTGAACCATGGTTGACGTTCGAGACTGCCGAAGCGGCGGGGGCGGAGAGCGAGGAGTTGAGCATGAGCACGGTACGGCATGGCACGTTGCCCGACATCACGCGTCCCGGGGTCGGCGCCGTGCTGGTCGGCGAGGGGTCCGGGGCGGACGGGGCGGGCGCCGGCGCGGTGGTCGCCGCGCTGGCGAACGGGCCCTGGCCGGCGGGGCTGCTGGCGTTCGGCGTCCTGCGCACCGGCGACGGCGAACGGGAACTGACCTATGGCCAGTGGACCGACGCGGAGGCCGGGCGGGCGTTCATGGAGCGGTTCACCGCCGCCGAGCAGACGGCGTACGAGCTGTATCGCAGCGGCGCGCGGGAGCACGCGCCGGCGCCCGGGTGCGTGGTGGTGGTCGCGGTGGAGTTCGACGGCCCGGATCGGGAGCGGCAACAGCGGTGGGTGGACGCGGTGTTCGAGGCGCTGGACGCGGAGGCGGAGGCGGAGCCGCATCCGGGCGGCATATCGGCGCATTTCCATGTGAGCGCCGACGGCACCCGCGTGCTCAACTACGCGGAGTGGACGGATGAGGAAGCGCACCGCGCCGCCCTGGCGAGCCCCGCCGACTCGCCCGCCTGGCGCCGGGTCCGGGACTTTCCGGGCGTGGTGGCCGGCGAGGTCACGCGCTACCGCCCGGTCGAGACCGTCGAGACCGTCGAGGCGGAGGACGAGGCGCTGGACAGCCCGACCGACTGGGTGGCCGCCCACGTCCGCCGCTACGTCGAAACGGACGGCCGCGAGGGGCACCTCTACCAGGGCTGGCCGACGCTGCTGCTGACCACCCGGGGCCGGAAGTCGGGCAAGCGACGCCGCACCGCGCTGATCTACGGGCGGGACGGCGACCGTTATCTGCTGGTCGGCTCGAACGCCGGGGCGCCGAGCCACCCCGCCTGGTACCTCAACCTGCTGGCGCACGCCGAGGCCGAGGTCCAGGTCGGGGCCGAGAAGTTCACCGCGCGGGCCCGCACCGCCACCGCCGAGGAGAAGGCGGCGCTGTGGGGGCGGATGACGGAGATCTTCCCGCTCTACGACACGTACCGGACGCGGACCGAACGGGACATCCCGCTGGTGATCGTCGAACGCGTCCCGGCGGGCTGAACGCGGACGCCTTCGCGGGGTGGGCCCGGTCAGGCGAGGCCGAGGTCCTGGACCAGGCGCGCCTTGGAGCGGGCGCCGACCAGGGAGCGCACCGGCTCGCCGCCGCGGAAGAGCATCAGGGTGGGCATGGACAGCACGGAGTAGGCGGCGGTCGTCTCGGGGTTGTGATCCACATTGAGGCTCACGACCTTGAGCTCCCCCGCGCGCTCCCGCGCGAGATCCGCCAGCACGGGGGCGACCATGCGGCAGGGCGGGCACCAGTCGGCGGTGAAGTCGACCAGGACGGGCAGGGACGAGGTGAGCACCTCGTCGGCGAACGTGGCATCGGTGATCTTGGCCAGGCCGGTGGTGGTCGGCATGGGTGTGGGCTCCTTGCGGGGAGGGACCGGCGGTCAGCCGGTCCGGCCGATGGGTCCGGCGCCGTGCGGCGCGAGCTCGCAGCGGGGCTCCGGCACAGCGGCGGGGGCAGGCGTCCCCGCGCCGGTCTCGGCGCGGGTCAGCCGCTCCCGCACGGTGTCCCGGACGGCCTGCAACTGCGCGATGCAGGCGTCCAGTTCGGCGAGCTTGCGGCGGTAGACGTCGAGCGAGGCAGGGCAGGCGTCGCCGCTCGGATGGCCGGCCCGCAGGCACTCCACGAAGGGTCGTGTCTCCTCCAGCCCGAACCCGGAGTCCTGGAGCGTGCGGATCTGCCGCAGCAGCCGCAGGTCGTCCTCGCCGTAGACGCGATGGCCGTTCGGACCGCGCCGCGCGGTGAGCAGGCCCCGGGACTCGTAGTAGCGCAGCGCGCGCGTGGTGGTGCCGGCCCGCGCGGCCAGTTCTCCGATACGCATCGGCACTCCTCACTCCTCCGGGACCGGCTGTCCGTCCTCGTCGTCATCGACGCTACGCCCTGACGCCGACGTCAACGCCAGTCCGCCGGCGCCGCTGCCGCGAGGCGTTAACATACCGCGTACCTACTGAGTATGTATCGCGTATGTATGCCCATCTCGGGACTCCGGAGGAGCACCATGCCCACCCAGTGCGACCAGCGGACGGCACACCGTGAGCCCCGCTGGGACAACCTGCGCTATCTGGCCGGCACCCTGGTCATCTGCATGCACGCGGCGGACACGATCACCGACCGCGACGGGCTGCGCTGGCTGCACATCGCCACCTGGGCGCTGCGCGTTCCGCTGCTCGCCGTGCTGGCCGGGTACTTCAGCCACGCGGCACCACTGACCGGGCGGCGGGCGTGGCGGCTGGTCGAGTCGATCGTCGTGCCGTACCTGCTCTGCCTCGGGCTGCACACCGTGGAGATCGCGCTCATGTCCCGGGCCCGGTGGACGCTTCCGCTCCCCGGCCCGGCGTGGACGCTGTGGTTCTTGCTGTCCCTGCTCACCTGGCGTGCGGCGCTGCCGTGGCTGGCCCGGCTGCGGCACCCGCTGGCCGTGTCGGTGGGGGCGGCGCTGCTGGCGGGCTATGTCCCGGTCATCGGGCTGGAGTTCTCACTGTCCCGGACGCTGGCCTTCCTGCCGTTCTTCCTGCTCGGCTGGCGGCTGCGGCAGGGCCTGTTCGCCCCGGCGCTGCGGGCGGACTGGACCCGCCGGGCCGCGTGGGGCGTGCTGGTCGGCGCGTTCGTCCTGGCGTGGTGCGCGCGGAACGCCGTGGATCTGGAGGCGCTGAAGATGCGCGGCCCCTATGGCGCGGGCGACCCGCTGGAGTCGCCGTGGGCCTGGACGGTGCGGGCCGCCGTCCTCGGCTGCGGGATGGCCGTGGCGCTCAGCGCCGTCCGGCTGGTGCCGACGCGCCGGATCCCGTTCGTGACGACGCTGGGCGCGGGCGGGCTGTCCATGTACCTGCTGCACCCGTTCGTCCTGCGGCCCATCGAGGCGGCGCGGGGCGTCGACTGGGCGCGGTCCTGGGGCGAACAGGCCCTGCTGCTCGCGCTGTCGGCGGCGCTGGCCGCGGTGCTGGCAGCGCCGCCGGTGCGCCGCCTGGCCCGGCCGCTGATTCAGCCGCGGCTGTCGCGGGCCGTGGCGGGCGCCGTCGCCTTCGACGTCCGGCGGCGCGGTCAGCGGCGCGGTCAGCGGCGCGGTCAGCGGCGCGGCAGCGGCGGGAGGCCGGTCACGCTCATGACAAGAGAGTAGAGCGTGGTGGTGGCGGTGATGAAGAGGCGGTTGCGCCGAGGGCCGCCGAAGCGGATGTTGGCGACCGTGCGCGGCACGCGGATGCGGCCCAGCAGCGTGCCGTCCGGGTCGTAGCAGTGCACGCCGTCGTCCAGGGCGGCGGCCCACAGCCGGCCGCGGTCGTCGAGGCGGATGTTGTCGAAGCTGCTCGTCCGGCAGGTGGCGAAGATCTCGCCGTCGCTCAGGGTGCCGTTCTCGCGCACGTCGAAGACGCGGATGTGGCCGGCGCGGCTGTCGGACACGAACAGCTTGCGCTCGTCGGCGGAGAACACCAGGCCGTTGGGCCCGCGGAACCCGTCGGCGACCAGCCGCACCTCGCCGTCGGCGGGATCGACGCGGTAGACGTTGCAGGCGCCGATCTCGCTCTCCGCGCGGTGGCCCTCGTAGTCGCTGGCGATGCCGAAGTCCGGGTCGGAGAACCAGACCGAGCCGTCCGAGTGCACGGCCGCGTCGTTCGGGCTGTTGAGCCGCTTGCTGCCGAAACGGTCGGCGAGCACGGTGAGGGAGCCGTCGTGCTCGGTGCGGGTGATGCGGCGGCTGCCCTGCTCACAGGTGATCAGGCGGCCCCGGCCGTCCAGGGTGTTGCCGTTGGGGTGCCCGGCGGGCGAGCGGAAGACGCCGACCGCGCCGGTGGTCTCGTCCCAGCGCAGCAGGCGGTCGTTGGGGATGTCGCTCCACAGGAGGTACCGGCCGGCCGGCACATAGAGGGGGCCCTCCGACCAGCGGCAGCCCTCGTACAGCGTCTCCAACTGCCGGTCGCCCGCGCCGCACAGGCCCGTCCTGAACCGCTCGTCGAGAACCTCGTACACCATGCGCGCTCCTCGTTCCGTCCTGGCCCCGGCGCGACGGTCTCCGCCGCGGGCGCGACGAGTGGACACCAGGAACGCGGCCGGGTCAACCAGGCGCGGCCGTGAACGCCCCGGCGCGGGCCGCCGCGAGCGCGCCGGCCGCGGCCCGCTCGGCCGTCGCCGCATCCGCCCCCTCGCCGGTGATGAACAGCCGGTAGTACAGCGGGGCCACGGCCATGCGCACCACCTCCTCCGGGTCGGTGCCCGGGGGCAGCTCGCCGCGGTCCACGGCTCGGGAGACCACGGCGGCCGCGGCCCGCTGGCGGCCGGTGAGGAACGCGTGCAGCGCCCGGCCCGCGGCCGGGTCGCGCACGGCCGCGGCCACCAGGGCGCGGGCGACCGGGGCGGTGGCGGCACCGGTGAACCCCGACACCACCTCGGCCGTGATCGCGCGCAGATCGCCGTCAGCCGTTCCGGTGTCGGGCACGGGCCAGGGCTCGTCGCGGGCCAGGTCGAGCGCGTCGGCCGCGAGCGCGGCGGGCGATCCCCAGCGGCGGTAGACCGTCGTCCGGTGCACCCCGGACCGGGCGGCGACGCCGTCCACGGTCAGGCGGTCGAAGCCCTTCTCGGCGAGTTCGGCCAGGGTCGCGCGCCGCACGGCCTCCCGGGTGCGGGCGGTCCGGCCGCCGGGGCGGGCGCTGCCGGGCCGTCGCGACGGGGGCAATTCGGTGGCGTTCGTCGTGTCCTCCATGACATCATGTAGCCTAATGCAACAGCGTCGCGTTTAGCGCGCGAGGCACGGCGGACAGGACAGGACAAGAGGAGCGCGGCAGTCATGGAGCGAGCACGGTCTTTCGCGATGCCGAACCGTTCATCCCTTGCTCCGGAGGCCGCCCTTGTCCGCCCAGCTTGTTCTGAAGGACGTCACCAAGTCCTACGCCGGCCGGCTCGTTCTTGATCACATCTCGCTGACCGTCGCGCCCGGCTCGCGCGTCGGGATCGTCGGGGAGAACGGCTCCGGCAAGTCCACGCTGCTGCGCCTGATCGCCGGGGCCGCCGCGCCCGACGACGGCACCGTCACCGTGGCCGCGCCCGGCGGCATCGGCCATCTCGGGCAGACCCTCGACCTGCCGAACGACCACACCGTGCGCGGCGCCCTGGACACGGCGCTCGCGGAGCTGCGCGCGATGGAGCGGCGCCTGCGGGAACTGGAGGCCGTCCTCGCCGCGGGCGACCCCGCCGGCGACGTGCTCGTCGCGTATGGCGACCTGCTCAACGCCTTTGAGGCGCGCGGCGGTTACGAGGCCGACGCCCGCGCGGACAAGGCCCTGCACGCGCTCGGCCTCGGCGGGCTGCCCGCCGACCGCCGCCTGGGCGACCTGTCCGGCGGGGAACGGGCCCGGCTGGGCCTGGCCTGTCTGCTGACGTCCGCCCCGGAGCTGATGCTGCTCGACGAGCCCACCAACCACCTGGACGCCGCCGCCCTGACCTGGCTGGAGGACCGGCTGCGCGCGCACCGGGGGACGGTGGTCGCCGTCTCCCACGACCGGACCTTCCTGGAACGGGTCACCACCGCCGTCGTCGAGGTCGCGGACGGCGCGGTCACCCGCTACGGCGACGGCTACGCGGGCTTCCTCGCCGGGCATGCGGCGGCCCGGCAGCGGTGGGAGCAGGCGTACGCCGACTGGTGCGGGCAGATCGAGGAGGCGGAGCGGTACGCCGCGACCACCGCGCACCGGGTGGCGCCCGGCCGGGCCATGAAGGACGGCAACAAGATGGCCTACGACCGCAGCGGCGGGCGCGTGCAGAACTCGGTCGCCGGCCGCGTGCGGCAGGCCCGGGAACGACTGCGGCGGCTGCGCCGGGATCCGGTGCCCAAGCCGCCCGAACCGCTGCGCTTCGGCGGCGGCTTCGGCACAGCCGGCGCGCCGAAGGGGACGCTCGCCGAGCTGACGGAGGTCCGGGTCGGCGACCGGCTGCGGATCGCGGACTTCGGCATCGCGGCCGGGGAGCGCCTGCTGATCACGGGCTCCAACGGCGCCGGGAAGTCGACATTTCTGCGGCTGCTCGCGGGCGAGCTCGCGCCCGACTCCGGCACCGTGCGGCGACGGGGCCGCGCCGGCTGGCTGCCGCAGGACCCGGCGCCCGGCGATCCGGCCCGTTCGCTGCTGGCCGCCTTCGCCGCGGGCCGCGCGGGCTGCGAGGAGGAGCACCGCGAACGGCTGCTGTCCCTGGGTCTGTTCCACGCGGAGGCGCTGGACACGCGGGTGGGCGAGCTGTCGGTCGGGCAGCGGCAACGGCTGGCCCTCGCCCGGCTGCTGACCGAGGAAACCGACCTGCTGCTGCTCGACGAGCCGACCAACCACCTCTCCCCCGCCCTGGTGGAGGAGCTGGAACGGGCGCTGGAGGCGTACTCCGGCGCGCTCGTCGTGGTGTCGCACGATCGCGCGCTGTGCGGCCGGTTCGCCGGCGGGCGGCTGCGCCTGGAGAAGGGAGAACCGGTCCGATGACCCAATACCCGGTCGAGATCGAGGAGATCAGGGTGGCCGACCGCGCGGCCGGCCCGTATGCCATCACCACCGGGCCGGACGGGGCGCTGTGGTTCGCCGAGATGAACGCGAACCAGGTGGGCCGCGTCAGCACGGCGGGCGAGATCACCGAGTATCCGCTGCCGGTGCCGGGCGCGTTCCCCTCGGGGATCACGGCGGGGGCGGATGGCGCGCTGTGGTTCACCATGAATCAGGCGGACGCCGTCGGGCGGATCACCGTGTCCGGTGAGGTCACGGTCTTCCCGCTGCCGACGGAGGGCGCCGCTCCGGTCGGGATCGCGGCGGGGGCGGACGGCACGGTGTGGTTCACCGAGATCGGCGCGGGTGCGATCGGACGGATCACCCCGGCCGGAGAGATCACCGAGGTGCCGCTGGCCGACCGCCGGGCGCGCCCGCACGCGGTGGCGGTGGACGCGGCGGGCGACTGCTGGTTCACCGAGTGGGGCGGCAACCGCGTCGGCCGGCTGGCCGCCGGCGGCGGCGAGCCGGTGAGCCACGACCTGCCGACTCCGTCCGCCGAGCCGCACGGCCTGGTCCAGGGGCCGGACGGCGCGATCTGGGCGGCGCTGGAGATCGGCACGCTGGCCCGGCTGTCCGGCCCGGGCGCGGGGCCCCGCCCGGGCGCCCGGTGACTCATTCGACCGAGACCCCGAACCAGCGCAGCGCCACCGGCCTGGCGCTGGGCGCCGCGTCCTCCGGGCCCCGGGAGAAGCGGGCGAGCAGCTCCAGATAGGCGTCGTGGAAGGCGTCCAGCTCCTCCCGGGTGAGGTGGCTGAGGCTGCGCGAACCGCGCAGAAAGGCGTCAGGCTCCGCCTCGTTCGCCAGATAGCGCCGGGCCAGCTCCAGGTCCTCGGCCATCCGCATCCGGTCCAGGGTGGAGACGACCGCGCGCTCGCCGTCGGTCAGCTCCTCCAGCGCGGGCCGGCGCACGTCCAGCCCCCGGACCGCCCGCCACCAGCGCTCGCGTCCGCCGGCGCGCTCGGGAATGTCCTCGATGAAGCCGCCGCGCTCCAGCCTCCGCAGGTGGTAGCTGAGGGTGCCCGTGTTCTCGTCGAGGGCCGCGGCCAGCGTCGTGGAGGTCGCCGGGCCGGAGACGCCGAGGTGGCGCAGGATCCGCTGGCGCAGGGGGTGGGCCAGCGCCTTGAGGGCCGTGGGATCGCTGACGGTCCGCCGCTCCTCGCCCCCCGGCTCCGCCGATTCGGCCGGCTGCCCCGGCTCGTCCCGCTGCTCGCTCATACCCGCACCTTACCGCGCTTTCTTTGCAGAGAAAAGCATGCAGAGCTTTACATGCAGAGGAATGTCTGCAATGCTTCCGGCGGGAGGCGATCGCCTCCCGCCCAGCCACCAGCAGGGGGATGTCCGTCAATGCCTTCACACACTCGCGGCCCGCGCCGCGCCCGCCGCCTCACCGCCGCGCTGTTCGCGCTCGCCCTCGGGGCCGGCGCCGCCCCGGCCGCCCACGCCCACGCCACAGCCGAGGAGCCGGTCCCGGACACCTGGGCCTGCCCGGCGGTCGAGGAGCTTCCCGAGGGCGCCGATCCCGGCGAGTGGCGCTGCGAGGTGATGACCGCGGTCGGGCGGCTGGACCTCGGCCGCGCCGGACTCGCGATCGACGAGCCCATGACCCTGACCTTCGCCGAGGGCCGGCTGGACGGTGAGTTCGCCCAGGTCTTCGGGGAGTTGGACGCCGCTCCGCTGCGGGTGCCGGGGACGCCGCTGACCCTGACTCCGCGGTATGGCGGGTTCTCCGACTTCGAGTCGGACGAGGAGCGGCGGGGTGAGCTGTCGCTGACGTTCGCGCTCGCGGGTCCGCTGGTGCCGCCCGGCTGTTCCATAGGCACCGACGCGCGCCCGGTCCATCTGGTGCTGAAGGAGACCACCGGTCCGGCCGTCGTCTCGGAGGATCCCCTGGTGGTGACGTTCGGCGTCGAGGACAACGCCTTCGCCGTTCCCCGGACTTCGGGCTGCGGTCGCCTGGGCCCGCTGCTGGACGCGGTCCTCGGGCTGCCCTCCCCGGCCGGGGAGAACGGGATCGCGCTGGACGCCGAGGTGACCCTGCTGCCCTACGGCTCCTGAGGGCGGCGGCCGGCCGGGGTGCCGGGACGGCCGGCGCGCGCCACGCGTCAGCCCTCGCGGGCCAGCGCTTCCCGCAGGCGGGCCGCCAGCCCCGCGCTCTCCTCGGGCGACCGGGCCAGCACCCCGTGCTCGGTCATCAGGGCGTGGTACTGCTGCCGCTCATAGGGCACGCCAGGCGGCAGTCCGGCGATGTGCCAGTGCAGATGCGCGTTGCCCTGCTGGCTGCCCAGCGACAGCAGATAGGTCCGCTCCGGCGCCAGCACCTCCTCCACGGCCAGCGCCACCCGGCGCACCACTCCCATCAGCCGCAGATACGCGTCCTCGTCCAACTCCCGGACGACGTGCTCCACATGTGCCTTCGGCGCGACCAGGACCTTCCCCGGCAGGGTGGGCCACCGGTCCAGAAAGGCGATGTGGTCGGCGTCCTCGAAGACCGTCTCGTGGCGGTAGTCGGGATCCCCGGCGAGGAACGCGCAGACGAAGCAGGGGCCCGTCCGCACCTTCTCCTCGTACGCCTCAAGATCGAACCCCACCCGCTCCGGCCCGCCCATCACCATCGCCGCCCTCTCTCCTCGTCCTGATCGCCGTCTCCAGCTCGTCCATCGTCCGCACGAAGGCCGCTTCGAGATCCACCCCGTAGCGGTGCGCCAGGATCAGCACCGACCACAGACAGTCGGCGAGCTCGTGCTCCAGCGCCGCCCGGCCGCCGGGCATGTCGCGGGCTCCCTCCTCCGCCATCACCAGCTTCGCCAGATCGCCCACGTCCCCGACGAAGCCCAGCATGAACTCCTCCCGCGTCCATACCCGGCCGCGCTCGCGCAAGTTCAGCTCGTCATAGAGGTCGTGGACGCGCTGGGCGCGCTCGGTGAGGGCGTCGAGATCCATGCGGCCGACGCTATCCCCGGGCCGGTGGCCCGCGTAGTACCTGAGGGGGACCCGGGGAAATCCTCACCGGTGGGGGCGACCGGGACGCCGGGCGCGGCCTAGCGTTCGGCGTGTGACCCAGTCCGCCCAGAATCCCAGCCTCCGCACCGAACTCCGCCTCGTCCGCGCCGGGTTCAACGGCCTGCGCGAGGACCTGTTCACCGGGGCGTTCGCCTTCCGACCGCTGCCGCCACTGCCCGGCACCTGGCCACTGCTGCGGCGGCTCCCCGAGCCGGGCAGGGCGTACGCGCGCTGGCTGCCGCATGTGGCCGTCGTGACCTTGGGGATCGTCCTGATGATCACGGCGGCGGCCGAGTTGGGCCGGTACGCCGAACCGGCCACCCGGCTGAACGCGCTCACCGTCGGTGTCCCGGTGGTTCTCGTCATCTTCCGCCCGGTGGGCGCCTGGTGGCTGTCCCTCGCGGGCTTCCTGATCGTGGCGAACTTCGGCATCTCGGAGAACTGGCCCTGGCTGATCAGCGCCCTGTGCTCGCACACGCTGGTGATGGCCATGGTCGCGGCCCGGACCCGGCCCCGGGCGGCGGCCGAGATGTGGCTGATCACCACGGCGGCGACGCTCGCGGTGCCCAACCCCGGCAGGGGATATGGCGACAGCTCCCCGTACATGATCGTCCCCTCCGGCCTGGTGCTGCTCACCGTCGCCCTGGTGCGCGGCTGGCTCGACTCGCGGCACGAGGTCGTCTACCAGGCGCTGCGCGGCGGGGCCTCCGGCTTCCTGCTGAAGGACGCCTCCGCCCGCCAACTCGCCGAGGGCGTCCGCGTGGTGGCGGCCGGCGAGGCGTTGCTGGCGCCCACGGTCGCCAAGCGGTCGATCACCGAGTTCGCCCGGCTGGACGGCGGGCCCCGGCCGCCGGCCCGGCAGCGGCTGGGCGATCTGACGGAGCGGGAGACGGAGGTGCTGGCGCTCATCGCCCAGGGCCTGTCGAACGCCGAGATCGCCGCCCGGTTGGTGGTCGCGGAGTCCACGATCAAGACCCATGTGAGCCGCGTGCTGGTGAAGCTGGACCTGCGCGACCGCACCCAGGCGGCGGTCTTCGCCTATGAGGCGCGGCTGGTGACCCCGTCCTGAGCCAGCACGGCAACGTCCCCGCCCGGAGACGTTCCGGGCGGGGACGAGGGGTCACCGGCCAGTGGAGACCGGGAGGATCAGGGGAGCGTCACCCCGTAGGCGCTCGCCGCCTCCACCACCGGCTGGAAGAAGGTCGTGCCGCCGGAGGAGCAGTTGCCGCTGCCGCCGGAGGTCAGGCCGAGACCGGTGCTACCGGACCACAGCGGGCCACCGCTGTCGCCGGGCTCGGCACAGATGTTGGTCCGGATGAGCCCGTACACGATGCCGTCGGGGCCGTAGTCCACCGTCCAGTTCAGCCCGGTGACGCTGCCGCAGTGCACGCCGGTCGTGCTGCCGCTGCGGCAGGCGGACTGCCCGACCACCGGGTTGGCGAACGAGGTGATGGTCCCGCCGCCCAGCACCGTGCTCGGCACGGACGACGGCCGCGGGTCGTACTGCACGAGGCCGAAGTCGTTGCCCGGGAAGCTCGACCCGGCCGTGAAGCCGATCCAGCTCGCTCCGTCGTGCCACAGCGGGTAGGGCGGCGTGGGCCCGTACGGGTCCGCCGTGCAGTGCCCGGCGGTCAGGAAGTAGTAGGTGCTTCCGGACCGGACGTTGAAGCCCAGGGAGCAACGCCAGCCGACGTCGGCGTAGACGGCGTCGCCGCCCTGGAGGTACGTCTCGAACGTGCCCTCGGTGCGCTCGATCGTCAGCGCGCCGGCGAGCGAGCCCGCGCTGCTTCTGATCTTGGCGATCTCGGACCGGGAGACGGTCTCGTCGGCGAGGACGAGGACCGAGTTCGACTCGGCGTCGACGGCCCAGGCGGTGCCGCCGACATCGGCGGCGTCCACCGCCTGGCTGGCCTCCGTCAACTGCGCGGTGCTGAACGTGTCGGCGGAGTCGGCCGCCTGGGCGACGCCCGGCACGAAGAGGGCCGACAGGGCCGACAGTCCGGCGGCCACGGCCAGGGCCCGTAAGCTCCGGGCCAGCCGCCCGCGGGGGTTGGTGCGCTGCGTACTCACTTGCTGCCTCCAGAAGGATTCGTCGATCCGGTGGATGAGCCGATCGTGAGGTGCGCGAAGCGTGGACGACGCGCACAGAATGCACATGCCCACGACAAGCACTGCACCGAATCCTCCCATCGCCGCCGTCATTTCCTAGCGCGCGATCCGGCCACTCCTTGCACGGAGCGTCAGCGCCCGGGTGCGGGGTGTCGCGATCGGTCGCGGTGGCGAACCGCCTCCGCCGCCGGGCCTGCGGCCCGCGCGGCAGGCGGAGTTCGCGGACGCGATCCGCGGCCGGGGAGCCACCGCGCCACTCCGGGCCCAGTTGCCCCGGCCGCCCCCCGACACGCTCCGCTGCCGGTCCGTCACGGATCAGCGCCACGCCGGGCGATGGCCTGAAGTACGCGGCCTCGGAGGCGGGTTCAGCCCTCGCTGTGGCCCAGGCTCCGGCCCGGGGCCACCCGGTCGCGAACGAGGCGCTTGACGGCGGCCGGTTCGGGGAAGCCCTGGGTCCGCCGGTCCCACACCACCTCGTCGTCGACGCTCACCACGAACACGCCGCCGGTGCCGGGCACCAGGGACACCTGGGCGAGCTCCTTCTCGAACGTGCCCAGCAGTTCCTGCGCCAGCCAGGACGCCCGGGGCAGCCAGCGGCACTGCGTGCAGTACTCGATCCGCACCGTCGGCGAAGGTGGAGAAAAGGTCATGGTCGATCATCCCAGCGCGTTGCGCAGCACGGCCCAGGCCACGGCGCTGCCCAGCAGCGCGGCGGACCCGCGGCGGCCGAACCGCGGGCGGTAACGCCGACCGCGCAGGCCCTCGTACAGCCAGCGTCCGCCCACCCACAGGACCAGCGGAACGCCGAGGAGCAGCAGGTACGCGTTGTCCTGGAACGCGGCAGCCAGGTCGCCGTGCAGCATGTCGTAGGTCATCCGGGTGCCGCCGCACGCCGGACAGTCCAGTCCGGTGGCCCAGTTGAAGGGGCAGCGCGGCAGCAACCGGCCGCCCTCATGGGGGTTGGTGCGCCACAGATAGGCGGCACCCGCCCCGCCCGCCGCCAGCGCGGCCAGCGGCGGGAGGGCGGGGTGGGACATCCGCCGGGGCGTCATCCCGGGTCAACTGCTCTTGAGAACGAGGCCCTGGGCGTCGGTGCGGTCCTCGCTCACCAGGAACATGATGCCGTCGATGAGCGCCCAGATACCCAGGCCGCCACAGGTGAAGAGCTGCGCGAGGGCCATGCCGGTGTGGCCGGTGTACCAGCGGCCGGCACCGAAGCTGCCCAGCAGGATCTGGAGCACACCCGCGACGATCTTGGACTTCCCGGAGTATGGCCGCCCCAGCCGGTCGTAGCCGAACGGCGCGTTGGGGTCCGGCGGGTAGCCGCCGGGACCGGGCGGCGGGTAGCCGCCCGGGCCGGGCTGGCCGGGCTGCGGGTAGCCACCGGGCCCCGGCTGACCGGGCTGGCCCGGGTAGCCGTAGCCGGGCTGACCCGGCTGACCGGGCTGGCCGTAGGCGGGCTGCCCCGGCTGACCGGACGCCGGCGGCTGCTGGCCGGGCTGCTGCGGCTGGCTCTGGTAGGGATTCTGGTCGGACATGGTCCCCCCGTGGGGCGTGGATGAGCGGTCTGGCTGCGCCTGTCAGGGGCTGACAGGCACCCGACATACTGCCAGGAGGTGCCGTCTTCCGGACTGCCAGGGCGGAAGTTCGTATCGGAGCGGGCGCCCGGCGAGACGACGGGCACGCTGCCGGACGCCTCCCCAGCGCCACGTAGCCTCGGATCCATGAGCTCCGCCGTGATCAGGACCGTGCTCGGCGACATAGCGGCGACCGAGCTGGGCGTGTGCGACGCCCACGACCATCTCTTCCTCGCCTCCCCGCTGTTGGCCGGTCAGGAGCTGGACGACCCCGCGGCGGCCGTGGCCGAGGCCCGGGCGTTCGCCGAACTCGGCGGGCGGGCCGTGGCGCAGTGGACGCCGTTCGGCATGGGCCGGCGGGCCGGCCGGCTGGCCGAAGTGTCCCGCGCCGCCGGGGTACAAGTGATCGCGGCGACCGTGCTGCACCAGGCGCGGCACTACGCCCCGGCGCTGCTGATGGGGGCACCTCCCTGGGGGCACCTCCCGGACGAAGTCAGGGGGAGGAGTCTGGGGGAGGGTGCGGGACCGGCTCGCCGAACTGTTCGTGGCGGAACTGACCCGGGGCATGCGCACCGACGACGACCCCGACGGCCCGGCGGGCGCGGCCCGGGCCGGGATGATCAAGGTGGCGGGCGCGTTCCACGGCCTCGACGCGCACGCCCGGCACGTCATGTCGGCCGCGGCGGAGGCGCATCACGCGACGGGCGCGCCGATCGGCGTGCACCTGGAGGGCGGCACGGCCGCCACGGACACGATCGAGCTGCTGTGCGGAACGCTGGGTGTGCCGCCGGAGCGCGTGATCCTGGGCCATCTGAACCGTTCGCCGGACACCCAGGTGCACCGGCAGGCCGCCGAGGCGGGCGTGTTCCTGGCGTTCGACGGGCCCTCGCGCGCCCATCACGCCAGCGACTGGCGGCTGATGGACTCGCTGGCGGCGCTAGGGCCACGGCGGGCAGTTGCTGCTGGGCGGCGACACCACGACCGCCGCCGCGCGGTCGGTGGACGGCGAGGGCCCCGGCCTGCCGTTTCTGCTGCGGGGCCTGCGCCCGTGCGTCGAGCGGGAGTTGGGGGCCGAGGTGGCGACGGCGGCGTTCGTCACCAACCCGGCCCGGGCGTTCGCGGTGAAGTGGCAGTAGGCGGCCCGGAGACTCAGCCGAGGAGGGCGCGGGTGAACAACTCCGCGCGTTCCTCGGCATATTCCGCGTCACCGCGCCACGCGTCGCCGTGGCCCTCCTCCCACAGCCGCGCCCACGGCAGCGTCCCGCGCCGCGACTGCTCCCGGAGGAAGTCGTGCATGGAGCGCGAGCGGACGCCCAGCAGCGGCACGAGCGCCCGCCGGTCGGCCTCGTCGTCCAGGCCATAGGCGTCGGCGAACAGGCGCAGCCGCGCGGCGGCGTCCGGATCGGGCCGCTGGTACGCCGCGTTGGCCGACAGCGGCGCGAAGCCGCGCACGGCGTAGGCGATGTCCCACAGGCGGGTGCCGGGGCCGGCCGCGTCCCAGTCGATGAACGTCCAGGTGTCGGTGGCGTCGTCGATCACCAGGTTCCACGGGGCGAGGTCGTGGTGCGCGATGATCTCGTCGCCGTCGGCCGGGATGAGGACGTTCCAGCGGGCGTCGGGCGGCGGCGTGAAGCCGGCCACGGCGTCGTGGAAGTCGCGGATGAGCCGGGCGACGCGGGCGAGCCGTTCGTCGGGGGCCATCAGCGGGAACCGCTCGGGCCACACCGTGGCGCCGGGCGCGAACGTCAGCACCTCCCGGCCCTGTTCGTCGATGCCCAGCGGGCGGGGCGCGGCCGGGTAGCCGGCCTCGTGCAGGTGGGTGAGCAGGGCGTGCACGGACGGCGTCCACGGCCCGGCGGGGCGGCGCACGGTGTCACCGGCGCGCACCACCCCGGCGTTGGCGTTGCCGCCGGTCAGCGGCTGTTCGGTGGTGTTTTTCACGCGCGGAATGATGCCTCGGGGCCGCCGTCCGCTCACCCCCTTTTTACGCCGAGTGCCCGGCGAGCCGCACCGTGTCGGTGGTGCCGTCCGGCCAGGACACCGTGACGCCCTCCGCCGTGAACTCCCAGTCCGGGGCGGGCGGCAGCGTTCCGTCCGGGATCACGCCGAGGAACAGCGCGACGGCGTGCGCCGGGCCGGTCCCCTCGTAGACGGGGGTGGCGCTGTGCCGGCCGAACGCGTTGGCGCCCTCGGCGCGGTGCGGCGTCACCGTGCCGGTGCCGGGCCGCGCCACCAGCGCGCTGGTCAGCCCGGGCGGCAGCGGCATGGCGTCGAAGAGGGCGCCGGTCCACAGCGGTGCGGCGGCGGCGAACCGGTGGACGAGGGAACGGCCCTGGTGCAGCGGGGAGCCGTTCCCCGCGACGAGGTGCGCGGCGTCGGCGAGGAAGAGGCGCAGCCGCTCGCGGTAGCGGTCGGCCAGGCCCGGTTCGGCGTCCGCGCCCGAGACGCGGCAGTACCACAGCGGGTAGAAGTGCATCGCCCAGCCGTTGTAGTGGTCGAAGTTCCGCTCGCCGCCGTCGGTGTACCAGCCGTCGCCCCGGTACCAGGCGTCGGTGGCGGCGATGGCGTACGCGGGGTGAGGCCGGAGTCGTCGGCGGGGATGGTCACGTGGGGGTCGCCTTTCTCACGTCTCGGACCACGCACGGTCCGGTCAGGCGCGGGGGTAGCGCTCCAGCCAGACGCGGGCGGAGTCGCCGGGCCCGTGCAGGGCCGGGCCCTGGGTCATCTCCATCGCGAAGTCGTCGGCCAGTTCCAGGATGGTCGCCCGCCCCTCCAGCTCCGCCAGCCAGGCGGGCGGGAGGGCCGTTTCGCCGTGCAGCGCGCCCAGCAGGTTGCCGCAGATGGAGCCGGTGGAGTCGGAGTCGCCGCCGTGGTTCACGGCGAGCAGCAGGCCGTGCCGCATGTCCTCCGCCACCAGCGCGCAGTACACGCCGATGGCCAGCGCCTCCTCCGCCGTCCAGCCCTCGCCCAGCGACTCGACCCGCTCGGGGCTCGGCATGCCCTGCCGGACCGTGCCCAGCGCCCTCTTCAGCGCCTCCGTCGTCTCGTCGTGGCCCGGCCGGGACTGGAGCTGCACCAGCGCCTTCTGCACCGCCGCGTCCAGATCGTCGCCGCGCACCAGCGCGTGCACGATCGCGGCGAACGCGCCCGCCGCCAGGATTCCGGTGGGGTGGCCGTGCGTCTGCGCCGCGCACTCCACGCCCAACTGGAACACCAACTGCGGCTCCCAGCCGACCAGCAGCCCGAACGGCGCGGAGCGCATCACCGTGCCGCAGCCCTTGGAGTCGGGGTTCTTCGGCTTCTCGACCGTGCCCATCACCGCGTCGCCGAGCCCGCTCAGACAGGCCCGGCCCGGCGCCCGCTGCGCGTACAGCCACTCCTGGCGGGCCAGCCAGCCGTCGCCCGGCCGCCGTTCGTCCGGCCCCCACTCGCGCTGCGTGGTGAACCACCGGCGGTACGCGGCGTGCACGTCCGTCGGCGGATGCCACGCGCCGGTGTCCCGCCGCACATGGGCCCGGATCAGCCCGTCGACCGTGAACATCGTCATCTGCGTGTCGTCCGTGATCGCCCCGCGCCGCCCGTAGGCCGGCACGTAGTCGGTCACGCCGTCGGGACCGTGCGCCTCCCGGATCGCGGCCAGCGAGTCGAACTCGATGCCCGCGCCCAGCGCGTCCCCGATCGCCCCGCCGAGCAGACAGCCCCGGACCCGGCTGCGGAAGTCCTGCTGCTCCGCGCGCCCCCACAGCGCGCCGCCGACCGGCGCGGTCATGCCCCGGCCCCCGATCCGATGACCGGCAGCAGCCGGGGCAGTTGACCGTCGGCGGCCAGGGCCCGCTCGCCGCGCTCGGCGGTGACCTCGCCGTAGGTGGTGGTGCGCAGCCGGGACGGCCGGCCGGCGGCCTCGGCGATGGCGCGCAGGTCGGCCACCGAGCGGTAGGAGCCGTAAGTGGAGCCCGCCATCCGGGAGATGGTCTCCTCCATCAGTGTGCCGCCCAGGTCGTTGGCGCCGGAGCGCAGCATCTCGGCGGCGCCCTCGGTGCCCAGCTTCACCCAGCTCGTCTGGATGTTGGTGATGTGCGGGTGGAGCAGCAGCCGGGCCATGGCCGTGACCGCGCGGTTGTCGCGGGGGGTGGGCCCGGGGCGGGCGATGCCCGCCAGATAGACGGGGGCGTTGGTGTGGATGAACGGCAGCGTCACGAACTCGGTGAACCCGGCCACACCCTTCTCCTCGTTGCCCCGCTGGATCGCGGCCAGCGTCCGCAGGTGTCCCAGCCAGTGCCGGGGCTGGTCCACGTGCCCGTACATCATGGTGGAGGAGGACCGCAGGCCCAGCTCGTGCGCCGTGGTGACGACCTCGGTCCAGGTGGCGGCCGGCAGCTTGCCCTTGGTCAGCACCCAGCGGACCTCGTCGTCCAGGATCTCCGCGGCCGTGCCGGGGATGGTGTCGAGCCCGGCCTCCCGCGCGGCCGTCAGCCAGTCGGTGATCGACATCCCGGTGCGGGTCGCGCCGTTGACGACCTCCATCGGGGAGAACGCGTGGACGTGGATCTCCGGCACCCGCTCCTTCACGGCGCGGACGATGTCGAAGTAGGCGTCGCCCGGCAGGTCGGGGTGGATGCCGCCCTGCATGCAGACCTCGACCGCGCCCACGTCCCACGCCTGCGCGGCGCGCTCGGCGACCTGGTCCAGGGAGAGGGTGTAGGCGTCGGCGTCGGTGCGGCGCTGGGCGAAGGCGCAGAACCGGCAGCCGGTGTAGCAGACGTTGGTGAAGTTGATGTTGCGCGTGACGATGTAGGTCACGGTCTCGCCCACCACGGAACGGCGCAGGTCGTCCGCGACGCGGCAGAGCGCGTCCAGCGCGGGCCCGTCGGCGTGCAGCAGCGCCAGCGCCTGGCCGTCGGTGAGCTTCGTCGGATCGTCGGCGGCCACCGAGAGTGCCTCGCGCACGTCGCCGTCCAGACGCTCCGGGACCATGCCGGGCGCGGCCAGGTCGCGCAGCTCCTCCCAGTCGCCGTACACCTCGTCGAAGTCGTCGCGCCGGTCGCCGGTGCGGCCCGTGGTGTCGATGGAACGGTGCAGGTCCGTGCGGCCGGCGGCGGTCAGCGGCTCGTCCGGCTCCTGCCAGGGCAGCCCGCGCGGGATCGCGTCCTCGCGGGCCAGCCCGGTGTCCGGGTCGGCCAGCGCGGTGACGTGCGGCAGCAGCCTGGGGTCCAGCCAGGGCTCGCCGCGCTTGATGAACTCCGGGTAGATCGTGAGCCGTTCGCGCAGGGTGAAGCCGGCCGCGGCGGTGCGCGCGGCCAGCTCGTCGATGTGCGGCCAGGGCCGCTCCGGGTTGACGTGATCCGGGGTGAGCGGGGAGACGCCGCCCCAGTCGTCGATGCCGGCGCGGATGAGCAGCGCGTACTCCTCGTCGACCAGGTTGGGCGGCGCCTGGACGCGGGCCGCCGGGCCGAGCAGCAGCCGGGTCACGGCGACGGCCGCCGCCAGCTCGGCCAGCTCCGCGTCGGGCATGCCGCGCATGGCCGTGTCGGGCTTGGCGCGGAAGTTCTGCACGATGACTTCCTGAACGCCCCGGTAGGCGCGGGCCACCTTGCGCATCGCGAAGATGGACTCGGCGCGCTCCTCGAAGGTCTCGCCGATGCCGATGAGCAGGCCGGTGGTGAACGGCACGCTGGAACGGCCGGCGTCCTCCAGCACCCGCAGCCGCACGGTGGGCTCCTTGTCGGGCGAGCCGTAATGCGGGCCGCCCGGCTCCGACCACAGCCGCGTCGCCGTCGTCTCCAGCATCATGCCCATGGAGGGCGCCACCGGCTTCAGCCGCTGGAAGTCGGTCCAGGACAGCACGCCCGGGTTGAGGTGCGGCAGCAGGCCGGTCTCCTCCAGCACGCGAACCGCCATCGCCCGCACATAGGCGAGGGTGTCGTCGTAGCCGGCCGCGTTCAGCCACTCACGCGCCTCCGGCCAGCGGTCCTCCGGCTTGTCCCCCAGCGTGAACAGGGCCTCCTTGCAGCCCATTTCGGCGCCCCGGCGGGCGATGTCCAGCACCTCGTCCGGCGACAGGAACATCCCATGGCCGCCCGCCCGCAGCTTGCCCGGCACCGTGACGAAGGTGCAGTAGTGGCAGCGGTCCCGGCACAGCCGGGTGAGCGGGATGAACACCTTCTTCGAGTACGTGATCACACCGGGCCGGCCGGCGGCCTCCAGGCCGGCGTCCCGCACCCGGGCCGCCGCTCCGGCCAGCCGCTCCAGATCGGCGTCCCGGGCCTGGAGCAGCACGGCTGCCTCCGCCACGTCCAGGGCCACCCCGTCCGCGGCGCGGCGCAGCGCGCGCCGCATCGCGTTGGCAGTCGGTACCTGCGCGCTCGTCGTCATTCCACGAGCATAAGAGGGAGCCGAACAGGCGAACACGGCGTCGCCAGCCGTGTACCCGCTCCTTCCTCGTGTTTCTCCCGGACGCCAGCCGCCGATGTGACGGTGGCCACGTCGGACAGCGGCGTGAACCGACGCGAAGTGCTCCGGCTCGGCGCCGCGACGGGCGGGGCCACGGCGATTACCCTGGCGCCGGTGGAATTCGCGCAGGCCCAGGGAACTTCCGGCGACGGCACCGGGACACGCACCGTGCGCGGCCATCTGGCCACCGGCGCACCGGACTTCGTCTATCTGCCCGTCGAAGTGCCGGTCGGCGTACGGCGGATCGCCGTCTCCTACACCTACGACCGGCCGCGGGTCCCGGCCGGCACCCCCGGGAACGCGCTGGACATCGGCGTCTTCGACGAGCGCGGCACCGACCTGCCGGGCCGGGGCTTCCGCGGCTGGTCGGGCGGCTTCCGCACCGAGTTCGCGATCTCGGCCGAGGAGGCGACGCCCGGCTATCTCGCCGGCCCGGTGAACGCGGGCACCTGGCACATCGTTCTCGGCCCCTACACCGTGGCGCCCCAGGGCCTGGACTACGAGGTGACCATCACCCTCGACGCGGGCCCGGCCGGGACGACGCCGCGGCCGGTGTACCCGCCGGAGCGGGCCGCCGGGCGCGGCCGGGCCTGGTACCGGGGCGACTGCCACCTGCACACCGTGTACTCCGACGGCGCCCGCACCCCGGCCGAGGTGGCGGCGGCGGCCCGCGCGGCCGGGCTGGACTTCATCGTCACCACCGAGCACAACACCAGCTCCGGGCACGGCGCGTGGGGCGGCCTGTGGGGCGACGACCTGCTGGTGCTGTGCGGCGAGGAGGTGACCACGCGCAACGGCCACTACCTGGCGCTCGGCATCGACCCCGGCACGTTCGTCGACTGGCGCTACCGGGTCCGCGACGACGCGTACGCCCGTTACGCGCGCCGGATCCACCGGGCCGGCGGGCTGGTGGTCCCGGCGCACGCCCACGCGACGTGCATCGGCTGCTCCTGGAGGTTCGGCTTCCGGGAGGCCGACGCCGTCGAACTGTGGAACGGCCCCTGGACCCCGGAGGACGAGCTGGCGCTGGCCAGTTGGGAGACGCTGCTGCGCGACGGCCGGGCCTGGCTGCCGGCCATGGGCAACAGCGACGCGCACCGGGAGCCGCAGGCCGTCGGCCTGCCGCAGACGGTGGTGCTGGCCGACGACCTGACGCGGCGCGCGATCCTGGACGGCATCGCCGCCGGCCGCAGCTACCTCGCCGAATCCGCCGACGTCGAGCTGGACTTCACCGTCAGCGACGAACACGGCCGGCACGCCGGCATCGGCGAACGGCTCGACGCCCCGGCCGACGCGAAGGTCACGGTACGGCTCGCGGCCTCCGGCGTGCCCGACGGCGTCGTCCGGCTGATCTCCGACCAGGGCGTGATGCGCGGTGAGCGATTGCCCGCCGACGGCCGGGGAACCGTCACGTGGCGGACCACCGTCTCCAACGTCGCACACGTACGGGCGGAGATCCGGCACGCGCCCGCCGACGGAGGCGCGTCCGGACTGCCAGGACCGATGGCCGCGATGACGAATCCGGTCTTTCTCGGGGGCAGCCAGGACCGATAGACTTCAACGTTCGCCCCATACGTTGAAGAGGCAAGAAGACAGAGGACACCATGGTCGTTGGTGAGGGGACCACGGGGGGACACACGCCTACCTTGCACTTCGCCGTGCTGGGACCGGTACGCGCCTGGCACGGAGACCGCCCGCTGCCGTCCGGTTCCCCTCAACAACGGGCCCTGCTCGCCGCCCTGTTGCTGCGCGGCGGACGCACGGCCACCGCGCAGGAGCTCGTCGACGCGCTGTGGGGCGACGAGCCGCCGCAGCAGGCGCTGGCGGCGCTGCGCACCTACGCGTCCCGGCTGCGGAAGGCGTTCGCGCCGCGCACCGGGGTGCTGGTCACCGAGATGGGCGGGTACGCGCTGCGGCTCGGCCCGTTCGACGAGCTGGACGTGGACACCGTCGGCAAGCTGTCGGCGGCGGCCGAGAAGTCCACCGCGACCGGCGAGTTGATGCGGGCGCACGAGCTGTACGGCAAGGCCCTGGAGCTGTGGGACGGCGAGGCGCTGGGCGGCGTGCCCGGCCCGGAGGCCGAGCTCCAGCACGCCCGGCTGGCCGAACAGCGGCTCGTTCTCCAGGAGTTGCGCCTGGACGTGGGCCTTCAGGCGGGGCTGCACGCCGAGTCGGTGTCGGAGCTGACCGCCCTGACGACCCAGCACCCGCTGCGGGAGCGGCTGCGCGAGCTGCTGATGCTCGCGCTGTACCGCAGCGGGCGGCAGGCCGAGGCGCTGGCCGTCTACGCGGACGCGCGGAAGCTGCTGATCGACGAGCTGGGCGTGGAGCCGCGGGCGGAGCTGTCGGATCTTCAGCAGCGGATTCTGAACGCGGACGCGTCGCTGAGTCAGGGGGGCCAGCAGTCGGCCGCCCAGGCGGCCATCGTGCGGCCCGCCCAGTTGCCCGCCACCGTCCCGGACTTCACGGGGCGCGCCGCGTTCGTCGCGGAGCTGGGCGCCCAACTGGCCGCGGCGGGCGGCCGGGTGATGGCCGTCTCCGCGGTGGCCGGCATCGGCGGGGTGGGCAAGACCACGCTGGCCGTGCAGGTCGCGCACGCCGCACGCGAGCACTTCCCGGACGGACAGCTCTACGTGGACCTGTACGGCGCGGGCTCGGCCCCGGCCGACCCGGGGGCCGTGCTGGCCGCGTTCCTGCGCGCGCTGGGCACCCCCGACGCGTCGATCCCGGAGGGCATCGACGAGCGGGCCGCGCTCTACCGTTCGCTGCTCGACGGCCGCCGCGTGCTGACCCTGCTGGACAACGCCCGGGACGCCGCGCAGGTCCGGCACCTGCTGCCGGGCACCCCGGGCTGCGCCACGCTGATCACCAGCCGGGTGCGCATGGTGGACCTGGCCGGGGCGCACTTGGTGGACCTCGACGTGATGAGCCCCGAGGAGGCGCTCACCCTCTTCACCCGCATCGTCGGCCCGGAGCGGGTCAACGCCGAACGGGACGCCGCGATGGACGTCGTGGCGGCCTGCGGGTTCCTGCCGCTGGCCATCCGGATCGCCGCCTCCCGGCTGGCCGCCCGCCGCACCTGGACCGTGACCGTGCTGGCGCGCAAGCTCAGCGACGAGCGCGGCCGGCTGGACGAGCTCCAGGCCGGCGACCAGGCGGTCAAGGCCACCTTCGAGCTCGGCTACGGCCAACTGGAGCGTGAACAGGCCCGCGCCTTCCGCCTGCTGGGCCTGGCCGACGGCCCCGACATCTCCCTGCCGGCCGCCGCCGCCCTGCTCGACCGGTCCCCGGCCACGACCGAATTCCTGCTGGAATCCCTCGTCGACACCTCCCTGCTGGAGTCCGCCGCGCCGGGCCGTTACCGATTCCACGACCTGGTGCGGCTGTTCGCCCGCTCCTGCGCAGAGCGTGACGAGCAGCCCCCGCCGGAGCGGGAGGCCGCCCGGTCCCGGCTGCTTGACTTCTACCTGGCGACGGCGGCCCGGGTGTACGAGATGCAGCGGCCGGGCGACCGGCTCACCGCGCATCTGCACGCGACGCAGTACCCGGCCCTGGAGTTCCCCACGACGGCGTCGGCCGTCGAGTGGCTGTTCACCGAGGCCGACTGCATCCTGGCCTGTGTGCGCAACTCGCCGCTGGGGCCGCAGTTCGGCAAGGCGGCGGACCTGCTGCTGGTCGCGCGGGACCTGTCGGAGTCGGGCGCGTTCTCCCTCCAGTTCGAGCGCGCGGCCAAGGAGACGCTGTCCACCGCGCAGAAGGCGGAGGACGCGCGCACGGAGGGCCGGGCCCACATCGCGCTGGCCCAGGCGGACAGTCACGCGGGACGGTTCGACTCCTCGGAGAACCACGGGCGGCACGCGTTCCTGCTCGGCGTGGTAGCGGACGACCCGGTCAGCCGCTGCCACGCGGCCAACGAGCGCGGCATCGTCGCCCTCTACCAGGGCCAGCACGAGGACGCGGAGGCCCATCTGACGCGGGCCCTGGAGGAGTTCCGCGCGGACGGGAACCGGCCGGGGGAGGCCAGCGTCCTGGGGAACCTCTCCCATGTGAACCTGATGCTCGGCCGCACGGACAACGCCGTCCGCCTCGCCGATCAGTGCATGGAGATCCTGCGGTCGCTCGGCTCCGACCTCCGGCTGGCCAACGGCCAGTACGCCCTCGGCCGCGCCCTTGCCGAGGACGGCCAGCACGAGTCGGCCATCAGCCAGTTCACGCTCTCGCTTGCCACCTTCCGCTCCCACCGCCAGCGCCTCTGGGAGGGCATGACCCTCTTCCGCATGGCCGCCACCCACGTCGCCATGCGCGACGCGGCCCAGGCCGCGACGCTCGCGGAGCAGGCCCTCGCCCAGCTTCGCAACGTCGGCGGCCCCTGGCGCCGCGCCAACGTCCTCGTCGTCCTCGGCCGGGCGCTGGCCGACATCGGGCAGGCCGGGCGCGCGCAGGCGTGCTGGCAGGAGGCACTGCGCACATACGAGGAGCAGGGCAGCGCGGAAGCCGCCGATGTCCGCAACCTTCTGGGCTCCCAGACCGTCTGAGCCTGCAACGGCCACGGGTTCCGGACCGGGGCCGACTCATTCATGGATCGTTTATCGCGGCATGCCACGCTCGGGCGCACCACATCGCCCCTCAAGGGGGTGATGGCGAGGCGGCGTCCGCCCGTGGACCACGGGGGAGTGAGCGGGCGGGCCTGCCGTCCTTTCGGTAAGAAACGGGAGTTGATTGTGAGCGAGAGCCAGTCCAAGGACCCGCACGGGGGCACGTCGGCCGCCAAGGACGGCAAGCCGGACGTCAAGCCACTGGGCGACAGCTGGTCCACCAGCGAACCCGCCACGGCGGACGGCAAGCCCATAACGAAACCGCTCAGCGACAGCTGGTCCACCAGCGAGCCCGCCGTCAAGCCGCTGGGCGACAGCTGGTCCACCAGCGAACCCGCCACGGCGGACAGCAAGCCCACCAAGAAGAAGCCCACCGCCACGCCCCTCGGCGACAGCTGGTCCACCAGCGAACCGGCGGACGGCGAACCGAGCTAGACAGACCGGATCGGACCCGACCCCACCGGCTGTAGCGGCCCGCACGCCGTTGCAGCCGGTTCTTGCTGCGCGAGTTGGGAATCCTAAGGGGATGGAGACGCGCCGGGTCCGTCAGCCGCAACCCCGTCCCGACCGCTCCACGCCCACGGCAAGTGCCACGTGACGTCCTGAGGAGTACCCATGTCCAAAACCCGGAAGATACTCATGGTCTGCGCCGCCGCCCTCGCGCTCGGCCTGGGGTCGACGCCCGCGCTCGCGGCCTCCGACACCGATGTCGCCCCGGCGGCCTCCCTGCCGGGCGACAGTTGGTCGAGCTCCGCGCCGCTGGGCCGGTGAGAGTCCGCCCGTCCGGAGCCGGGCGAGCCCGCAAGGGCCCGCCCATCGGCGTTTATCGCTCGTTTATTGCTCTCTGTCATGCTCATAAGCACCGACCGCACAGGGGTGCGCGGTTGGTCTCCCTCGGGCTGTTCGGCGGTAACGGGGGAGCCGCCGAACAGGCCCGGAGTCGGTGGTCGGCTCGGGCGGCGTGGAGGGGGCGTCGTCCGGGCCGGTGACCGACCCGTTGCCCGGGTGGCCGGAGAGCAGCCGGTGGGGGCCGGCGGCCCCGGCCGCCCGGGTGGAGTCGGCGACCGGCTGACGCCCGGGCCGGGGCCCGGCTACGGTGGCGCCATGACAGCGCTCAAGGGCAAGTCGGCCGTGGTGACCGGGGGTTCGCGGGGGATCGGGCGGGCGGTGGTCGAGCGCCTGGCGCGCGACGGCGCGCGGGTCGTGTTCAGTTACGCCTCCAACGCCGCGGCGGCCGAGGACGTCGAGCGGACGGTCGGCCTCGCGGGCGGCGAGGCCCGGGGCGTGGCCGCGGACTTCACCGAACAGGGCGCCGCCGAGCGGCTGATGGAAACGGCCATGACCCTGCTGGGCGGGCTGGACATCCTGGTCAACAACGCGGCGCTGGCGTTCACGCCGACCCCCTTCGCCCAGCTCACCGACGAGCAGTTCGACCAGGTGATGGGCACCAACGCGCGGTCACCGTTCCATACGATGCGCTATGCCGCCCGGCACATGGGCGACGGCGGCCGGATCATCAACATCTCGACGCTCAACACCGTGCGCCCCTCCCCCGGCATCGCCGCCTACGCGGCCAGCAAGGGCGCGCTGGAGCAGCTCACCGCCGTCGCCGCGATGGAGCTGGGCGCGCGCGGCATCACCGTCAACACCGTGTCCCCGGGCGCCACCGACACCGAGCTGCTGCGCGGCACCAATCCCGCCGCCGCGCTGGAGCGGCTGCCCGCCCGCACCCCGCTGCGGCGGCTGGGGGAACCGGCCGACGTGGCCGACGTGGTGGCCTTCCTGGCCGGTCCCGACGGCCGGTGGCTGACCGCGCAGAATGTGCGCGCCACCGGCGGTCTGGCTTGAATCCGCCGACGAGACGCCCTTTGAACAACCTCGCTTTTGAAAAGCGCGGGGAATCGCAAATCCCCGTGCGACGGTCGCACACAACCACCGCCCGCGGGAACGAGTTTCCGCCGGGGGCGCCCGGGTAATCTCCCACCCCGGAAGCGGATCGAGGGGGCCGGGCAGAGGTGTACACCAATACCGAGCCGGTGCGGATAAGAACCGGCCGTGCCGATGGCACACAGTTCGACGGAATCGCCGAGCCGGGCACGTGCCTGATCGACGAGAACCGGATTCTGCGGTTGTTCAGCGTCGTCCACCCGGACGGCCATGTCGACAACTACCATCTGGAGCACCGGGGTTCCGACTCCTATGAGCGGTTCGAGGCGGTCGCCCGGGTGGCCGGGCTCCTGGGCCTGATGATGGTGGACGGGAAGCTGATCCCCACCCGGGGCGCGGGCCGCCCGCAGCGTTTCGCGGTGTTCGCCGCGAAGCACGGGCTGCACGCCGAGTTGCCGCGGTGGCTGACGAGCCGGGTGCGGGGCGCGCTGCGGCCCGGCGAGTACGGGTATTTCCATACCGCGGCCAACTCGCTGGCCTTTCCCGACACCATCCGGCTGGGCCCGGACACCGGCCTCGCCCCGTTCGGTGAGTGAACGCCGACCGGTCGCCTCAATTCCCCGGAATCAACGCGGAATGGCCGGGGTGACAAAATCCGCCCGGCCGTCAGTCGAGATAGACCGTGACGGCCAGCGGCAGATGGTCGGAGGCCGCCGAGTCCAGCAGCCGGAAGTCGCCGAACGCGATTCCCGCCGCGCCGAAGATCCAGTCCACGCGGCGCGGCGGGGAGGTGGCCGTGTCCCGGTCCGGGTCGCCGATCTCGTCCTGGGCGCTGCGCAGCCCGGCCGCCTCGACGGCGTCGATCTCCCCCGTTCCGGGCCGCGCGTTGAGGTCCCCGGCCAGCACGGTGTGCCGGCCGTCGCCGGTGCCGCGCAGCAGCGGCTCCAGTTGGGCCTGCCGCGCGTCCGGGGAGTCGCCGCCGTCCAGGTGGGTGCCGACGATCCGGGCCTCCTCGCCGTCCGTCAGCCGCACGGTGACGGACGCGTAGGAGCGGTCCATGTCGCCGCCCGCCCGCGGCAGTCCGACAGTCTCGGAGTCGACGACGGGCAGGCTGGTCAGGATGAGGTTGCCGAACTGCCGGTCGGCGGCCGGCGCCCACACGGCCGTCACGTCCAGCCGCCGTTCCAGCCAGTGCGCCAGGTCCAGGCCGCCCGCGCCCGGCCAGCCGCGCGGCACCTCCTGGAGCACCACGACCTGGGCGCCGGAGCCCCGGATGACTTCCAGCAGCGCCTCCGGCGCCAACTCGCCCTCGCCGTCCACCGCGTGATGCACGTTCCAGCTCAGCAGCCGGTACATGCCGCCCGCGGTGTCCTCGGGCAGCGGCGCGGGCCCGCCGCGCAGCGCGTTGGCCAACTGCGGCACGGCCAGCAGCAGGGTGGCCAGGACCACCGGCGTCCAGGCGTGGCCCAGCCGGCGCGGCGCCGCGCCCCGGGTGGCCGCCCAGGCCAGGCCCAGCGCGGCCAGCACGCACAGCGGCCCGGCCAGGAAGCGCAGGTGGAACGCGAGCACCAGCAGCCCGTAGCCGAGCGCCGCGCCCGCGGCAGCCAGGGCGAGATCGAGCAGCGCGCCGCGGCCGGTGCGCAGCCGGGGCATGGCCAGCAGCCGGCGCAGCGCGGCGGGCAGCGCGGCAAGCGCCAGTGCGGCGGCGGGCGCGGCGAGGTCGGGCAGCAGCGTGAACGCGACGGCGGCGGTCAGCAGCGCGGCCGGCGGCGCCCACGGCGGCAGCGGCAGCGACAGCGCGGCCACGCCGAGGACCGAACCTGCCGCGATCGCCAGCCCCGCGGCGACCGACCAGCCGGCCTCCGCCGCCACGAACGCGGGCGAGGCGAACAGGACGGCGTACAGCGCCAGCGCGGGCCCCAGCAGCGCCAGCTCCACGCCGCCGCCCCCGGCGCCCTCCCCCGGCCGCCGGTACAGCTCCCGGGCACCCGCGGCGAGCGGCGCGGCCAGGAGCAGGGCCCACAGCCAGCCGGCCACTCCGCCGTGCCACACCGGGTCCAGCAGGTCCAGCCGCAGCCGCAGCGCCACATCGGCGGCCACCGCCAGCGCCAGCGCGCGGGCCGCGCGCCCGGGCCCGTTGCCCGAGGTGGCGGCGCAGGCACGGACGGTCAGCAGCAGGGCGGCCAGCGCGACCCCGGCGGCGAGCGCCGTCACGGGAACGGTCCGGGCGGCGGGCAGT
Source organism: Streptomyces litchfieldiae (assembly GCF_031845365.1). Classification (NCBI taxonomy): domain Bacteria; kingdom Bacillati; phylum Actinomycetota; class Actinomycetes; order Kitasatosporales; family Streptomycetaceae; genus Streptomyces; species Streptomyces litchfieldiae. Next base: position 113,121 of record NZ_JAVREL010000005.1, read on the forward strand.
TGCACGACCAGGCGCGCGAGGGCGAGCACGCCGAGCGCGGCGGGCAGCGCGCGCCGGGGTCCCAGCCACCACACCAGGGGCCCGGCGGGCGCGGCGGCCAGCAGCGCGAACACGGCGCCGGCGACGGATCCGGAGGTGCCCGCGAGCCGCAGCAGCTCCAGGGTGACCAGCGTGGTCACGGCGGTGAGCAGGGGCAGCGTGCGCGTGGGGGTCATGGCCGGTGAGGTTAGTGCCCGCAAGCGGGCCGCCGCCGTTCGGGGTGCGGGCCGGGACCGGGGCACGTAGCGTCGGAAGACGAGCCGGAATACGAACAGCCACACCGAGGGAGGCTCGATATGTGGCGTAACGCGCTTGGATCCGTGCTCGCCGCCATCGCCGCCGCAGCGGCCATCGCCAGTGTGTTCTTCGACTGGTACGGCAGCCGCGACGGACGGCATTTCAAGTGGACGGAGCTGTTCACGGGCGACGGCATCACCGCGGACAACGCGAATCTCATCACCGGGATGTTCCTGCCCATGCTGGTCGTCGCCGCGCTGGCGGTGGCGGCGATCCTGTTGCGCTCGCGGCTGCTGATGCTGCTCGCCGGGATCCTGACGCTGGGCTTCACGATCCTGTGGATGGTGCGGCAGTACCAGGTCGCGGACAACCTGACGATCGGCCAGGGCGGACTGAAGTGGCCCGTCGCCGCCGCGCTGGCGGCCGGGACGCTGCTGCTGATCACCGCAGCGGGGATGGCCGGCCGGCACATCGCGGAACGCCGGGCCGAGGTCGCACCCGCCGCGCCCGCGGCACCCGGACGCCGGGAGTACGAGGGCGCCGAACCGCGTGAGGAGGTGGGCGAGGTGCGCCGCGGCCCCTGGCCGAGGGACCGTGAGGCGCCACCGCCGCCGGAGGGCGAGGCCGAGCCCCGGCCCCGGCACCGGCACCGGCGGCACCGCCGCGACGCCGCGTAACGGCACCGCGCGCGGCACTAGGCCCTGTCCGGCCGGTCTGGCCGGGCCCTTGACTCCCCCAGCTAACGCTGGGAGGTGCCCCCATCGCTACGGCACCTCGCTGCTCCCCCAGACTCCGTCCGGGGGACCCCCATCGACCGACCGGACAGGACCTGGCAGGCGGGGGAGGCGGATACTTGCATGCCGCCTCCCCCGCCCAACGGCGCGTGGGTTCAGTCGCACCGGCCGTACGCCTCGGGGGAACGCACTGGCTTTATAGGCTGGCGGCACCGGCTGAAATCGTGCTGACACGCCACTGAACCCAGGGGCCGCGGCGCGGGGAGGGAGAGAAGCGCGTTGGACGTGGAATTTCGTCTCCTGGGCGCGGTGGGCGTCTGGCGGGGGGAACACCGGCTGGGGCCGGTGACCGCCCAGCAGCGCACCGTTCTGGCCTTGCTCCTGCTCGATCCCGGCCGGGCCGTGCCGGTCGACCGGCTGATCACCGCCTTATGGGGCGACCGGCCGCCCGTCTCCGCGCGCAACTCCGTGCAGGGCTGCGTCTCCCGGCTGCGCCGCACCCTCACCGAGTCCGGGACCGACGCCGAACTGACCACCTCCGCCCAGGGATACCGCCTGCGGGTGGACCGCGACCGGGTGGACCTGCACCGCTTCCGCGACCTGGTCCGGCTGGCCCAGCGCGAGGAGCCCACGCGCGGCCATGAACTGCTCGGCCAGGCCCTGGAGTTGTGGCGGGGCGCGGCGCTCGCCGAGGTCGCCGGCCGCTGGCTGCCCGAGACCGTGGCGCCCGGCCTGGAGGAGGAACGGCTGGCCGCGCACGAGGAGCGCGCCGTGCAGGACCTGCACCTGGGCCGGCCCCAGAACGCCGCCGCCGACCTGTCGGCCCTGGTCGCCGCGCACCCGCTGCGGGAGCGGGCCGTCGGCATCCTGCTGATGTCGCTGCACCAGACCGGTCGGCGGGCCGAGGCGCTGGCGCTGTTCCGGCGGGTGCGGCAGCAGTTCGTCGAGGAGCTGGGCATCGAGCCCGGCGAGGAGTTGCAGCGCGCGCACCAGGCGATCCTGAACGGCGGCGACCCCGCCCGCACGGTCCCGCGGCAGTCGCCCCCGGCCCCCGTCGCCGCGCCGCCCGCCGCCCCCGCCACACCCGCCGTGCCGCGCCAGCTCCCGCCGGACATCGAGCACTTCACCAGCCGCGCCTACGAACTGGAGATTCTGGACGCGCTCGCCCGCAAGGACCGGGTGGGCGGCTCGGGCGCCCCGGTCGTCTGCGTCATCGCGGGCACCGGCGGGGTGGGCAAGACCGCGCTCGCGGTGCACTGGGCCCACCGGGCCCGCGACCGTTACCCGGACGGCCAGCTCTATTTGAACCTGCGCGGGTTCGGGCCGACCGACTCCGCCGTCCCGCCGGCCGACGCGGTGCGCGTCTTCCTGGACACGCTCCAGGTGCCGGCCAGCCGGATACCGGCCGCGTTCGAGGCCCAAGTCGGCCTGTTCCGCGGTCTGCTGGCCGACCGCCGGATGCTGATCCTGCTCGACAACGCGCGCGACTCCGACCAGGTCCGCCCCCTGCTGCCCACCTCCCCCGGCTCCCTGGTCCTGGTGACCAGCCGGAACGAGCTCACCGGCCTCGCCGTGACCGACGGCGCCCACCAGCTCACGCTGGACCTGCTCTCCGCCGCCGAGTCCCGCGAGCTGCTGGACCGCCGCCTCGGGCCGGGCGCGTTCCCCGGCGAGCAGGGCTCGATGGACGACATCATCGCCCTGTGCGCGGGCCTGCCGCTGGCCCTGGCCATCGTGGCGGCCCGGGCCACCACGCAGCCCGCGCTGCCCCTGTCCACGCTGCCCGGCGACGCCTACGGCTCCGGGGACAGCCTGGACGTGTTCGACAGCGGGGACCCCAGCACGGACGTCCGCACGGTCTTCTCCTGGTCCTACCGGGCGCTCAGCCCGGAGGCGGCCCGGCTGTTCCGGCTGCTCGGCCTGGCCGAGAGCCCCGATCTGACCATGGCCGCCATCGCCAGCCTGGCCGGGGAGCCGCTCGCCGTGGCGCGCCGGCTGCTGACCGAGCTGGTCCGCGCCCATCTGGTCGGGCAGCGGTCCCCGGGCCACTACGCCTCCCACGACCTGCTGTGGGCCTACGCCCTGGAGCTGACGCTCGACCAGGACCCGAAGGAGGAGCGGCGGGCCGCGCTGCACCGCCTCCTCGACCACTACCTGCACAGCGCAGTCCCCGGCGACGACCTGCTCAACCCGAACGTCACGGCGCCGATCATGCCCGCCCCCGCCCAGCCGCACGTCACCGTCACGCCACTGCACGACGCGGCGCAGGCCCGGGCCTGGTACGCCGACCAGCTCCCCGCGCTGCTGGCGGCCGTCCGGCAGGCGGCGCATCTGGGGTTCGACGCCCACGCGGCCCAACTCGCCCACGCCAGCCGCGCGTTCCTCTTCCAGGAGGGGCACGCACAGCACCAGGTCACCACGCACCGGATCGCGCTGGACGCGGCGCGCCGGCTGTTCGACCTGCCCGCGCAGGCACTCTCCCACCTCGGCCTGGGCCAGGCGTACCACCGGCTGGGCCAGTTCGACGAGACCGAGGCCCATCTGCTGGCGGCGCTGCGCCTCTACGAACAGCTCGACGACAAGACCGGGCAGGGCAGGACGCACTCCCATCTCGGCCATCTGCGGGACCAGCAGGGCCGGCGGCGGGAGGGGCTGGTGCACGTCACGCAGGCGCTGATCCTGCACCGCGCCTCCGGCCACCGCGCGGGCCAGGCGCAGGCACTGAACAACATCGGCTGGTTCCACGCGGCACTCGGCGCCCATGAGGAGGCGCTGCGCTACTGCGAGAAGGCGCTGGCGATGCAGCAGGAGCTCGGCAACGCCAACGGCCATGCCGCCGCGCTCGACAGCCTCGGCTATGTCCACCACCACCTCGGCCACCACGAGCGGGCCATCGGCTACTACGAACGCGCCCTGGACTGGCGCCGGGGCCGGGAGCGGGTGAGCGAGGCCGAGACACTGGCCCGCCTGGCCGAGGCCCAACTCGCGGCCGGCCGCCGGGAGGAGTGCCTCACCACGCTGCGCCAGTCACTGAGACTGTTCACGGAGGTGGCCCACCCGGGCGCGGAAACGGTCACCGCAAGGCTGGCCGAGCTGACCGCGGACGACTGAACGCCCCGCAAGGAGCACGGGGAACTCGCCCCGCAAGGGGCGCGAGGAACTGCGCGACCAGCCACAAACGACCCGCACCTTCACGCCGGGCGAGGCAGCCCCCCAAGGGGCGCGGGGCTGTGACATCGTGCGGCTCCGCCGCGTGGGCGCGACCAGCCACTGACGGCCGTCACGTTCGCGACCAGGGCCGCACATCAGGGGCGCGGGACCGTGACATCGTGCGGCTCCGCCGCGTGGGCGCGACAAGCCACCTACGGCCCGCACCATCCGCGACGGCCGTACCAGCGAAGCGCCAGCGCGGTAGCGTCAGTTCGCCTGCCGCGTCCCCCGCGCCGCGTCGAGGGCGTAGACGCAGTGGTCCTTGCTACAGGCGAAGACCATGCCGTCGGCCGCCGCCGGGGTACCGGTGATCGCGCCGCCCGTCTCCAGCTTCCAGGTCAGCCGCCCGCTGACGGCGTCCAGCGTGTAGAGGCAGTGGTCCTCGGAGCCGAAGTGCAGCCGGCCCTGGGTGACCACCGGCGAGCCCACGATCGACTCGCCCGCCGCGAACCGCCAGCGCGGGGTGCCGCTGACCGCGTCCAGCGTGTACATCGCGGTGCCGCTGCCCAGGTGCACCAGCCCGTCGGCCACCACCACCGGCTCGACCGACTGCCGGGCCTCGGTGGCGATCCGCCAGCGGTCGTCGCCGGTCGCCACGTCCAGCGCGTAGACCGTGCCCAGGTAGTCCGTGAAGTAGACCCCGGCGGAACGGGTGCTGGGCGACTGGTAGGTCGCCGGGCACAGGATCGCCGCCGGGGCGTCGAACCGCCAGCGCTCGGCGCCGCTCGCCGCGTCCAGGGCCAGCACCCGGGACCCGGCGCAGACGTACACCGCGCCGTCGTCCGTGGGCGTGACCCGCACCGGAACGCCACCCGTCACCGAGGTGTCGCCGACCGGGTACCGCCACATCTCGGAGCCGGTGCGCGCCTCCAGCGCGTAGAGCTGCCCCTCGCCCCACGCGTAGACAACGCCGCCGTGCACCACGGGCGCCGCGTCATGGGTCTCGAAGTCGGCCTGCGCGCCGGACAGCTCCCACAGCCGCTCGCCGGTGCCCGACTCCCACGCCTGCACCCCGCCGCCCCGGGTGGCGGTGATGACGGTGCCGCGCTCGGCGCGCAGCGCGTAGATCCAGGTGTCGGTGGGCACCCGCCAGCGGTCCGAGCCGTCGGTGGAGTCCAGCGCGTACAGGCTGGGGCCGTCGGAGGCGAGCACCCGGCCGCCGGTGACCGCCATCGACCAGGCGACCTCGCGCGTCTTGAACTGCCGCCGCCCGCTGGCCACATCGAGGGCGTGCACCTCGAACGACGTGACGTACAGCAGACCGTCCCGCACGGTGGGCGAACCCCACAGGTCGTTGTTCATCCGGAAGCGCCAGGGCCGCCAGCGCGCCGGGTCGGCCGTGTGGTGCCGCTGCCCGGGGTGCGCCGTGGACGGGCTGACGATGGGCGAGGCGGCGGCCCCGGTGGGCGGGCGCGCCCAGTCCGGCGAGTGCGGCACGAGGTGGTCGCCCGGCGCGGCGGGCTCGCCGCGCTGCGGGCCGGGGCCGACCGGCATCCCGGAGCCGGGCAGCCGCACCGGGTCGTCCGTCGTCCCCGACGGCTGCGGGGCCGGGATGGGCGGCGGCAGCGACGGCGGGGCGGACGGCATCGGCGGCGCCACCGAGGGCGCCGAGACCCCGGCGTGCTGCGCCTCGGGCGCGGGGGTCGGCGTCTGCGGGCTGCGGCCGCGGCGCCGCTCGATCATGGCGACGGCGGCGGGCGGCAGCCACGCCGAGGCGCTGCCGGTGTCGTCGCTCGCGGCGAACAGGTGCGGGGCCAACTGCGCCTGGAGATCGGACGGGGTGGGCCGGTCCTCCGGCTTGTGCACCATCAGCGACTCGATCAACGGGCGCAGCTCGTCCGGGAGTCCGGACAGGTCGGGGCGCTCGCGCAGCAGCATGAAGACGGTCTCGACCGGGTTCGCCCCGTGGTAGGGCGGGTGGCCGGTGGCGGCGAAGACGAGGGTGGAGGCGAGCGAGAAGATGTCGCTCGCGCCGTTGACACTGCGGGAGTCCCGGGCCTGCTCGGGCGACATGTACGCCGGGGTGCCGACGGCGACGTTCGTCATGGTGAGGCGGGTGTTGGACACCCCGGAGGCGATGCCGAAGTCGATGACGCGCGGCCCGTCCTCGACGACCAGCACGTTCGACGGCTTGAGGTCGCGGTGCACCAGGCCAGCGCCGTGGATGGACTGCAACGCCTCGGCGATGCCGGCCGCTAGCCAGCGCACGGCCTGCGCGGGCAGCGGCCCGCACTCGGCGACGATCTCCTCCATGGACGGCGCCGGCACATAGGCGGTGGCCAGCCAGGGCACGGCGGCGCGCGGATCGGCGTCGACCACGGCCGCGGTGTAGAAGCCGCTGACGGCGCGGGCGGCCTCCACCTCGCGCGTGAACCGGACCCGGAAAAGCTGATCCTCGGCGAGCTCGCTGCGCACCGTCTTGATCGCGACGCGACGGCCGGACGCCGAACGGGCCAAGTACACCAGCCCCATGCCCCCGGCGCCCAGCCGGCCGAGCACCTCGAACGGCCCGATCCGCCGCGGATCGTGCTGGGTCAGCTGCTCCACCATGTGCTTGACACCTCCCCGTACGGGCGCTGCTTCGCCGCCCCGTGCAGCATCTCATTGCCACGCGGTACCGCGGACCTCCGAGACGATTCTTCCCCCCGGGGCTGACAGTGGCGAACCCGGGGCCTGGATTGAGCGAAATGTTCGTGTTGCCCCCACCAGCACTGCCTTTCCCCGGCCGCGCCCCCCGGTACGCAAAGAGGCGCGCGGAAGTTCCCGACCCCCGATCGGATGCGATCAAATCGCGCCTTGATCACGCGTCGATAAGCTGACTGGCATGACAGGACAGGTGACAACCGTTGACGGCCGCATCGCCGGCCGGCGCGGCCAGGCAACGCGGCAGAAGCTTCTGGACTGCCTCGGCAAAATGCTGGGGACATCTCCCTACCGGGACGTCAGAGTCATCGACGTGGCCCGTAAAGCAGGCACCTCACCTGCGACTTTCTATCAATACTTCCCCGATGTCGAGGCCGCGGTCCTGGAGATCGCGGAGGGGACCGTGAAGGAGAGTGCCGAGCTCTCCCAGTTGGTGGCCGACCGCTCCTGGGCCGGCAAGGCGGGCCGGGAGACGGCCGAGGAGCTGGTCGACGGCTTCCTCGGGTTCTGGCGGAAACATGACGCCATCCTGCGCGTCATCGACCTCGGCGCGGCCGAGGGCGACCGCCGGTTCGTGCGGATCAGGACGCGCGTGCAGGGCGCTCTCGTCAAGCCGCTGGCCGAGTCGATCGAGGGCCTGCGGGCCAAGGGCCGGCCATCCGGACAGGACGTGTCCCCGGCCGCGGTGGCGGGCTCCCTCGTCACGATGCTGGCGGCGGTCTCCGCACAGCCGAAGAGCCTTCAGGCGCTGGGCGCCAAGCAGGCCGATCTGAAGCCCGCGCTGGCGCAGTTGGTGCACCTGGGCGTCACCGGCCGCAAGCCCGTCAAGTAACGAACGGCGCGCCGCCGCCCGGTTCCTGTCGCCGGACGGCGCGTCGCCCTGCGCGATCGGCCGCCACCCTGCCGGGCCGGGGGCCGCCCCCGTATGCTCATGAACATGCCCATTCCGCCTGTGCACATCATCGGAGCCGGACCCGGGGGGCTCGCCACCGCCGCCGCGCTCGCCGACCGCGGCATACGGGCCGTGGTGCTGGACAAGTCCGGTGACGTGGGCGCCTCCTGGCGCGGGCACTACGACCGGCTGCGCCTGCACACCACCCGCCGCTGGTCCTCGCTGCCCGGCATGCCGATACCCCGCTCCGCGGGGCGCTGGGTGCGCCGCGACGACTTCGTGCGGTACCTGGAGGCGTACGCGCGTTACCACCGCGTGGATCTGGCGGCGGGTGTGGAGGTCTCCCGCGTCGACCGGCCCGGCCCCGACGACGACTGGGTGCTGCACGCCAACGGCGGCCGGCAGTTGCACGCCTCCGCGGTGGTGGTGGCGACCGGCTACAACCACACGCCGCACGTGCCCGACTGGCCGGGCCGCGACACGTTCACCGGCGAACTGCTGCACGCGGGCGCCTACCGCGAGCCGAGCCGTTACGCGGGGCGGGACGTCCTCGTCGTCGGCGCCGGGAACACCGGCTCCGAGATAGCCGCCGACCTCGCGGCGGGCGGCGCCGCCCGGGTCCGGCTGGCGGTGCGCACCACGCCGCACATCCTGCGCCGCGCCACGCTCGGCTGGCCCTCCCAGGCCAGCGCGATCCTCTGCCGCCGGCTGCCCGTCCGGCTGGTGGACCGGCTGGCCCGGCCAGTGGAGCGGATGCTGCCGGACCTGACCGAGTACGGCCTGCCCCGCCCCGAAACCGGCCTCTACTCCCGGGTGCGCGAGGGCGCCATTCCCGTGCTGGACGTGGGCCTGATCCGCGCGGTGCGCCAGCGGAAGGTCGAACCGGTCGGCGCGGTGGTGTCGTTCGACGGCGGCAAGGTGACGCTCGCGGACGGGGAGACCATCAGCCCCGAGGTGGTCATCGCCGCCACCGGCTACCGGCGCGGACTGGAACCGCTGGTCGGCCATCTCGGCGTCCTGGACGGCCGGGGCCGCCCGCTGGTGCACGGCCGCGACACCCATCCCGCCGCCCCCGGGCTCTACTTCACCGGCTACGCCAACCCCATCAGCGGCGCCCTGCGCGAACTCGCCCGCGACGCGCCCCGGATCGCCACCGCCATCACCCGGCGGCTCTGAAGCACCCGGCGGCTCTGAACCAGCACCCGGCCGCGAGGAAGGGCGCCCCTCCCCGCATGGGGAGGGGGCCCCGAACCGGGTGATCCGCACTCGCCGAGGCAACGGCCTCGACGTCCCCTCGCAACGCATCACCCTTCTCCCGCCGGTCCGGCCTCCAACGGCCCGGACGGGACCCTCCCTTAGGGTGATCAAGCAAACACGTCTCGTCAATACCCGGCCGCGACCCTGCTCCCCCGCTCCGATGTCTGATCACCGGCCGGCGGCGGCCCGGGCGGCGCGCAGTCCAGCTCGCACCAGACGCGCTTGCCCGCCCCCTCGGCCTGCCAGCCCCAGCGGTCGGCCAGCACCTCCACCAGCTCCAGCCCGCGCCCGCCCGTGTCCTCGCCCTCCGCGCGCCGGGGCCGCGGCGCGCGGCTGCTGTCGTCCACGACCTCCAGCCGCACCGGAACGTTCCTCCCCCGCGGCGGCACGCGCGCGGTCAGCCGCAGCACGGCCGGGCGGCCGGTGTGCACCACCGCGTTCGTCACCAGCTCGGAGACGAGCAGCACCAGGGTGTCCGTCTGCGCCTCGTCCGGACGGACCGGGAACGGCCGTCCGCTCGCCAGCTCCGCCCGCACCCACCTGCGAGCCCGCCCCACTTCCGTGGGCTCGGGGGCGAGCTCCAACTGCTTCTCCTGCTCCTGCACCGTTCACACCATCCGAACCGGGCGGACAAATCCCCTCACACCGAGGCACAACCCCGGCTGGGGACAGCATGATTGACGGGCGAGTCGGACAACAAGTGCTTCAGGAATATTCCGGCGCAAAGGAGTAAGCGCACGCCAAACTGTGCGACACCCGGGCGGCCCGCTCGAACAGTACTAAGGGTCCACTCAGGCGGACAGCGCGGTGCTCGCGCCGCCCGCGGCGGAGGCCAGATCGGGGTAGCAGTCGAACAGCCGTCGCACGCCCAGCGCGGCCAGCACCCGGTTCACATGGGAGCCGTCCTCCGCGCCCCGGGCCGGCAGAATCAGCCGCAGCTCCCCGGCGCACGAGCGCAGCAGCCGGCGCGCGGCCACCAGCACGCCCACCCCGCTCGAATCGCAGAACAGCACCTCGGACAGGTCGAGCACCACCCGTCGGCGCCCGTCCGCCACCGCCTCGTGCACGTGCTGGCGAACGGTCGGCGAGGTCGCCATGTCCAGCTCACCGACGACGCGCAGCACGATCCACTCCCCCCGCTGCTCTGCCGCCACCTTCAACGCCACGGGTCCGGGCCCTTCCCTCGTCCGTATTCGGCGTGCCTGTCCGCACGAAAAACCGATTCCCTCTCCCCGGCCTGCCCACTTTCCGGGCGGTCACGCGTCCCGGCCCTCAAGGGGCGCGGATCGACGTGCGGGGGCGCGCGCGAACAGCACCGCACACTACATTTGACGTACGCACGGCGCCGAAGGTTGTCGCAAGGGGATACGCGAGCGGGAATTGGGGGCCGCATGGCGCACGAGACGCCACCGCACTGGGACCGGAGCATGCGTGACCGGCTCCAGCGCGGGGAGGCGGCGGCCCTCGCCGAGCTCTACGACCGGTTCGCCTCGCTGGCCTACGGCATAGCCCAGCGCGTTCTCGACGACGAGGAGGACACCGGCCGGGTGACGCGCGAGGTGTTCAGCCGCATCTGGGAGTCGCCGCGCGACTTCGACCCGGACCGGGGCCCGATGCGGACGTGGATCGCCGCCGAGGCCCACCGGCTGGCCGTCGAACGGCTGCGGCTGCGCACCGGCCCGGACAGCGGGACCCCGGCGGAGCAGGCCGAGCAGGTCCGCGCGGCGTCCACCGCCGCCCGGGCCGACTACATCGTCACCGCCATGCCCGCCCCGCTGCGCGACGCGCTCGAACTCACCCGGTTCCAGCGCCAGGACTACCGGCAGATGGCCGACCGCCTGGGCATCACCGAGGCCGAGGCCCGCCGCCGGCTGCGCCTCGGCCTCCAGTTGCTCTCGTCGGCCGCCCGGTACACCAGCGACCCCGAGGACGCCGCGCAGGAGGACGCGTGAGACATCCGCGCCACGACGGCGGCGGTCCGGCGAGCCCCGAACAGTCGGGTGCCCGGACGGCCGGCGCGTCCCGGGTGCCGCCCCCGCGCGGCCGCGGGGTGACCACCGCCGGCCCACGGGAGGTGAACGAGCCGATGAACACGCCCCAGGAGCGGCCCGACCATCAGGAGCTGATGTCGCTGCTCGGCGCCTGGGCACTGGCCGCCTGCTCGGCCGAGGAGGCCGAGCGCGTCGAGGACCACCTCAACGAGTGCGGCCCCTGCGCCGAGGAGGCGCTGCGGCTGCGGGACGCCGCGCTCCTGCTGGAACCGCAGCGCAGTCTCGACCTCGATCCGGCCCTGCGGGCCAAGGTGCTGGCGGGCTGCCTCTCCCGCCGCCCGGCGCGGCTGCCCGTGCCGTCCTGGGCGGCGCCGTTCGACGCGGAGGCGGCCCGGCTCGACGCGCTGCTGAACGACATGGCCGAGGACGAGTGGTACGCGCCGGTCGAGCTGCGCTGGTTCGCCGACGGCCGCTGGACGGGCCGGGACACCACCGTGGCCGGCGTCCTGGACCACCTGCTCGCCGTGGACGGGTTGCTGGCCCGGGCCGTCGGGCTGCCCGATCCGCTCGGCGACGGCCCCGGTCCGGAGACCGAGAAGGACGACGAGGACGACGGGGACGGAGACGACGCGGGGGACGACGGCCCGGTGGCCCGCACCCTGCGCCGCTGGCTCACGGCGTGCGGCGACCCGGCCGGCCCCCGGCGCTCCTGGCTGCCCTGGCGCGAGCAGACCCGGGCGCTGGTGCGCGCCGCGGCCGAACGGGGCGGCCGGGCCGGCGAACGGACGCTGCCGCGCTCGCTGTTCCCGGACCCCGGCCGGTTCCCGGGCCGCGGCGGTGAACTGCCGCTGTCCGACGCGTTCCTGGACCGCGCGTTCGCCTGCTGGATACACGCCGAGGACATCGCCGGCGCGGTGGAGTACCCCTACGAGCCGCCGATGGGCCAGCACCTGCGGCAGTTGGTGGACCTCGCCGCGCGCCGGCTGCCCGGCAGCATCGCCGACCGGCGGCGGGCCGGGCTGGCCGTCTCGCCCGCCCGGCTGACCACGGCCGGTCACCCCGGCCGGACGCTGCACCTGGAGGTGGAGGGCGCGGGCGGCGGCCACTGGTACATCCCGATCGACTCGCCCGTGGCGGCCGTCACCCGCAGCCAGGCCCGGGAGGCGGTGGCCCATGTGGCGCTGGACGACGTGGTGTTCTGCCAGCTCGCGGCGGGCCGGGTGACCCCGGAGGAGGCCGCCTCCGGCGTGGAGGGCGACCCGGCGCTCATACACGACGTGCTGTGCGCCGCCGCCGACCTCTCCCGGCTGTGACTCAGTCGAAGACGACGGTGCGGCGGCCGTTGAGCAGCACCCGGCGCTCGCTGTGCCACTTCACGGCGCGCGCCAGGGCCTGGCACTCCACGTCCCGGCCCACGGCCACCAACTGCCGCGGGGTGAGTTCGTGCCCGACGCGTTCCACTTCCTGCTCGATGATCGGGCCCTCGTCCAGCTCGGCCGTCACATAGTGCGCGGTGGCACCGATCAGCTTCACGCCCCGGGCGTGCGCCTGGTGGTAGGGCCGGGCGCCCTTGAAGCTCGGCAGGAACGAGTGGTGGATGTTGATGATCCGGCCCGGCAGCCGCTTGCACAGGTCGTCCGAGATGACCTGCATGTAGCGGGCGAGCACGACCAGTTCCACGTCCTCGTCCTCCACGATGCGCAGCAGCCGCGCCTCGGCCTCCGCCTTGGTGTCGGCGGTGACGGGGATGTGGTGGAACGGGATGCCGTAGGAGGCGGACAGCTCGGCGAAGTCCGTGTGGTTGGAGACGACGGCCGCGATCTCGACGGGCAGGGCGCCAATACGGGTGCGGAACAGCAGGTCGTTGAGGCAGTGCCCGAACTTGCTCACCATCAGCAGCACGCGCATTTTCTCGTCGCCGCGGTGGAGCTGCCAGTCCATCTGGAACGTGTCACCCACGGCGGCGAAGCTCGCACGCAGCTTCTCCAGGGTGACCGGCTCCACGGCCGTGAAGTGCACCCGCATGAAGAAGAGACCGGTGTCCCGGTCGCCGAACTGCTGGCTGTCCTCGATGTTGCAGCCGGTCATGAACAGATAGCTGGACACCGCGTGCACGATGCCGGGCTTGTCCGGGCAGGACAGCGTGAGCACGTACTGCTCGGTCCGCTCAGGGTGGTCGGTGGTCATGGTGCCCAGCGTGGCACACCCGGCTCACACGGTGCCCAGCGCCTCGGCCAGGGCGTCCAGGGTGCCGGGCGGCGTGTCGGGGTCCTCCCCGTCGTTGGCCGCGAGCCGGACGTGCGCCTCGCGCGCCGCGCGCACGGCCTCCGGCCAGCCGTGGTGCTGGAGGTAGTCCGTCACCGGGGCGTCGGCGCCGACCTGGTGCATGATCCGCAGCACGCGCAGCACGGCGACGTCCACCAGCGCGGCCTCCTGGCTGTCCCGGAAGACGGTGCCGACGTACTTCTCCGCCGACCAGTTGTCCAGCCAGGTGTCCTCGACGAGCCGGTAGACGGCGTCGGTGACGTCGCCGTAGCCGGGAACGCCGGCCACCCAGCAGTTCTGGTGGAACACGGGGTCGGAGAGCATATGCAGCGCCGAGCGCACATTGGCGCGCCAGCGCCACCATGGCATGTCGTTGAGCGGCATGCCTGCCATGGTGGGGGAACGGCGGGCGTGACGGGAAGACTTTTCGGGACTCTGCGCGGTCACAGCTCGGTCGCCGCCCGCTCGGGGAGGCCGTGTTCCCTGGCCAGTGGGTTCCACAAGTCGGCTGCTCGTTCCTTCGCCTCGGTGGCCCGGCCGCTGGCCGCGTCGCCCTGGGAGGCGCGTTCGGTGTGACGAGCCTCACCGCCCCGGCACACGCCGGGGTCGTTCTTCGCCTGGTCCGCCCACGCCGCGTAGTGCTCGTCCGCCTCGGCGGAGGCCCGCCACGCCTCGGTGAGGGCCTGGGCGAGGTCGTCGGCTCCCGGGAGCTGGTCCAGGGACAGCGTCTCCAGCCGGGTCACCAGCCCGTTGCGCTGCTCGGCGGCGGCGCGCAGGTCCTCGGCCGCGCGGTTCAGGTGCCGGCAGGAGCGGATGCCGGCGACGGCGTCGATGACGGAGTCGCGGCTGTTGTTGCTGTCCTCCAGCAACGCGGACAGCGCCTCCGCCTGCTCGGCCGCGGCGTCGGCATCGCCCTCGGGGGCGCCGCCGGCCTCCGGCTCGGTGTCCTCCTCGGTCGCCGGGGCGCTGCTGGCGGTCTCCCGGGGGTCGCCGCCGCCGTCCCCGCCGCCGCTGAGGGCGGCGCCGGCGATCAGCCCGATGACCGCGCAGCCGACGACGACGGCCACCGCGATCGCCACGGGGGAACGCCGTCGTCCGCGGTCGCCGCCTCCGGCGCGGTGGCCGCTGCCCCCGGCGCGGTGACCGCCGCCGTCCGCGCCGTAGTGGTCGGCGCTGTCCCGGAAGAGGCTCTGGAAGTCGTCGGACACCGGGGCCATGGCCTGGGTCTCGGCGATGTCGGGTCTGGCATGGGGTCTGGCGTGCCCGGGCCCGCGCCGCACGCGCAACTGCGTCGTCGTCTCGGAGTCGGCGGGCCCGGTGTCCCGCACGGGCGGGATGAGCTGGGTCGCGCCCTCGGAATCGGCGGGCCCGGTGTCCCGCACGGGCGGGATGAGCTGGGTGGCGTCCTCGTTGTTCCCGGGTGCCGAGCCGGGCCGGGGCGGCGTGGGCTGGTGGGGCAGCGCCCGGATCTGGGTGGTGGTCTCCACGAGCGGGATCAGCTCGGTGGCGGCCTCCTCCGCGGGGGCGGGTGGCGGCGCGGCGGGCATCGCGGGCGTGGCCTGCCTCGGCAGCTCCCCGGCGACGGGGCGCTCGGCGGCGCCGAAGCCGGACGGGGCGGGCGCCGCGGACGGGGCGGGCGGCGGGCTCTGCGGTCCGGCGAAGCCGGGCGCCGCGGGCGGCGCGGGGGGCATGGCCGGGGGCGCGGCCGGCCCGGCGAAGCCGCCCGCCGCCGGGGGCGCCGGCGGCGCCTGAGGCGGCGCGGCCGGGCCCCCGGCCGGCAGAGACGTGCCCCCGGGCTGCTGGGCGTCGGGGCCCCACGGCTGGCCCCAGGGCTGGCCGGGAGGCGGGGCCGCGATCGTCCGGTCCGGCTTGGCGTCGGCCCGGGGGTCCCAGGGCTCGCCGCCGCCGGACGGCAGTATCACGCCCTCTCGGGGCTCGTTGTCCCCTCCGCTGTGGCTGGTCACCCGGGGCTCCTCGTCGCTCGAACGCCGTTCGCCGGGCCACGCTACCGGCTCCACAGGAGCCTCGTGGCGCCACCTCCCGGCCGTCAAGTCCGCCAGGTCACCCGCCGGCCGCCTCCAATTGAAGCTGCCACCGCTCGGTGAACTCCCGCACCAGGGGCTCGTTCCGGTGCGGTTCGAGGCGTTTTCTGAAGTCCGCGAAGTACTCCTCGGCACGCCCCGAACGCAGCCCGCTCAGCAACGAGCCCGCCTCGCCCGCCGTGTGGCACGCCTCGTCCACGCCGCCCTCCTGCAACTGCCCGGTGGCCAGCAGCAGCAGTCCTATCGCGCGGCGCCGTGCCCGGGCCTCGGGGTGGCCGGCCAGCGCCTCGGACGCCCGCTTCTGCACGGCCCGGCCCTGGCCCAGGTCCCGGTGGCAGTGCGCCAGTTCGTCCGCGAGGTACGCGCCGTCGAAGTGGGCGACCCACGGCGGGTCGTCGTCCCGCTCCGCGTCGGCGCCCTCCAGCGCGCCCAGCGCCCCGGCCGCCGCGCGGCGACAGCTCTCACGGTCGCCGAGCTGCGCGTGGCCGCGCGCCTCCGCCGCCAGGAACAGCGCCCCGGCGCGCGGCGTGGCCACCCCGCGCGAGCCCTCCTGCGCGGCCCGGGCGAGCTGGATCACCTCGCGCGGATTGCCCAGTTCGGCCGCGAGATGGCTCATTCCGGCCGCCAGCACATAGCCGCCGAACGCGCGGTCGCCGGCCGCCTGGGCGAGCCGGAGGGCCTGGATGTAGTAGCGCTGGGCGAGGCCGGGCAGGCCGCTGTCCACCGCCATGTACCCGGCGAGCTCGGTCAGCCGGGCCGCGGCGCCGAACAACTCCCGGCCCACCGTGTCCTGGTAGGAGCCGGCGAGCAGGCCGGCCACCACGCTGTTGAGGTAGTGCACCACCACCGGGCGCACATGGCCCGCGCCCCAGCGCCGGTCGAGATCGACCAGCGCGGCGGTGGTCGCCCGCACGGCCGCCACGTCGGCGGCGCCGACCCGGGGGCCCGAGGTGCGGGCCACCTCGGCGTCGGGCGGGGTGATCAGCCAGTCCCGGCTGGGCTCCACCAGCGCGGCGGGCGCCACGTGCGAGCCGCCGGTGGCGTACGGGTGCTGGCTCTCGCCGCTCTCGCGTCTGACGACGTCGGAGTGGAACAGCTCCATGGCCTGCTCCAGGCAGTCGCCGAGGTCGGCGGCGAAGTGCAGGCCGACGGACGAGGTCAACTGCCGGGCGGTGCCCATGCCGATCTCGTCGACCGTCACCGGCCTGCCCAGCTTGCGACCCAGCGCCTCGGCGATGACGTCCGGCGCCCGGCCGCGCGGCTGCTGGCCGCGGATCCAGCGCGCCACGGACGTCTTGTCGTAGCGGAAGTCGAGACCGTGTTCCGCCGCGCACATGTTGACGCGGCGCGCCAGTCCGGCGTTGGAGCAGCCCGCTTCCCGGATGAGGGACAGCAGGCGCTCGTTCGGCTGGCGGGCGATCAGTGGTCTGGCAGTCATCAGCGGCTCCCTTGCTGACGGGCCGTGGGCCTGGCGGATTGGCTCTGACCCGGCAGATCACTGCCCGTCAGATGCCGGATCCATCCCGTATGCCCTGTCAGTGCACCGATGCGCCCCGCGTGCGGGCGGCGCCCGGGGTACCGATGACGGCGCGGCCGTAACCCATGCGGAGCAGTTGAGTTGTCATGGGCGTGGAAGAGACGAGCGGAGTCATCGCGGGAGTCGGCGCCCCGCCCATCCCCGCCCAACAGGGTGGAATCCTGCTGGAATCCGCCCTGCGATACGTCAGGGAACGGCAGTGGGACGTGCTCCCCGGAGCATGGCTGGAGATCGACAACGGAGCCATGCGCTGTTCGTGCGCCGATTTCCGGTGTGATGCGCCGGGCGCGCACCCCCTGCGCCGGGACTGGTCCGTGCTCACCTCGGGCAGCGCGATGATGATCCGACGGCTGTGGTCGCGTGAGCCCCGGGCCTCGATCCTGCTGCCGACCGGGCGGGCGTTCGACGTGCTGGAGGTGCCGGAGCCGGCGGGCTGTCTGGCGCTGGCCCGGATGGCGCGCACGGGCGTCGAGCCGGGCCCGGTGGCGGTCACGCCGGGCGGCAGGATGCAGTTCTTCGTGCTGCCCGGGAGCACGGCGGGCACGGACGAACTGGTGCGGCGGCTCGGCTGGTCCACGGCGGCGCTCGACCTGACGCCGCTCGGCGAGGGCTGCTTCGTGGCCGCGCCGCCGACCCGGCTGGGCCGGGGCGGCGTGGTGCGCTGGGTGAACGAGCCGACCCCGGCGAACCGCTGGCTGCCGGACGCGGCCGAGCTGATCACCCCGCTCGCCTACGCCTGCGCCCAGGAGAAGTGACCGGCCGCCCCCCGGGATCCCGGGGGGCGGCCGGGCGCGGCGCTCAGACCGACGCGAAGTCGCCGGTGCGGAAGTCCGCGACGTCCAGGACCAGGTCGGCCGGGGGCTCCTCGAACTCGACCGGCTCGTTGAACTGGCTCAGCTCCATCTCCATCTGCATGCCGTCGGACTCGCCGCTCAGCAGGAGCGGATAGGGCTCGCCCTCGGCGGCGACCAGGATCGTGGTGGTCTCCCCGGCGGAGTCGGTCCCGGTGATGGCGACGACCGGAACGCCGTTGTGCTCCGTCGGCCCCTCCGCCGCCGTCATCTCGTCACCGGAGTCGTCCCCCAGGTCGGCGAAGAGATCGTCGAGCGAGCAGGCGCCGGCCATCTGGGCCATCTCCGGGTCGCTGGTGGAGCCGTACAGATAGCTGCCGTCCAGCAGGCTGACGAGCGCGGGGTCGGCGGTCCCCATGCCGTTCGTCCAGAACTCGCTGTCCGGCTTCATCCAGACTTCCTCGCCGTCGCGCATGAGGATCTCCACAGAGCCCATGCCGGGCTGGGTGATCGTCCCCTCGCAGGACCCGGCGCGGTCCAGGTGCAGGTCCATGCCGAAGGCCGCGGTGTCGCCGAGCATGGTCATCCGCACCGAGTCGGCCGACAGAAGCGCCTCCTGGGCGCGGTCCGAGATCTCCTGGGGCGTCAGGCCCTCCAGCGAGCCCGCGTCGCCGCCGCCCTCGCCGCCGCCCGAGCTCTCGCTCTCCGTGCCCCCGCCGGGCTCCTCGAACGGCGAGGTGCCGTCGCCCCCGCCACAGGCGGCCGTCAGTGCCACCAGCCCCGCGACCGCCACGGCCGCGCGCATCCGGCGTGCCATCGATGCCATCGTGCATCCCCCTTGTGAACATGTCCCCGATTTCCGCCGTCATCATCGCACAGCGATGCGACAACGCCCCGGCCGCTGCCGGAGGTCAGCGGGACGCCAGGGCGTCGCCCAGGAAGGAGCCGACGATCTCCCGCCATTCATCGGGGCGTTCGAGGTGAACGAGGTGACCGGCGTCCGGAACGTCCGCGTACCGGCCCCGGGGCAGGACGCGCACCATCTCCTGGGCCTCCGCGCGGCCCAGTTCGCCGTTCAGGCCGCGCACGACCAGCGCGGGGCAGCGCACCAGGACCAGTTCGTCCCAGTGCGCGTCGCGCACCCAGCCCTCGCGGGCCGCGAGCATCTGGCGGCGGGAGAACCCGGGGCGCCAGCCGTCGGCCCGCTCGGCCATCACCTCGGCGAAGAACTCGCCGCGCACCGGCCGGGGGCCATCCAGCGTGGGGTCCTCCTCGCCGAACCAGCGCCGGACATCGGCGAGCGAGGCGAACGGCAGCGGCCAGGAGGCGAGCCACTTGCCCCACTCGCGCCGCGACCGGGCGCCGAGCGCGGCGGCCCGCATGTCGCAGATCACCACGGCGCGCACGAGTTCGGGCCGCCGGGCGGCGAGCTGCCAGGCGGTCAGCGCGCCCATGGCGTGGCCGATCAGCACGACGGGCGCCAGGCCCAACTGCACCACCGCGGCCGCCGCGTCGGCGACGAAGGCGTCGCGGTCGAACGGGCCGGCCGCCGGCTTGTCGCTGCGGCCGTGGCCGCGCTGGTCGAGGGCGACGGCGCGGAAGCCGCGTTCGCCGAGCCAGCGGGCGGTGCCGGCCCAGTGCGCGGCGCGCCCCAGCAGGCCGTGGAGGAGCAGCACGGCGGGCCGAGCCCCCGTCGGCGGCTCGGCGAACTCCCATGCCGCGAGCCGGATTCCCCCCTGTCCGACCACGTCGAAACGCCGCACCATGCGTGCCTGCCCCCTTCCCCGGCCCCGGTCCCGCACCGCATATCAGGGGCCACGATATCGAATGCCAGTTCGAACATGGCGCGAATACCGCGCGCCGACCCCCGTTTCGAGTGACAGAAGGAGACAGAAGCTACGAGAAGGGGTGACCGCCCCGGAGGGCCCGGGGCCCCGCGGCGGTCACCGGGGTGGGTGCGGGCCGGCCACCCGGGGCGGCCGGCCCACCCGGTCTCCGCGCGCCACGCGCCTCACCCCTTGGCGACGAACACGTGCATGGCCACGTCGTGCGCCAGCTCGGCCGCCTCGCCCCCGCTGCCGACCTGCACCGCGCCACCCGGCCCCGCGGTCACGCTCACCGAGGCGCCCGGCTGCACGCCGGCCCGGCGCAGCGTCTGCATCACCGCGGGGTCCGTCTGGATCGGCTCGCCGATGCGCCGGACGACGACCGTCTTCCCGCCGTCCGCGTCGAGGTCGGCCAGCGCGACCATGCCCTCGCCGAGGAACGGGTCCGGGTCGCCCTTCTCGCCCAGCTCGGCCAGGCCGGGAATCGGGTTTCCATAGGGGGACTCGGTGGGGTGGTTCAGCAGCTCCAGGACGCGGCGCTCGACCGCGTCACTCATGACGTGCTCCCAGCGGCAGGCCTCCGCGTGCACCTGCTCCCACTCCAGGCCGATCACGTCGACCAGGAGACACTCCGCGAGGCGGTGCTTGCGCATCACCCGCTGGGCCAGCCGCCGTCCCTCGTCGGTCAGCTCCAGATGCCGGTCCCCGGCGATGGTCAGCAGGCCGTCCCGCTCCATCCGGGCGACCGTCTGGCTGACCGTGGGACCGCTCTGCTCCAGCCGCTCGGCAATGCGGGCACGCATCGGGACCACCCCTTCCTCCTCCAGCTCCAGGATGGTGCGGAGGTACATCTCGGTGGTGTCGATGAGTCCGGACATAAGTGCCCCTAGATATCTCGTGCGGTGGCCCTGCTCCAATTCTGACGCACCGCGCCGACAACGGATCCCGTTACGGGCGACCGGATGCCCGCGTATTGACATCGCAGTGGTCTGGACCACTACGGTGGCCCCAGCGGAAACGCCTCCGCCCCGTCACGGTCAGCAAGGGGACGCACCACACATGAGCGAGAGCACGCTCGCCGGCCAGTTCTTCGACGCCGCCATCGGCCTGCTGCGCGACGCCCGGGAGAGCCAGGCGGCGGCCATCGCCGGCGCCGCCGACCTGATCGCCGGCACCGTCACGGCCGGCGGCAAGCTGTTCGCCTACGGCGCGGGACACTCCTCCCTCCCGGCGCAGGACCTGGTCTACCGGGCCGGTGGCCTGGCCCTGGTCAACCTGCTCACGGTGCCCGGCACCACCGGCGTCGACGTGACCCCGGCCACCCTCGGCAGCGCCCTCGAACACGTCGGCGGCCTGGCCGCGGCCACCCTCGACAGCAGCCCGGCCGCCGCCGGCGACCTGCTGATCGTCATCTCCCTGTCCGGGCGGAACACGCTGCCGGTGGAGCTGGCCCGGCACGCGCGGCAGCGCGGGCTCACCGTGCTCGGCGTCACCTCCGTCGCCTACGCCACGGCGACCGTCTCCCGGCACCCCTCCGGCACGTTCCTCAAGGACCACTGCGACCTCGTCCTGGACAGCGGCATCCCGGTCGGCGACGCGACCCTCACCGGCGAGGGGATCGGCGCGCCCTTCGCGCCCGCCTCCACGGTGGTGACCTGCGCGCTGCTCCAGGCCGCCGTCGCCGAGGCCGCCGGCCGGCTGGCGGCCGGCGGCACCGAGCCGCCCCTGCTGCGCTCCGCCAACGTGGACGGCGGCGGCGAGTGGAACGAACGCGTCTTCGCCGAGCACGCCGACCGGATCCTTTGGCGACGCTGACTCCGGCGGCGCTGACTCCTGCGGCGCTGACCGGCACCCGCCGCGGCGGCTCAGCACGCCCCGGCCAGCCGGCCCATGTCCACGGCCGCGGCCACCCGCAGCGCCACGTCCTCGCCGTACGCCGCGTCGGCCCGGTCGAACGGGCGCCGTCCCGCCCCGCGCAGGAACGTCACCACCCCCAGTCCGCGGCCCCGGCTGCGCAGCACCACGCACAGCGCGTGCTCCGCCTCCTTGGGCCAGCGGTGCTCCACCGCCCACCCCGACCGCGCCACACCTCCCGTCGCGCGCACCGGCACGCCGCGTTCCAGCGCCTGGAGCGCGGGGTGGCCGGGCCGGTAGCGCACCGCCACCCCGGGCGGCGCGGCCGCCCCGGGGAACGTGCCCGGGCTCTCCGCGATCCGCACCAGCCCGGGCGCCTTCCCGGCGATGTCGAGCAGCGCGTGCTCGGCGAACCCGGCCAGCGCGTAGTGCAGATGGAGCACCGCGGCCTCCATCGGGTCCTGGCACTCGCCGGCGGCCCGCGCCGCGCGGCTCAACTGCCCGTCGCGGAACGCCCGGCGCGCGGCGTCCCGGGCCACCCGTCTGGAGCGGGTGACGTCCTGGAACACCCAGGCCACCCCGAGCGGCGCCGGCTCACTGGTCAGCGGCGTGCCCAGCCGCAGGAAGCCGCTGAGCAGGCAGCGGCGCGGCCCCCCGGCCGGCGGCGCCGGCACGCCGAACCCGTCGTCGTCCGAGCCGTCGTCCAGCAGCGTCAGCCACAGCTCGACCGGCACGTCCGGCGCCTGGCCGGCCAGCGTGTGCTCCAGCGCGCTCTCCAGTTCCTCGATCCCCGGGCCGAAAAACTCCGCCAGCGGCTCGCCGAGCATGTCCACGGCCGTCACGCCGAGCGCCCGCGCGGCCTGCTCGTTGGCCGCGACCGTGCGCAGGTCGGCGTCGGTGATCAGCACCGCCCAGGAGGAGTCGGCGAGCAGCGCCTCGCTCAGCGCCAGGTTCCGTTCGAGGTCGAGCTGGGCGTGCACCTCGCTGAACGCGCAGTACACGCCGGTGGGGTGGCCGTCCGCGCCGCGCACGGCGGTGGTCTGCGCCCGGACCAGCACGCGGCCGCCGTCCCGCCGCAGCAGGGGGAACTCCTGCGCCTGGCGCGCGTCCGCGCCGGCCTCCGGCCGCAGCACGCCGAGCAGTTGGTCGCGGACGTCGGCCGCGTCGGCGTCCCGCACGGCCCAGCCGCCGAGCCCGTCGCGGCCCACGGCCTGCTCCCGGGACCAGCCGAGCAACTGCTCGGCCCGGCGGTTCCAGTGGGTCACCCGGCCGCCGGTGTCCACGGCGAACAGGGCGGCGTCCATGCCGTCGAGCAGGGCCGACAGCAGGCGGTCATCGGATACGAGGTGCGAAGCGAGGTGCGCGGACTGAGTCTCGGAAGTGGTCACCTGATACCCCCAGCACAGGAGAATGAGCGCCGGTCGCGTGCGCCGGACCATTCAACTGCATGGTGACGTCCGTCACATAGGGATTCATCCAATCTCGTTGCCGCACCGAAATTCGGTTGTGGTGTCCCCGGGGCCCCGCCTAACGTACGGGGTACACGAGAAGGGAGGTGGTTCGGCAGATGTATGACAACCGGACGCGTGAGGTGACTGCGGCCTAGCGGTCGCGTCCCACGTGGCGCCGGCACCGCCGGCCAATCCCATGCAGTCACCCGATCCGCGGGCCGCCGGTAACGTCCGGCCGGCTCCCCGGCGGGCGCCCACCGCGCCCCCTGGGGAACCAGGCCCGCGGATCGCTTTTTTATGCCCTGCCGCCGCCCCGGCTCAGGGGCACAGCCGCTCGACGGCCCAGCCGCCGGCCTCGCGCACATAGCGCAGCCGGTCGTGCAGCCGGTTCTCCCGGCCCTGCCAGAACTCCAGCGACTCGGGCACCACCCGGTAGCCGCCCCACTGCGGCGGCGCCGGCACGTCCTCGCCCTCCGGGTAGCGCTCCGCCAGCTCCGCGTACATCTGGTCCAGCCGGTCCCGCGAGGCGACCGTGGACGACTGCTCGCTGGCCCACGCCCCGAGCTGGGAACCGTGCGGCCGGGTGCGGAAGTACGCGGCGGTCTCGGCCCGCCCGGTGCGCTCGACCGAGCCCGAGACGATCACCTGCCGGGCGATGGGGTGCCAGGGGAAGAGCAGCGACGCGAACGGGTTCGCCTCGATCTCCTGGCCCTTGCGGGAGCCGTAGTTGGTGAAGAAGACGAAGCCCCGCCGGTCGAACTGCTTCAGCAGGACCGTGCGCGAGCTGGGCCGGCCGCCGGGGGTGGCGGTGGCGACCACCATCGCGTTCGGCTCGTGGAGCCCGCCGGCCACGGCCTCGGCGAACCAGCGCTCGAACTGCTCGAACGGGTCGGCGGCGAGGTCCTTCTCGTCGAGCCCGGCGTCGCGGTACCGGGCGCGCATCGAGGCGGGATCGAGCTGAGGGCTGGGGAGGCTGTCGGCGTTCTCGGCGTGGGACACGCGCCATATCTTGCAACATACGGCTGACAGTGGTGGACGCAGCGCGATATTGCCCCGAGCTCTGCGGCTCGCGGACACCCACCGTTAAGGTGACCGCCTGACTTACCGCGCTTACCGTGCACAAGGAGCAAGCTGATGTCCGATTTCGTGCCTGGGCTCGAAGGTGTCGTCGCGTTCGAGACAGAGATCGCCGAGCCGGACCGCGAGGGGGGCGCGCTGCGGTACCGGGGCGTGGACATCGAGGAGCTGGTGGGGCACGTGCCGTTCGAGCAGGTGTGGGGCCTGCTCGTCGACGGCTCCTTCACCCCCGGGCTGCCGCCCGCCGAGCCGTTCCCGATCCCGGTCCACTCCGGCGATGTGCGCGTCGACGTGCAGTCCGCGCTGGCGCTGCTGTCGCCCGTGTGGGGGCTGCGCCCGCTGCTCGACATCGACGTCGCGCAGGCGCGCGAGGATCTGGCGCGCGCCGCCGTCATGGCGCTCAGCTTCGTCGCGCAGTCCGCGCGCGGGGCCGGGCTGCCGATGGTGCCGCAGCGCGAGATCGACAAGGCCGACGGCATCACCGAGCGCTTCCTGCGCCGCTGGCGCGGCGAGCCCGACCCCCGGCACGTGGCCGCGCTCGACGCGTACTGGACGTCCGCGGCCGAACACGGCATGAACGCCTCGACGTTCACCGCCCGCGTCATCGCCTCCACCGGCGCCGACGTGGCCGCCGCGCTCTCCGGCGCGGTCGGCGCGATGTCCGGGCCGCTGCACGGCGGCGCGCCCTCGCGGGTGCTCGGCATGATCGAGGAGATCGAGCGCACCGGCGACGCCGAGGGCTATGTCCGCCGCGCGCTGAACGCGGGCGAGCGCCTGATGGGCTTCGGGCACCGCGTCTACCGCGCCGAGGACCCCCGGGCGCGCGTGCTGCGGCGCACGGCGCGCGAGCTGGGCGCGCCGCGGTTCGAGATCGCCGAGGCGCTGGAACGGGCCGCGCTGGCCGAGCTGCGGGAGCGCCGCCCGGACCGGGTGCTGGCCACCAACGTGGAGTTCTGGGCGGCGATCGTGCTGGACTTCGCCGAGGTGCCGGCGGCCATGTTCACCGCGATGTTCACCTGCGCGCGGACGGCGGGCTGGTCGGCCCACATCCTGGAGCAGAAGCGCACGGGCCGGCTGATCCGCCCCTCGGCCCGCTACGTGGGACCGCCCGCGCGCGCCCCCCGGGATGTCACCGGGCACGCGTAGTCTCGCCAGATGTGAACCACACGTTTTTCATCGCCGACGTCTTCACCGAGCGCGCCTTCGGCGGCAACCAGCTCGCCGTCCTCCCCGACGCCCGGGGCCTGTCGACGGACCAGATGCAGGACATCGCCCGGGAGTTCGGGTTCTCCGAGACGAGCTTCGTGCTGCCGCCCGAGGACCCCGCCCACACCGCCCGCGTGCGGATCTTCACCCCCCGGGCGGAGCTGCCGTTCGCGGGCCACCCCACGGTGGGCACCGCCGCGGTGCTCACCGCCCGGCGCGGGGTGGCCGGGCCGCGGCTGCTCTTCGAGGAGGGCGTCGGCGTGGTCGCCGTCGACGTCTCCGGCAGCCATGCCCGGCTGACGCTCACCGCCCCCTACGAGACGCCCGGCCACGCCCCGGACCGGGCGGCGGTGGCGGCGGCGCTGTCGCTGTCCGGGACGGACATTCTGGACTGCTGGTTCGGGGGCGTCGGCCTGCGCTTCTGCTATGTGCGGCTGACCGGCCCCGAGGCCGTGGACCGCGCCGTGCCGCGCGGCACCCTCGGTGACGCCTGGGCCGACACGCTGTACGTCTTCGCCGGCGAGCACCGCGACGGCGGCCGGGTGTACTCCCGCTGCCTGATCCCCGACCACCCCGAGGATCCGGCCACCGGCTCGGCCTCGGCCGGTCTGGTGGCGGCGCTCTGGCACCACGAGCCGCACCCCGACGGGACCCGCACGCTGCGCGTCGAGCAGGGCGTGGCGATGGGCCGCCCCAGCGACATCGAGGCCACGGCGACGGTGGAGAACGGCCGCCTGGCGTCGGTCTCGGTCGGCGGCCACTCGGTGATCGTCGCCGAGGGCACGCTGTCCGTGCCGGAGAGCGCCTAGCTAGGACTGACGAGCCGACGAGCCACACCGGGAGGGGGACACCATGGACACGCCCGACACCGACGCGCTGCCCGCCGCCACCGCCGCCGTGCTGGCCAGGCTCGACGCCCACGCCGCCGACGACACCGACCCGCCCCCGATCCCCGCGCCCCGGGGCCCGTTGGCCGCCGTCGCCGCCTGCTTCGACCTCACCGAGTTCGAACGCGCCGTCCTCCTCCTGGCGGCGGCCGCCGAACTCGACGCCACCACCGGGCCTCGCTGCGCCGCGGCCGCTGGCGACTGCGAACGCCCGCACCCCACCTTCTCCCTCGCCCTCGCCGCCCTCCCCGAGCCGCACCGGAGCGCCCTCACCCCGGTCGCCCCCCTGCGCCGCTGGCGCCTGATCGAACTCGACGACGAGACCCGGCTCACCACCACCCGGCTCCGCGTCGACGAACGCGTCCTCCACCTCATCGCCGGCACCCCCTACCTCGACAGCCGCCTCCACGGCCTGCTGCGCCGCACCGCCGCCCCCGCCGAGGCCGAACTCCCCGACGCCTACCGGCGCGCCGCCGACGCCGTCGCCGACGCCTGGACCACCGCCGGGGCCGGCGAACCACCGCTCGTCGAACTCGTCGGCGGCGGCCCCCAGAGCCGCGCCGAACTCGCCGCCGCCGCGGCCCGCCGCGCCGGCGACGACCTCGACGCCACCGAGCTGGACTGGCGGGCCGGCCTCGTCGAGGCCCGCATCGGCCTCGACGAACTGGGCCGGCGCATCGAACCCCAGGCCACCTGGGACGAACTCGTCTTCCCCGAGGGCCAGCTGACCATCCTCCGGGAGATCGTCGCGCACGTCAGGCAACGCGGCACCGTCTACCAGGAGTGGGGCTTCGAGTCCGTGCTGCGCCGCGGCCTCGGCGTGACCGCCCTGTTCGCCGGCGGCTCAGGCACCGGCAAGACGCTCGCCGCCGAGGTCCTGGCCAACGAACTCGGCCTCGACCTCTTCGTCATCGACCTCTCGCAGGTCGTCAGCAAGTGCATCGGCGAGACCGAGAAGAACCTCCGCCGCGTCTTCGACGCCGCCGAACGCGGCGGCGCGCTGCTGCTGTTCGACGAGGCCGACGCCCTCCCGTCCAGGCACCCCACGCCCTCGGCACCCTGCGCGCCGGCCGCGACCTGGGCGCGGTCAGCCTCCCCCACGAGCCGATGGAACGCGAGGCCGAGGCCGGCGCACACTCCGTCGAAGCCGATGTGGCCCCGACCCCGGCCGTCACCCCCGGCTGGCTCCGCTACGCCACCGTCGACGCCGACCGCGACCGGACCGAACGCCTCGACCCCGCCACCCTCGTCGACCGCCTCACCGCCGACATCATCCGCTCGCTGCGCGGCGACCCGACCGACGCCTCGGGTCGCGTCCGCCTCCAGCTCGCCCGCTTCTCACCCGAGGTCGAGCAGTCGGTGCTCGACCGCCTCGAACAGCGGCTGCCCACCCCCGACTGGGAACGCGTCATCGACCTCGTCGACGACGTCGAGGAGAACGGCTCCCTCGGCCCCGGTGTCTCCCGGGCCCCGGAGCCCATCGAGGACTTCATCGAGCAGTGGCACCGCGACCGGGAGCGGGAGGAACAGGCCGAACGCGACGACCGCGAACGGGACGAGGCGGTCGGCGAGGACGCCGAGCAACGCGAGGAGCAGGCGGAGGAACCGACCCCCGTCCCGAAACCCGAGCCCGAACGCGAACCGGAGCCTGATCCCGACCCCGCCCCCACCCGGGTGCCGCCATCACCCACCGCGGCGCCCCAGCCCGTGCCCGAGCCCGATCCCGCCGACCCGGCGCCTCCCGCGCCATCCCAGGCGGAGCCGGCTCCCGCACCCGCCCCGGAACCGGCGGCCGAGGCTCCCGTGGCCGCGCCGGCCCCGGTCCCCGCCGCCCGAGCGGCTGGCGGGGGCGGGGGCGGCGCGCCGGCGGGCGGCGGTGGACCGGCCACCGCCAAGAGGGAGGCTCCGCCGCCGGACGTCTCCCGGGCCGCTCCCGAGGCGGCGCTGGCGACCACGGGCGGCCTGAAGCCCCACCAGATGGCGCAGACCCTCCGCGGCGTCGACTCGGCCGTGGGCAACACGGTCGGCCAGGAGCGGACCGCTCTCGAGGAGTCCCCGCCGTCCATGGAACGGCCATCCCGTGCTCCGCAGACCCTCCAGGGCGATCCGACCGTCTCGCCGCCCGGTGAGTACACCGGCGACAAGGTCGAGAAACTGGACGCGCCGGCCGGCGAGACCCCCGAGGTGGAGGGCGACCAGGGCCCGACCGGTGAGACGCCCGGCGAGGACATGGAGCCGCCCGGCTTCTTCGAGACGGTCGGCGGGGTCATCGGCGGCCTCATGGGCGCCGTCGGTATCGATCTCGGCGGCCTCACCGACGCCCTTGGATCCCTCCCCACGACCGACGACGGGCTGACGGACGCGAAGGTCGGCCGCGCCGCCCCGGTACCGCTCGAAGACGACACCGACCCGGAGCGGACCGACGAGCAGCAGAGCGAACTCAAGGACAAAAGCACGGAGTTGAAGACCCAGGGCCGTCAGGACGCGGCCCAGCCGATGGGGGAGGACCAGATCTTCCCCACCGTGCCCGGCGAGACGCTGACCGGCGCGGTCGCCGGCGGCAAGGGCCAGGATCCACAACAGCAGGGCGGCGCGGCCGGCGGGCCGGCCAGCTCCCAACTCCCCGCCGACGTCCTCGGGGCCGTCGCCGAGCACGAGCAGGGACCGCAGATCCAGGCGGCGTTCGGCCAGGGCCAGGAGCGGATGCTCACCGAGAAAACCGCCAAGGACGAGGGCTTCCAGACCTCGCAGGCCGAGCACGACCAGCGGGTCCAGGCCGAGATCGAAGCCAACAGCAGCGAGCAGGAGAGCGTTCGCACCGGCGCGGCCACCGAGGTGGAGGACGCCCGCCAGCAGTGGCAGCAGGAGCAGGACGAACAACTCGCCGAGGTCGAGGAGGAGAGCGGCGCCGAGAACGAGCGGGTCCAGGGCGAGATCGAGGACAAGAAGACCGAGCCCGACGAGGAGGTGGAGACACAGACGGAGGATGAGAACGAACGGATCCAGACCACCAAGACCGAGGCCGAGGAGGAAGCCCAGAACACGCGCGACGAGGGCGAGGAGGAGTCGGGCAACTGGCTCAGCGAGGCGATCGACTGGATCAAGGAGCAGTTCAACAGGCTCAAGAACGCCATCGTCGACGTCTTCAACGCCGCGCGCGAGGCCGTCGTCGTCATCACCGAGGAGTTCAAGCAGACCGTCTTCGACCTGATCGACGCGGCGCGCACCTTCATCGTCACCGCGATCGACGTCTTCGCCGACATCCTGATCGGCCAGGGCGACATCCTCCTCGCCGGCTTCCCCGAGCTCCGGGACAAGTGGCGCGACACCATCAACGGCGCGCGCGACGCGGCGATCGACACGGTGAACGACCTCGCGGACGGCCTGAAGGAGCGGATCGGCTCCTTCCTCGACGACCTGGCCGCCGGCCTCACCGCCCTGCTCGACGTGCTGGAGGCCGGCCTGTTGGCCGCGGTGGACGTCGTCGAGGGCGTCGTCACCACGGCCATGGAGATCGCCGGCGGACTCCTCAGCGCCTACGGCGACCTGGCCGTGATCGCGGTCGACATCATGGCCGACCCCGGCGGCTGGATCGGCAAACTCGGCGCCTCGGCGGAGGACGGCGCCAAGAACCACCTCTTCAACGAGATCCAGAAGGGCGTCAAGCAGTGGGTCGCCGAGAAGATCCAGGAGATCCTCGGCCTCGACCAGGAGACCTTCCAGCTCCTCATCAACGGCGGCATGACCGCGGAGGAGATGGTCGAGATGGCCTGGGAGGCGGCCCTCCCCCAACTCCCGGTCATCATCGGCGAGCTGGTCATCACCAAGGTCGTCGCCAAGCTGATCCCCGGCGCCGGCTGGATCCTGGCCATCCTTGACGCCATCCAGACGGCGATCGGCACGCTGGGCGCGATCCTGCGCGCCTTCCAACTCGTGTTGGCCTTCCTGAAGGCGGTCAAGGGCGGCGGCGCCGGCAAACAGTTCGCCGTGGCCGTCGCGGCCGGCGTGGTGGCCCTTCTGGAGCTCATCTACCAGGCCCTGGTCAGCGGCATTGCCAAGTACATGGGCAAGGTGACCGGCCGCCTCAAGTCCCGCGCCAACGGCATGAAGCGCGACGGCGGTCCGAACGGCCGCGACGAACAGGACCGCCGCGAGACGGACCGCACCCAGCAGCAGGTCCGCCACGCCGAACAAACCATGCGGACCCCGCCCCCACCCACCCGCCCTCGCCCCCTCGCCGCCCAGAACCGCCCCGTCCCACCGAACGCCGTTCAGAGAACGAGCCGACCAATCGCCGTCGCGAGGACGAGGAAACCCCGCAACCACGCCGAACCTCACCGCGCCGCCCCCGCCCGGCCCCGCGCCGCCCGCGCCGGTCGCCAGAGGACCGGGCGCGCCAACGCGACCGCGCGACGGTGCGCGAAACCCTGGACCGCGTCCGCCGCCAGAACCGCCGCCGCGACGACCGCGACCGTCGTCGTGACGATGACCGGACCCGCCCCCGCGACCGCGCGCGTCCCCCAGGCCCCGATCGGAACCGCGGGAGACCACGCGACACCGTTCGTACCCGCGACGAGAACCGCCGCCGCCCTCTGAACAACGACGCCCGCCGCATGCGGGACGCCTACACGCGCCGCCGGGACCGGCTGCGGGAGCATCAACGCACCCGCGAGCAGCAGCGAAGGCGAGAGCGCGATGCCCGTCGCCAGCGGGAGAACTCCCCAGCGTCGAAGGACGATCGCCTGCGTCGCGTCGTCGCGCGGATCCGCCGCAGGATCACGCGCATGCTGAGAGCCGGAGTCCGGGGAGGGATCCTCCGCGGCGCGTTGGCGGCCATGCGGGTGTGGTACCGCCTCAGTCAGTTGGCCGTGCAAGGAGCGGATCGGTTCCAGATTCACGCTCGCCTCAATCCCGGCACGGTGGTGGTCGGCGGCGTGACCGTGGGAGAAGAGGAGATCCTTCGTTTCGTCCGGCAGGTGGCGAGTGAGATACTGGAAGCCGACAAAACCCGTCGCGGCGCGGATGACATTGGCAGACGGCAGCGCACCGAAAAACGGGTCATGAACCAGGCGACGGGCACCGTGGAGGACGTTCCGGTGTATCCGCTGCGCCGCGGCGTGAGTCTTGCCTCGTTGCTGCGGTACGCGAAGGACCGCTTGCCGTACCAGCCCGGTTCGAAAGAGATTATTTCTCTTCCCGGGGGCCAGGAGGTGCGGCGTCAGCAGTGGTGGAAGCCGATTCGTGAGCTTCCGCCCGAGGTGAACAAGCTTGTCTATGAGATGCGGGACCGAAAAAGAGTGGGGGCGCCCCTCAAGTACGACGAGCTGGCGCAACTGCTCAAGGCGGCTGGCCAGGGCGGAAAGTTCAGGGCCAGGTTGCTTGCCAGGCAGATCCAGCGCGCGATGCGGGGGCGGCCGGTGCGCGGTCCCGGTGCGACTCATGCCGCGTTCCACGCCGTCTTGATGGTGGTGCAGGAAGGACACCGCGATCCGGGATCTTCTCCTCTGGTGACCTCTGCCATGGCCATGCAGATTATGGCTCGAACGGGTGACGTCGACCAGAGCCTTGGGATATTCCGCCTGGGTTCAGCGGTTCTCAGCCTGGTATGTTCAGGCTTACCGACTATGTGGAACGCGAGGGGCGCGGGCAGGCGCTTCTGGGGCCGAATGGCCAGCCCGTCGGGCCAGGGCGGGAGGCGGAGGAGTGGCGGCGCCTGGTGGAGCGCGGGCGAGGCGTTCGGCGAGCGGCCGCAGGCAGAGACACGGCGTATGAGAACGCGCAGGAGCGCCGGCCGGCAAGCGAGATTCGACAACTCATGGAAGGGGTGGCCAGCGAAGCAGCGAGAAGCGCGAGTCAGATGGATCACGCCGAGCAGGTGATGAGGCGGGAGGTACAGATCATTGAGACGTGGGCGCGAGTACTCGACATCAAAGTGACGGTCGAAACGGAGAGTGAGAAGAAGCGTGAACTCTTCCGGATCATTCGTACGCGGATGCATCAGATCAGGCCTATGGCATTCCGGCGGCGGAGATAGCGCAGGCGCAGCAGAGAGCGGACGGCGGGTGACATCGGTGGATTTTCGATCCAGAAGGTACCTTCTTGAACCTCGTGCCAACGCCGAGGACGTGGCCGCTGTTGCTCGGACCCTCCGCTGGCCGCTGATAGGTGAGATGCCGGAAAACGCGGATCGACTGGAATCCCATGAAGTGATCTGGGGTAAGAGCGGTGATTTGACACTGCACTACCAGGAGGATGTGCTGACTCGTAGCCCGGCTGCTTTCGTCACGGGGGAGGATCAACGCCGCGTCCAGGTTGCGTCGCGGATTCTGGAGCAACGGCTCAAGCCGGCAACGACTGAAGAACTCCTTGAAGCGGCAGAGGCCGTGCGCCCCTCTCCGGCTGACTATATGCTCGCCATTTTGCGTCTGGGTCTCGGTGCTCCAGTCGATTTTGATCAGCGCTTTTTTGATCAGGTACGAAACGCCATGCGCGACACGGAGACTGGTGTCCGGTACGCGGCAGTCTGGGCGACCTCCTATGTCGAGTGGCCGCAGTACGAACCACTGCTTGTTCGGGCTTCAGAGCACGACCCTTCCGAGAAGGTCCGCGGCGATGCGGCGGTCGTGCTCGCCGCCTATCGGTCACTCCATGAGGAGGGCGATGGATCATGACCCGCTACGCCGACATACCCAAGCCCATCAGGTCCGGGATCGTCATCGTCGATCCGCAGCGCGGCACGCCCCAACGCATCATCGTCCTTCAGTTCAACCCCGACAGCCTGGAGCGGACGCTCGCCCTGCAGACGGCCGGTGCCGAGGGCGCCGGGGATCGGACCGAGGCGTTGCGGCTCAAGAGGCCGGCCGTCGAGACGTGGAAGTTCACGGCCGAGATCGATGCCGCCCGTCAGCGCCCTGAGATACAGGAACAGGCGCGCGGTGTGAACGTCGACGTCGGAGCGAGGAGCGCTCAGGAGGTGACATGTATCAAACAATGCCCTTCAGTCAACGTGGGGGTGTGGGGCATCGGGCAGGCCGAGTACGACGAGCGTAAAGAGGCCGGAGCGTTACTCCCTGGCCAGACGAGACCGTGGTATCACTATGGCGGGAGGCAGGGTCCGCAGGGATTTCGTGATGATGTGATCGAAAATATCGTGCAGTCGCTCTCGTTGAACGGACTCCTGCTGGAAGACGGACTCGAAGAGGTGACGTACGAGAGTCTGCGCCGAAAGTTCCGCGAAATGCTGACTGATCCAGGGGTGGGGGCGCCAAATATTCAGCACCGACGAGCTCTAGTGTTGCGTGAAGCCGTTTGCGTGACTTGAGCTGGTCGATCTCGTTGGTGGTGCGTGAAGCTTTCTTCTGAACAGGTCGCTGAGTTACGGGCGTTGGCGGGTAGTCGTGATGTGCCGGCGGTCTTGGCGTTGAGGGCGCGAATCGTGTTGTGGGCTGGCGAGGGTCGGCGACGGAAGGACATCGCCGAGTGGGCGGGGGTATCGGCTCCGACCGTCGACCGGTGGAAAAGGCGGTATGCCGAACTCGGGCTGGCCGGACTGGAGGAACACAAGCGCGGTGCTCCACGTGTGCAGGTTCCGCCCCGAGTGCGTGGCCGGGTGATCGCGCTGACCAGGATGTCCCCGCCGATGGAGACGGGACTGTCGCACTGGTCGACCCGGAGCCTGGCCGCGTATCTCAAGCGATCCGAGGGCATTTCGGTGTCCTGGCACTACATTGCTCGCGTTTGGCGGGAGGAGAACCTTCAGCCGCACCGCTCGGGCACGTTCAAGATCTCCAAAGACCCGGCTTTCGCGGAGAAGGTCGCCGATGTCGTCGGACTGTATCTGGATCCGCCCGGGGGTGCCGTGGTGCTCTCGGTGGACGAGAAGACGCAGGTCCAGGCTCTGGATCGGACCCAGCCCGTCCTGCCGGTCACGTTCGCCGCGACGGAGAAGCGGACCGCTGATTATGTTCGTCACGGCATCACGAACCTCTTCGCCGCCTTGAACGTCGGCACGGGTGAAGTGGTCGGCGAGTGCCACCCGGTGCGGGATACCGGGAACTTCCTGGCGTTCTTGAAGAACGCGGTGAAGCCTCATGCGGGCAAGGAGATCCATGTCGTCCTGGACAATCTCTCGATCCACACCGCCCCCGCGGTCCGGGAGTGGCTGGACGAGAATCCTCATGTCCACTTCCACTTCACCCCGATCGGCTCGTCCTGGCTCAACCAGATCGAGATCCGGTTCGGGATCATCACCCGCCAGTCGATCCGCCGAGGCACGTTCCCCAGCGTCGCCGCACTGGTCACCCAGATCCGCAACTACATCGACGCCTGGAACATCAACGCCAAGCCGTTCACCTGGACGGCCACCACCAACGAGATCCTGGCGAAGGTCCGCCTCGCCCAACGCAACGTCAAGAAACTCGTCGCCAACAACTCGAAGTAGCCACAACGGCATCACGCGACACTAGACAGGAGCGACGCCAGGTCGCTAACGACAGGAGGAGGGAACGGCAGGGCATTTTGGGGAGGAATGAGCGGAGGACTCGCGGGAAAGAAGGCAACAGGGTTACCACGGTGCGGCGCTACGTGAGCGGCGTGGAGCTTGCCGAGCGTGATATACGCTATATTCAGGCGTGGTTGAATGAATTCACGGTTGAAATATCCGACGATGTGACTCCGGCTCAAGCGAAGGAAATGGTTTTTCGGCACATCGAGGAACAAGTTATGTCCACCTACGGGCTTTGACTTCAGGATGAGTGGAAGGAGAGGGAGGGCGAGTGGGGTCGGTAGTCGTGTATAGAAGTCGAAGGTACGTCTTTCGGCGTCGAGAGCTCGGTCTGCAGGCTTGCGAGCGAATCTCTGAGTGGCGTGGATGGGCTGGGCGTGGGCTTCGTGGCGGGGATGGAAAATCGAGGGAAGGTGTTTGGAGGGTGGATGGCGAGACGAGTTTCCATTGCGTGGAAGACGTAGTCTCTGGTGAGACCTGCTGCTTCTTCCGGGGGCGAGACCGAACTGCGGTCGACGACTCTTATCGGTCGATCGAAGGGGAGGTGGACGCCTGGTCCCATCCTGAGTTGCTTCAAGAGATCTACAGCGACATCCCCGCCCTTGAAAAAGTTGGTGCGATCTTCCGTTTCGGCATTGGGGCCCCTCCGGAGTTCGATCAAGACTATTTTGAAGCATTCTCTATTGCGCTGCGTGATGAAAACCCGATGATCCGTGCTGCCGTCGTGCGGACGGCCTCCTATATGGAATGGCCTGATCTTCTTCGCGATTTGCGTACATCCGCCGTGAACGACTCTGATATGCGAGTTCGAGGGGAGGCGCGGAAGGTGATCGAAGCATTCGAGCGCGTAGGGATTCGTGAATCGTGACCCGCTACGCCGACATACCGAAACCCATCAGGTCCGGGATTGTGATCGTCGATCCGCAGCGCGGTACGCCCCAGCGCGTCATCCTCCGGTTCAACCCTGACAGCCTGGAGCGGGCGCTCGCCCCGCGGGCGGCTGGGGTGGAGGGTGCCGGGGATCGGACCGAGGCGTTGCGGCTGAAGGGGCCGGCCGTCGAGACGTGGAAGTTCACGGCGGAGATCGATGCCACCGACCAGTTGGATGTGGCGGCGCTCGAGGGGATTCATCCGCAGCTGGCCACGCTGGAGATGCTGGTGAACCCGACCTCCGTCCAGCTCAGGAACCTGGAGGCCCTCGCCGCGGCCGGGACGCTCGAGATCACGCCGATCGAGGCGCCGTTGACCCTCTTCACCTGGGGGAACAAGCGCGTGCTGCCGGTCCGCCTCACCGAGGTCGCGATCACCGAGGACGCCTTCGACGTCGATCTCAACCCGATCAGGGCGAGCCTGTCCATCGGGCTGCGCGTGCTGACCGTCAGTGATCTGCCCACCGGGCACCGCGGCTACGAGCTGTATCTCGCGCACCTCGCGCAGAAGGAGAGGCTGGCGGCCACCGTGGCCAACGGCCGGCTCGCCGCGCTCGGGCTCAATGGAGGGGGAGTCCTGTGACCGACGACCGCTTGCTCGACACGGCCCTGCCCGCCGTCACCAACTACCCACGCTCCAGCCGGTATCACGGCGTGGAGACCGCCGTGCACACCACAGCCGACGGGCGGGAGGTGCCGTATCTCAAGCGGAGGCTGATCCCCAAGGAACCAGCCGACGACACCATCGAGAACGTCCCGCACACCGTCAGCGTCGGCGAGCGGCTCGATCTCCTGGCCCACCACTACTTCGGCACCGCCGCCCCGTGGTGGCGCATCGCCGACGCCAATGCCATCGTCGACCAGCGGGAGTTGACGGACACCCGGGGGGAGCGGATCAGCATTCCCCTTCCCGGAGGGGGTCCGCATGGTTGACGAACCGGTCCGGCGCGGGCCCATTCACCTCACGCTGCGCATGGGGGCGGGGATCGCGCGCCCCGTGCCGCGCGAGGTGACGGACGCGCTGCTGTCCGCGCAGGTCACCATGAGCGCGGGCGAACGCAGCGGGTTCCAGCTGTCCTTCGACCTGTCGAAGCGCGGCGTCATCAACACCCGCCTGCTGCCGGACGGGTTCTTCGACCCCAGGACCAGGGTCGTTCTCTCCACCACCATCCAGGGCACGCCCACCGTGCTCATGGACGGGGTCCTGATCCGGCAGGAGGTCGGGATCAGCAACCAGCCCGGGCAGTCCACCCTCACCGTCACCGGCGAGGACCTGACCGTGCTGATGGACCTGGAGGAGCGGCAGGGCGTGCCGTTCCCGTCCAGGGGGCCGGCGGCCCGCGTCTCGCACATCCTCTCGCGGCCCGAGTACGCCCGGTACGGAATAACCCCGCAGGTGATGCCGGAGCTGATCACCCAGATGCCGGTGCCCACCCGGCGCATCGACTTCCAGACGGGCACCGGCCTCGCCCGCATCACCGATCCAGATGAATGAGTCCGATGTCTTCGGTGGTCATACGCGATCAGCGAGCGTTTGACGGGGCGTCGGTCGTCCAGTTGTGCCAGATGGCGACGGCCAGGGCCAGCAGGCGTTGTCCGGTGCGTGCGAACACGCCGGCCTGGGTTCCGCCGCCGTGCTGTTCGAGGCCGAGCCGGCCCTTGAGTGTGTCGGTGATCGCCTCGATCCACCGCCCAGCCCGGGCGATCTTCCCGTGCCGCGTGAGGTTCGTCCCCCCGGTCTGGCCTCACGGGGTGGGCGCCGAGCCGTTCGGTGACGAACGCTTCGAACTCGCGCCCGGCGAAGCCCCTGTCGGCCAGGATCACCTGGCCGGTGCGGATGAGATGGTGGTCGCGTCCAGCAGCGCGGTCATCACCCCCCGCTCCCCGATCTCGGGATGGGCCGGGCACCAGGTCACCGGCATGCCCTCGGCCGTGGTCACCAGGCAGAGCCGCAAGCCCCAGAAGAACCGGGAGTGGCTGCGGCAGTAGCCGTAGCCAGCATGTCCGGCCAGGTCCGAGCGGTGGAGCCGATCAGCCGCAGGCCGTCGTGCCAGGTCGGTACCTGCCGGGCCAGGGCTTCGATCACCGAGGAGATCAGCGCTCCGGCGGCGTTGAGGCGCTTGGTGTGGCCGGACCGCTGGGGCAGGTAGCGGAACAGACGCCCCCGCCGGGCATGGACGAAGCGGGTCCAGTGCCGGGCGGAGGGGAATCCGAGCAGGACCTGTGCGACGGCCAGGCACAGCAGTTCCGCGTCCGACAGTTTCGGGGGTCGCCCGGTCCGGCGAGAACGGGGCCACATGGTCGTCAACGAACACGTACAGTACCGTCAGAAGGGCGCCCGGATTCGTCATCACACACGAGCCAACGGACGCCCTTCGCCATAGTCGCGGCCAGCACAATCATCGGACTCATTCATCTAGCTAGGTGGCCGGGACGGAGTCCTCCGTGTCCTCCGCGTTCTCCTTGGCCAGGGACCGGGCGGCCGGGGCCGAGCCCGTGTCGTCCGGGTCGGTGTTGAGGGAGTCGATGAGCCGGTCGCGTTCCTCGTTGCCCTCCGGCTTGAGCAGGCCGAGCCCTATATAGAGGACAAGCGAGGTGAGGAGCGGCAGGCCGACGATGGCCGCCTGGGTGGCGTCCTCGACGATGTACCGGACCACGTACCAGACCGCCAGGCCGCCGGCCCATGAAGTGATCGCGGCGGTCGGCCCGTTGCGGCGGAACCAGGGCAGCAGGCCGAGCATCAGCGGGATGGAGATCGGGCCCATGGTGGCCGCCACCAGCTCGACGACGGTGTCCAGCACGAACCCCTCGCCGCCGGTGGCGATCGCGATCGTCATGCTGACCGACACGAACAGCACCGTGGTGACCCGGGCGAACGTGAGCTGCGCGCGCTCGGACAGCTCCCGGACGCGGGGCGTGATCACCGGGGCGATGTCGCGGGTGATCACGGCGGTGATGACGTTGGAGTCGGAGGCGACCATCGCCATCGTGTGGGAAAAGAACCCGGCGAGCATCAGGCCGATCAGCCCGGCCGGCAGCAGCTCCTTGGACAGCGCGATGTACGACTCCTCGCCGTTGGACAGCCCCGGCACGATCAGCGGCGCGGCGATCATCGGCAGGAAGAGGATGAGCGGCCAGATCAGCCACAGCGCGCTGGACAGCAGGGCGGAGCGGCGGGCGGCGGAGCCGGACGGCGAGGCCATGTAGCGCTGCGCCAGGTTCCACATGCCGCCGTTGTACTCGAAGGTCTTGACGAACAGGAACGCGATGATCAGCCAGGTGGTGACGGATCCGGCGACCGGGTCGCCGCGACCGTCGGGCAGGTCGCCCCACATGGAGAAGGGGAAGTCCGCGCCGAGTTCGGCCATGACGGCGATCAGCATCGCGATGCCGGCGACGGCCTGGATGACGAACTGGCCCATGTCGGTGAGGACATCGGCCCACAGCCCGCCGACCGCCATGTAGGCCATGGTGGCGATGCCGGTGAAGATGATGCCCCACTCCAGCGGGATGTCCGCGAAGCCCTGCAACAGCACGGATATCGCGACCCACTTGGCGGCGATGTCCACGACCTTGAGGGCGGCGCCGCTGTAGGCGAGGACCTGCTGGGTGGGCAGGTTGTAGCGGCGGGCGAGGTATTCGAGCGGGGACTTGACGTCGTGCTTGGCGCGCAGCCGGTTCCAGCGGGCGGCGAAGAGGAACGCGCCGACGCCGACGCCCAGCCCGATCGTGAGCGGCCACCAGAAGTAGACGGTGATTCCGTCGTTGTAGGCGACGGCTGCGAAGGCGACGAACATCACCGCGCTGTAGCCCGACATGTGGTGCGAGATGCCGGACAGCCACCAGGGGATCTTGCCCCGCGCGGTGAAGAAGTCGGCCACGCTGTGAACGCGGTTCTTCGACCACCAGCCGATGGCTACCACCACGAGGAAGTAACCAGCGACCACGATCCAGTCCAACGCGGACATCGCGGCTCCTAAAGGGGAGGGGATTACCAGTGGGCGCGTTTCGGCGTGAACTCCGGGTCGAAGCGGCGCATGTACGCGGTGTCGTCGCGCCGCCTGATGCCGCAGGAGAGGTACTGCTCGTGCATGACGGCCAGGGCGTCCCGGTCAAGCTCGATGCCGAGGCCGGGCCCGTCGGGCACCGGCACGGCGCCGTCGACGAAGCGCAGCGCGCCGGGAGCGATGACGTCCTGGCCGTCCTGCCAGGGGGTGTGGGTGTCGCAGGCGTGGGTGATGTTGGGGGTGGCGGAGGCGAGGTGGGTCATGGCGGCCAGGCTGATGCCGAGGTGGCTGTTGGAGTGCATGGACAGCTCCAGGCCGAACGTGGCGCACAGCGCGGCCACTTGAGTGGAGCGCAGCAGCCCGCCCCAGTAGTGGTGGTCGGTGAGGAGCACGCCGATCGCGCGCCGCGCGATGGCGGGCGGCAGATGGTCGTGGGTGACCACGCACATGTTGGTGGCCAGCGGCATCGGCACCTCGGCGGCGACCTCGGCCATGCCCTCGATGTCGGGCGCGGGGTCCTCCAGGTACTCCAGCACGCCGTCCAGCGCCTTGCCGATGCGCATCGAAGTGGCGGGCGTCCAGGCGGCGTTGGGGTCGATGCGCAGCGGCAGGCCGGGGAACGCGTCGCGCAGCGCGAACACCGCCTCGGCCTCCTGGTCGGGGGGCAGGACGCCGCCCTTGAGCTTGATGGAGCCGAAGCCGTACTCCTCGATGAACAGCCGGGCCTGGGCGACGATGCCCTCGGGGTCGAGCGCGGCGCCGAAGCGGTCCTCCTCGGCGCCGGGGTGGCCGGCCCACTTGTAGAAGAGGTAGGCGCTGTAGGGGACGGAATCCCGGACCGGGCCGCCGAGCAGATCGGCCACGCGCAGTCCGGCGGCCTTGCCGCGGATGTCGAGGCAGGCGACCTCGAACGGGGAGAAGACGGCGTCCACGGTCTTCTGGTTGGAGCCGGCCCCGGTGAGGCCGTGCTGGTCGGTGACGACGTTGGCACCGACGGAGGCGGCGACGCGGGCGTACAGGTCGTGGTGGGCGTGGACACTGGCCCCGGTCAGCTCGGTGGCGGCGGCCCGCAGGCGTTCCAGGTGGGAGAGGTCGCCATAGGTCTCGCCCAGCCCGCTGACCCCTTCGTCGGTGACGACCTCGACGACCGTGCGCAGCGCCCAGGGCTCGTGCACGCCCATGGCGTTCAGCAGCGGGGGATCACGGAAGGCGACGGGGGTGAGATGGATCTCGCGTATGCGCATGGCCCAGCCGTTCATATATTTGAACAAAGGACATTCTCATGAACAGACTTCGTCACCATAGGAGCGCCCCCCAGGCGCGTCAAGAC
Organism: Streptomyces litchfieldiae; assembly: GCF_031845365.1. Taxonomy (NCBI): domain Bacteria; kingdom Bacillati; phylum Actinomycetota; class Actinomycetes; order Kitasatosporales; family Streptomycetaceae; genus Streptomyces; species Streptomyces litchfieldiae. The sequence goes on from NZ_JAVREL010000005.1 coordinate 153,829, forward strand.
TCTGAACCGCCTCGCCTCCGCCCGCCCGGGCACAACGCGAACCGGCCGTCCGGATGTCTCCGGGCGGCCGGTGAAGGCGCGGCGTCGCTGCCGCGAACAGCTCAGTTGTGGGGCCGTCAGCCGTACGCGTAGAAGCCCTGCCCGGTCTTGCGGCCCAGCAGGTTGCCCTCGACCATGCGCACCAGCAGCGGCGGCGGTGCCAGGTGCGGCTCGCGGAACTCGGCGTACAGCGCCTCGGCCACGGACAGGATGATGTCCAGGCCGATCATGTCGGCCAGCTCCAGCGGCCCCATCGGATGCGAACAGCCCGAGCGCATGCCCCGGTCGATCACCGCGGGCTCGGCGAACCCGGACTCGGCCATGCGGATCGCCGAGATCACATACGGGACCAGCAGCGCGTTGACCACGAACCCGGCGCGGTCCGGGGAACGGACCACCTCCTTGCCGAGCGTGCCCATCACGAACGCCTCCATGCGGGCGGTGACGGCGGCGTCGGTCAGCAGCGAGCCGGTGATCTCCACCAGCGGCAGGATCGGCACCGGGCTGAAGAAGTGCGCGCCGAGCACCTGGCCCGGCCGGTTGGTGGCCCGGGCCAGCCGCATGACCGGGATCGAGGAGGTGTTGGAGGCGAGGATCGCCTCGGGGTCCTTGAGGACCTTGTCCAGGACGCCGAAGAGGTCCGCCTTGGCGGCCTCGTCCTCCCGGATGGACTCGATGACGAGCTGACGGTCGGCCAGCCCCTCCAGGTCGGTGGTGAACGAGATGCGCGCCAGCGCCGCGTCCCGCTCCGCCTCGGTGACCTTCCCCCGGCGCAGCGCCTTGCCGAGCGAGGCGGCGATCCGCTCCCGGCCGCGCTTCGCCGACGCCTCGCCGGTCACCGCGACCCGGACGTCGAGCCCCGCCTTGGCGCACACCTCGGCGATGCCCGAGCCCATGAGACCGCAGCCGACGATCCCCACCCGGTCGACGGCGGCCGGCGCCGTCATGCCGCGCCCACCCAGCGCATCAGGCCGGCGCCGATGGACATGCCGCCGCCGAAGGTGCCGATCAGGACCAGCTCGCCCTCCTTGAGGTGGCCGGCGCGGTTGGCCTCGTCGAGGGTGAGGGCGGCCGAGGCGCTGCCCACGTTCCCGTACCGCTCCAGGGTGCGGTGGGTGTGCGCGCCCGCCAGCCCGGCGCGGTTGACCATCTCGGTGAGCAGCACGCCGTTGGGCTGGTGCGGAACGAAGTGCTGGACGTCCGACAGCGCGACGCCGTTGCGGGCGCATATCTTGTCGGCGACCGGCGGGAAGTTCTCCATCACGAAGTCGCGGACGTCGCGGCCCTCCATGCGGAAGAAGTGACCGCCCGCGGCGATCGTCTCCGGCGAGGTGGGCACGCGGCTGCCGCCCGCCTCCACCCGGATCAGGTTGTGCTTGTCGCCGCGGCTGCCCAGCTCGAAGTCCAGGAAGCCCAGGCCCTCGGGGGCGGCGCCCACGACGGCGGCGCCCGCGCCGTCGCCCAGGAGGACGGCGGTGCGGCGGTCGGAGAAGTCCAGGATGCGGGAGTAGACGTCGGCGGCCACCACCAGGGCGTGCGAGCCGGGGCGGTGCGCGACCAGGCTGTTGGCCAGGGCGAGGCCGTAGACGAAGCCGCTGCACACGACGTTGATGTCCAGGCAGGCGGCCGAGTCGGCGCCGAGCGCGCGCTGCACGTGGTAGGCAGTGGGCGGCTGCGGGGAGTCGGGGGTGGAGGTGGAGACGATGAGGTAGTCGATCCGGTCCGCCGTCAGGCCCGCGCGCTCCAGCGCGCCGGTGGCGGCGTGCACGGCCAGGTCGGAGGTCGCCTCGTGGTCCGCCGCGTAACGGCGGCCGGCTATCTGCGTCTTCTTCTCGATCCACTCCTCCGGCACGTCCACCCGCGCGGCCACCTCGCCGTTGGTGACATGCCGTTCGGGCACATACGAGCCCGTACCGAGGATCCCGATGGTCTGCTGCGTCATGAACTCTGACCTTCCGTGAGGCTTCCGTGAGACTTCCGTGAGCTGGAGATTTCTCAGTGGCCGGCGGGGCGCTCGCGGGGCCGGTCAGAGCTTCCGCAGGGGGTTGAGACGCGCGGCGCCGATCTTCTCGCGCAACTCCGGGTCGGTGACCCCGAGTCCCTCCCGCGGAGCCATGCACAGGACGCCGATCTTCCCCATGTGCTGGTTGGTCTGGACGAGCCGGGCGGCCTCGCCCGTCTCCGCCAGCGAATGGACCCCGGACAGGATGGGGGACACCTTGCCGAGGCCGAAGAGCCGGCTGCACTCCGCCTGTTCGTGCAGGTTGGCGGCGTGGCAGCCGAGGATGCGCTTGGAGTTCATCCACAGGTAGCGGTTGTCGTACTCGTGCGTGTAGCCGGTGCTGGAGCCGCAGGTGACGACGGTGCCGCCGCGGCGCACGACGAAGACGGAGATGCCGAACGTGGCGCGGCCGACGTAGTCGAAGACGACGTGCGGGTCCTCGCCCACCTCACGGCGGATGATCTTGCCCAGTCGCTTGCCCTGCTCGATGGTCTTCTCCGGCGTGGGGTCGCCGTCCAGGCCGATCTCCGCGCGGTTGACTACGGCCTCGCAGCCCAGCGCGCGGGCCGCCGCCGCCTTGGCCTCGGAGCTGACGACGCCGACCGGGATGCCGCCGGCGCTGCGCACCATCTGCACGGCGAACGCGCCGAGTCCACCGGTGGCGCCCCAGACCAGGACGATGTCGCCCAGCTTGATGCGGGCGCCCTTGTCTCCGATGAGCATCCGGTAGGAGGTGGACGCGGTCAGCATGTTGCTGCCCGCCTCCTCCCAGGTGAGGTGCGCCGGCTTGGCGATGAGCTGGCTCGCCTTGACCACCGCGTAGTGGGCGAGGCCGCCGAAGTTGGTCTCGTAGCCCCAGGCGCGCTGGTTCTCGCTGACCATGCTGTCGGCGTGCGTGGCCGGCTCGTGGTCGTCCACCTGGATGCAGGAGACGACGACGTGGTCGCCGGTCCCCCACCGGCTCACGCCGGCGCCCGCGCGGACGACGACGCCCGCCGCGTCGGAGCCGATGACCTGGTAGGGCCGGTCGTGCCGGGCCGCGAAGCCGCCCAGCCTGGCGTACCGCTTCAGGAAGTTGAACGTCGGCAGCGGTTCGAACGTCGCGGACCAGACCGTATTGAAGTTGATCGAGGAGGCCATGACCGCGACGAGTACCTCGTCGGGCGCGAGCTCGGGCATGGGAACCTTGCCGACCCGGATCGACTTCCGCACGTCCTTGTCGGCGACTCCGTCGAACATCCCGACATCGGCGGCGCTGATATGCGCGGCGATATATTCGTCGGGCACGGGGTGACGGTTCAGTTCCTCGGGTGTCGCGCCCGAGAGCAAAGCTTCAGCCAGCGAATCCATGGCAACTCTCTTTCTTTCTCTCGGGCATGCTTCGACTATTGCCCGGCCCGCACGACAGTGTCAAGGGTGAGCAACCCCACTGACGTGGGACGAGAGACGTTGAGGAGGCCATTGTGCGGCGGATTTAGCGCACCTTCAGGAATGCCTTTATGAATTCATGCAGCGCCCCTTTAGCGCGGCTTTAGATTCCCCTCGGAAAGTGCCTTCTCGATCATGCCGCGAGCCGGGTCCGACGCAAAGTGCCGCGGCGTTCACAGTGCCTCGGCCAGGACTTCGGCGAAGTGCCGGGCCCGGTGGCCGCCGAGCTGCTCCAACTGGGTGCGGCACGAGTAGCCGTCGGCCAGCAGCACCGCGTGGGGCGCGGCGGCGCGGACGGCGGGCAGCAACTGGTCCTCGGCGCAGGCGACCGACACCTCGTAATGCCCCTTCTCGAAGCCGAAGTTGCCCGCCAGGCCGCAGCAGCCCCCGGACAGCTCGCCGGTCAGGCCCGCCCGTTCCCGCAGCCGGCGGTCCGCGGCGTCGCCGAGCACGGCGTGCTGGTGGCAGTGCGTCTGCCCGGCGACGGTCCGGCTCAGGCGCGGCGGCTCCCAATCCGGCGCGAGCTCCTCCAGCGTCTCGGCGAACGTCCGTACCCGGCCCGCCAGTTCGGCGGCGCGCGGGTCGTCGGGCAGCAGCTCGGGCAGATCCGTGCGCAGCGCGGCGGCGCACGGCGGCTCCAGCACCGTGACGGGCAGCCCGGCCGGCACCCGCGCCAGCGTGCGGCGCAGCACCGCGCGCGCCTGGTCGAGCTGGCCGGTGGAGACATAGGTCAGCCCGCAGCACACGGACTTGGGGGGCAGCGCGGCGCGCAGGCCCGCGGCGGCCAGCACCCGGACCGCGGCGCTGCCCGCCTCGGGGGCGAGGTGGTTGGTGAAGGTGTCGGGGAACAGCACCACGTTCGGCTCGCCCGGGCCCGCCAGCGCGGCCCCCTCGGCGCGCCACCACGCGGTGAACGGCCGCCGGGGCAGCGGCGGGATGGCGCGTTCCGGCGCGATGCCGCCGGCCCGTTTGGCGAGCGCCGCCAGCGGCGGCACCCGGACCGCCGCGTTGGCCAGCGGCGCCAGCCGCAGCGCGGCGGCCAGGCCGAGCCAGCGCGGCAGCCGGCCCATCGCGTAGTGCGCGGCGGGGCGGCGGCGCCCGGCGTAGTGGTGGTGCAGGAACTCGGCCTTGTAGGTGGCCATGTCGACGCCGACCGGGCAGTCGCTGCGGCAGCCCTTGCAGGACAGGCACAGGTCCAGCGCGTCGAACACCTCCGGCGCGCGCCAGCCGCCGGTGATCACCTCGCCGGTCAGCATCTCGTGCAGCAGCCGGGCACGGCCCCGGGTGGAGTGCTTCTCGTCGCCGGTGGCCCGGAAGGAGGGGCACATGACGCCCGCGCCCGTGCCCGTCTCCCGGCACTTGGCGACGCCCACGCAACGGCGCACGGCGGCGGTGAAATCGCCGCCGTCCTGCGGGTAGGCGAACGCGACGGGCACCGGCTCCCCCGGCAGCCCGGCGAAGCGGAGGTGGTCGTCCAGCCGGGCGGGGTGGGCCAGCACGCCCGGGTTCAACTTCCGGTCCGGGTCCCACAGGTCCTTGAACCGGCCGAAGACGCCCACGAGTTCGTCCCCGTACATGCGGGGCAGCAGCTCCGCACGGGCCAGCCCGTCGCCGTGCTCGCCGGACAGCGAGCCGCCGTGCGCGACCACCAGCTCGGCCAGTTCGGCGGAGAACTCCCGGAACCGCGCGACGCCCGCCCCGGTCAGCAGGTCGAAGTCGATGCGGACATGGATGCAGCCGTCCCCGAAGTGCCCGTACGGCATGCCGCGCAGCCCGTGGTCCCGCAACAGCCCCCGGAACTCCCGCAGATACGCGCCCAGCCGGGCCGGCGGCACCGCGCAGTCCTCCCAGCCGGGCCACGCCTCGCCGCCGTCCGGCAGCCGGGTGGCGAGCCCGGAGGCGTCCTCGCGGATCCGCCACAGCGCGCGCTGCGCCAGCGGGTCGGCGAGCACCGCGTCGCCGGTGGTGCCGTCGGCCGCGGCCCGGCACAGCGCGGCGGCGGCCGCCTCCGCCTCGCCGGTGTCCGCCCCGCCCATCTCCACGAACAGCCAGGCCGCGCCGGGCGGCAGGGCCGCCCGCGCCGCCTCGCCGACCAGGTCGGCGGCCATGCCCTCGACCGTCAGCGGCCCGTGCGCCAGCAGCCCGGCCGCCGCGTCGGCCGCGACGGACTCGTCCGGGTAGCCGAGAACGGCCAGCGCCCGCGCCGCCGGGGCCGCCACCAGCCGCACGGTCGCCTCGGTGACGACGCCGAGCGTGCCCTCCCCGCCGATGAAGGCGCGCGCCCAGTCCCGGCCCTTCTCCGGCAGCAGCTCGTCCAGGGCGTAGCCGGAGATGCGGCGCGGCAGCTCGGGGAACCCGGTGCGCAGCAGGGCCAGTTCGCCGGTCACCAGCTCCTCGACGGCGGCCCTCAGCGGCTCCGGCACGCCGTCGCCGCCGCGCGCGAGGCGGGCGCGGTCGCCGCGGTAGGTGAGGACGTCCAGCTCGCGCACGTTGTCGGCGGTGGTGCCCCAGGCCACGGAGTGCGCGCCGCAGGAGTTGTTGCCGATCATGCCGCCGATCGTGCAGCGGCCGTGCGTGGAGGGGTCCGGGCCGAACGTCAGCCCGTGGTGCGTGGCCGCGGCCCGCAGGTCGTCCAGGACCACGCCGGGCTGCACTGCCGCGGTGCGGGCGCCGGGGTCCAGGGACACGATCCGGTTCATGTGGCGGGTGAAGTCGAGCACCACCCCGGTGCCGGTGGCCTGTCCGGCGATGCTCGTGCCGCCGCCGCGGGGCACCACGGGCGTGCCGTGGGCGCGGCAGACGGCGAGGGCCGCGGCCACGTCGGCCGCGTCGTGCGGCGCCACCACCCCGACCGGAACGCGCCGGTAGTTGGAGGCGTCCATGGTGACCAGCGCCCGGCTGGCCGCGTCGAACTCCACCTCGCCGGCGACGGACGCGCGCAGCGCCGCCGCCAGTTCACTCACGTATCCCGTACCTGATGCCGTGCCTGATCCCATGACCGACAGCCTGCACCGTTTCGCCGTCGCCCGCGCGCTGGGCGCACCGGCCACGCAATGTTCGTTCTTGCACGGTAATGCGCAGAAGCAACATCGTTCTCTATCACAGCCTTTGCCTACGAGCGCAATAACGCCCCTATAGTGTTGCGGAATTGACAGTTCACCCCGCGTTCCTCCGTGCTCCCCGTCCCTACAGTGTCCAAGAGGTACCCCGGCTTATGACGGAGCGTCCCCCCCTGCGGCAGTCGCTGCTCGCTCTCCTCATCTCCGTAAGCGTTACAGGATTGGCCTGGTTGGGGGCGGTTTACGCGGCCCCCGAGTCGTTCCGCAGAGAAATCGCCTGGGGCGCGGGCGCCGCCGCCCTGCTGCTGACCACCGCCGTGGTGACCGCGACCCGGGCGCTGGGCACCGGCGCCGTGCTGCGCGACCGGATCGCCGAGCTGGAGGCCGAGACCGCGCGGTTCGCCGACGAGACCGTGCCCGCGCTGACCGAGCGGCTGCGCGAGGGCCTGTCGGCCGACAGCGCGCTGGCCGCCGTCGAGCAGCCCGGGAGCGAGGCCCTGCGCCGCGTGCTGCGCACCCACGCCGCCGAGGTCCGCCGGGGCGAGGCGGCCAAGTCGGCCGCACTGGCGGCCAGCGCCAACGCCGCCGGCCGCATGCAGGCCCTGGCCACCAGCATGCTCGCCGACCTGCGCGAGATGGAGCACCGGCACGGCGACGAGACCGTGCTCGGCGACCTGCTGCACCTCGACCACCGCACCGCCCAGGCCGGGCGGCTCGCCGACAGCATCGCCGTGCTCACCGGCGCCCGCTCCGGCCGCCGCTGGGCCAAGCCGATCGTGATGGAGAGCATCCTGCGCGGCGCCATGGGCCGCATCGCCGGCTACCAGCGCGTCCGGCTGCACTCGGCCGTCGACGTCGCCATCGCCGGGCACGCCGCCGAGGGCGTCATGCACGCCCTGGCCGAACTCCTGGACAACGCCGCCAACTTCTCGCCGCCCACCGCCGAGGTCCACGTCTACGCGGAGGAGGTGCCGGCCGGCGTCATCCTCACGGTCGAGGACAGCGGTCTGGTGATGAGCGAGGTCGCGCTGCGCCGCGCCGAACGCGCCGTCTCCGGCGAGTCGCTGGACCTGAGCGCGCTGTCCGGCACCCGGCTCGGCCTGGCCGTCGTCGGCTGCCTCGCCCGCAAGTACGGGCTGAAGGTGTCCTTCCGGCCCTCCGCCCGCGGCGGCACCGGCGCGCTGCTGATGATCCCGCAGGACCTCGTCAGCCGCCCGCGGCCCACCGCCGTGCCGGCCCCCGAGCCCGCCGCCCGCGTCCCGGCCCAGGGCCGCGGCAAGGCCCCGGAGCCGGCGGGGGAGCCCACGCCCGAGAGCGAGACGCCGACCGGGACCGGGCCCGAGCCGGAGAACGAGTCCGAGAACGAACGCGAGGCCGAGCACAAGGAAGAACGCGAGAACGAGACCGCCGAGGCGCCGCCCGCCACCGCCGACCACTCCCCCGCTGCCGACGACGACCTCGTCGAGTACAGCGACAGCGGACTGCCCAAGCGCCGCCGCGGGCGCACCCTCGCCGGCGCCCATCCGCAGGGCACCCCCAAGCCGCCGCGGCCAGCGTCGTCCGCGGCTCATTCACCGGCGGAATCCGCCGCCCGATTCGGCGCCTTCCGCAGCGCCGTCCGGGGCCGGGGCGACACTCCGCCACAGGCACCCGCAACGCCGACTTCCCACCCGGAGGACGACACCCCATGACCGCATCCACCACGGGGGCATCGCTCAACTGGCTCCTGGAGAGCCTGCTGGCGCGCACGCCGGGCGCCCGGCACGCGCTCGTGCTCTCCCGCGACGGTCTCAAGCTCTGCCGCACCCCGGAGCTGTCCGAGGACCAGGCCGACCAGTTGGCCGCCATCTCGGCGGGGATCCAGAGCCTGTCCCACGGCGCGTCCATGGAGTTCGGCGACGGCACGGGCGGGGTTCGCCAGTCCATGACCGAGTTCTACGGCGGAATCCTGTTCATCGTGGAGGCCGGCGACGGAGCCCACCTCGCGATCGTCGCCGAGGACACCGCCGACGTCGGCCTCATCGGGCACAACATGAACGAACTCGTCGAGCAGCTCGGGGAATACCTCAGCGCCCCGCCCCGGCAGGAGTTCGCCGAAGGCGGCGGCACGGCATGAGCCGCCCGGGCCGGGACGACGAACCAGACCGGCTGTACACGCTCACGGGGGGCCGCAGCCGCGCCGAGACGGACGCCTTCGACCTGGTCACGCTGGTGGTGAGCGAGTGCGAGCCCGCCCCCGGCATGCAGTCCGAACACGCCCGGATCCTGCGCATGTGCACCAGCCCGACGGCCGTGGTGGAGATCGCCGCCGACCTCCGCCTGCCCGTTTCCATCGTGCGGATCCTGCTCGGCGACCTGCTCGCCCTGGGCCGGATCACCGCACGCCACCCGCGCACCGCCGCGAGCGCGGCAGACCTACCCGACATCGACCTCCTTGAGCAGGTACTCGTTGGACTCCGCAACCTCTGACCGCCCGGCCGCCCGCACCCCGCTGGGCCGGGCCACGAGCAACGGCCTGAAGATCGTGGTCGTCGGCGGCTTCGGCGTCGGCAAGACCACCATGGTCCGCTCGGTCAGCGACATCCGCCCGCTGAACACCGAGGAGATCATGACGCAGGCGGGCCAGGGCATCGACGACCCCTCCGCCGTGCGCGGCAAGACCTCCACCACCGTCGCGTTCGACTTCGGGCGCATCAGCCTGAACGAGCAGACCGTGCTCTACCTCTTCGGCGCCCCCGGCCAGGAACGGTTCTGGTTCCTGTGGGACCGCCTCTTCGCCGGCACCCTGGGCGCGGTCGTCCTGGTGGACACCCGGCGGCTGGCCGACTCCTGGTACGCAATCGACCGGCTGGAGCACCACGGCACGCCGTTCATCGTCGCCCGCAACGACTTCGGCGGGCCGGCCCACACCACCGAGCAGGTCCGCGAGGCCCTCGACCTGCCCGAGCACATCCCGCTGATCGACTGCGACGCCCGCTCGCGCCGTTCCAGCAAGCTCGTGCTGATCACCCTCGTGGAACACCTCCACTCCCTCTCCGCCGCCCGGGAGCCCGCATCGTGACGACCGCCAAGCCCCAGCAGGCCCCCACCGCCGCGCCCGGCGCGGTGCCGCTGAGCGGACCCCGGTTCCACACCGACCCGGCCCGGCTCTACCGGGAGATGCGGCAGGAGCACGGCCCGGTGGTCCCCGTCGTGCTGCCCGGCGACATCCCGGCCTGGCTCGTCGTCGGCTACCGCGAACTCCACCACGTCACCGGGGACACCACCCTGTTCACCCGCGACATGGGCCTGTGGAACCAGTGGCCGAACATCCCCGACGACTGGCCGCTGCTGCCCATGGTCAACCGCCGCCAGCCGTCGATCTACTACACCGTCGGCGCGGAGCACCAGCGGCACGTCGACATGGTGGTGCCCGCGCTCGAAGCCGTCGACCCGTTCGAGCTGCGCCGGCACGCCGAGGAGATCGCCGACGCGCTCATCGACGCGTTCTGCGGCCAGGGCGAGGCCGAACTCATCACCGGCTACGCCAAGTTGCTGCCGATCCTGGTGCTGGGCCGCATCATCGGCTTCCCCGACTCCGAGGGCCCCGAGCTGACCCGGGCCATCAACGCGCTGGCCGACGGCGGCGAGGACGCCATCGCCGCCCACCGCTACGTCCAGGACGCGATGAGCCGGCTGCTGGCGGCCAAACGCGCCGCCCCGGGCGCCGACGTCGCCTCCCGCATGCTGGCCTGCCCCGGGTTCACCGACGAGGAGTACATCCTCGACCTCACGGCCATCACCGCCGCCGGCCACCTGCCCACCTCGGACTGGATCGGCAACTCGCTGCGCCTGATGCTCACCGACGACCGCTTCGCCGCCTCGCTGTCCGGCGGCCGGCACAGCGTCGGCGAGGCCATGAACGAGGTGCTGTGGGAGGACACCCCCACCCAGATCCTGGCCGGCCGCTGGGCCTCCCGGGACACCTCGCTGGGCGGCCAGCGCGTCCAGGCCGGGGACATGCTGCTGCTCGGCCTCCAGGGCGCCCACGGCGACCCGGGGATCCAGGGCGAGGGCCAGGCCACCACCGGTGGCAACAACGCCCACTTCTCGTTCAGCCACGGCGAGTTCCGCTGCCCGTTCCCGGCGCAGGAGATCGCCGAGGTGATCGCCCGCACCGGCATCGAGGTGCTGCTCGACCGGCTGCCGGACATCGACCTGGCCGACCCGTCGCAAACGCTCACCCGGCGGCCGTCCCCGTTCCTGCGCGGTATGACGGCCCTGCCGGTCCGGTTCACCCCGACCTCCGCCCTAGGCAGCGCACGATGACAGGAGTGACGTTATGACCTGCCCCGTCGTCCGGCTCGACCCGCTGGTCGGCGACCGGCCCGGCGAGACCCGCCGGCTCACCGGGATCGCCCCGCTGGCGCGCGTCGAACTGCCCGGCGAGGTGACGGTGTGGACCGTCACCAAGCACGCCGAGGCCCGCCGGCTGCTCACCGACCCCCGGCTGGTGAAGGACATCAACCAGTGGGACCTGTGGCAGCGCGGCGTGGTCACCCGCCAGTGGCCGCTCATCGGGATGGTCGACGCCGGCCGCAGCATGTTCACCGTGGACGGCGCCGAGCACCGCCGGCTGCGGGCCAAGACCGCCCAGGCCATCACCGCGCGGCGCGTCACCGGCATGACCCCCTATATCGAGTCCGTCACCGCCCGGCTGCTGGACGAGCTGGCCCGGGCGGGCTCGGGCGGCCGGCCCGTGGACCTCAAGGCCGTCTTCGCGCTGCCGCTGCCGATGGCCGTGGTCAGCGAGCTGATGGGCGTGGACCACGCCGAACACCCCCGGCTGCACCGCCTCTACAAGGCGTTCTTCAGCATGCTGACGCCGCAGGACGAGCGGCTGGCGGTCATCGGGGAACTGGACGAGTTCTTCACGAAGATGGTCGCCGACAAGAAGGCCCACCCCGGCGACGACCTCACCAGCGCGCTGATCCTGGCCGACGAGGGCGGCGAGCCGCTGACCGACGAGGAGGTCGTCGGCAACCTCAAGGCGATGGTCGCCGCCGGGCACGAGACCACCATCAGCCTCATCACCCACGCGGTGCGCGCCCTGCTCAACAACCCCGACCAGCTCGGCCTGGTCCGCTCCGGCGCCATCCCCTGGGAGACGGTGGTCGAGGAGACGCTGCGCTGGAGCACGCCCGCCTCGCACCTGCTGATGCGGTTCGCCACCGAGGACATCCAGGTCGGCGACACGGTGATAACCAAGGGCGAGGGGCTGGTCATCTCCTACAGCGCCATCGGCTGGGACGCCGACCAGCACGGCCCGACGGCCGACCGTTTCGACATCACCCGGCCGGTGCCGATCCGGCACATCAGCTTCGGCCACGGGCCGCACATCTGCCCGGGCGCCTCGCTGTCCCGGCTGGAGGCCCGGATCGCGCTGCCCGCCCTGTTCGAGCGCTTCCCCGGCCTGACCCTGGCGGTGCCGGACTCCGAGCTGCGCAATATGCCCATCGTCACGCAGAACGACCTGGCGGAACTGCCCGTTCTGCTGGGCTGACGTTCCCCGGGCATCCACGGGGTGTCCACGTCACGAGCCGGATGTGCGGTTTCGGCGTCCGAGGGACTACGCTCCGGCTCGTGGCCGATATCCAGATTCCCGCTGACATCAAGCCCGCCGACGGCCGGTTCGGATCGGGCCCCTCCAAGGTGCGCACCGAGGCGCTCGCCGCCCTGGCCGCGACCGGCAGTTCCCTGCTCGGCACCTCCCACCGCCAGGCCCCGGTCAAGAACCTGGTGGGCAGGGTCCGGGAGGGCGTGCGCGAGCTGTTCTCGCTGCCCGACGGGTACGAGGTCATCCTCGGCAACGGCGGCTCCACCGCGTTCTGGGACGTCGCGACGCACGGGCTGATCGAGGCCAAGTCGCAGCACCTGTCCTTCGGCGAGTTCTCCTCGAAGTTCGCCAAGGCCGCCAGCAAGGCGCCGTGGCTGGACGAGCCCACGATCGTCTCCGCCAACCCGGGCAGCCACCCCGTGCCCCGCGCGGAGCGCGGCGTGGACACGTACGGCCTCACCCACAACGAGACCTCCACCGGCGTGGCCGCGCCGGTCCGCCGCGTCCCCGGCGCGGACGAGGGCTCGCTGGTACTGGTGGACGCCACCTCAGGCGCGGGCGGGCTGCCGGTGGACATCGCCGAGACCGACGTCTACTACTTCGCCCCGCAGAAGTCGTTCGCCGCCGACGGCGGCCTGTGGATCGGGGTGTTCTCCCCGGCCGCCCTGGAGCGCGCGGACCGGATCGCCGCCTCCGGGCGCCACATCCCCGAGTTCTTCTCGCTCCCCACGGCGATCGACAACTCCCGGAAGAACCAGACCTACAACACCCCGGCGCTGGCCACCCTGTTCCTGCTGGCCGACCAGCTCGACTGGATCAACGGCCAGGGCGGCCTGTCCTGGGCCGTCGAGCGCACGGCCGACTCCGCCGCGCGGCTGTACGGCTGGGCGGACAAGTCGGAGGTCGCCACCCCCTTCGTGACCGAGCCGGAGCAGCGCTCCCAGGTCGTCGGCACCATCGACTTCGCCGACGCGGTGGACGCCGCGGCGGTCGCCAAGGCGCTGCGCGCGAACGGCATCGTGGACACCGAGCCCTACCGCAAGCTCGGCCGCAACCAGCTCCGCGTCGCGATGTTCCCGGCGGTGGACCCGGCGGACGTCGAGGCCCTGACGCGCTGCGTCGACTATGTGATCGAGCGCCTCTGACGGCGCGTCCTCGACACGAACGGAACGGGCCCGGCGCGCCTGAGGCCCTGTCCGGCCGATCTTGCCGGGCCCGTTCCGTCGTCTGTCACCTGCCGAGGGCCTGGTACCGGCGCACGGCCAGCGGCAGGAAGACCGCGGTGATGACCAGGGGCCAGACGACGGCCATCAGCATCGCGTTCTCCTCGATCCAGCTCCCCCCGGTGGGCAGCGGGTTGCCGTAGAGGTCGCGGATCGCGTTGGCCGTCGCGGAGACCGGGTTCCACATGGCGATCGTGCCCAGCCAGTCCGGCATCATCGTCGGCGGCGTGAAGACGGACGAGATCATGCCGAACGGGAACGCGACGGCGAACAGGTTGCCCGCGGTCTCCTGGTTCGGCGTCAGCAGGCCGAGGTAGACGCCGATCCAGATCAGCGCGAACCGCAGCAGGAGCAGCAGCAGGAACGCGTACAGCGTCGCCGCCACCGAGCCGTCCGAACGCCAGCCGACGACCAGGGCGATGGCCGCCATCACGGCGAGGTCGAGCGCCGCGTGCAGCACGTCGGAGACGCCCCGGCCGGTGACGACGGCCGAGGGGGCCATCGGCATCGAACGGAACCGGTCGGTGACCCCGCGCTCCTTCTCCACGACCACGGCCATGGCAGTGTTCATGAAGCCGAAGGCCATCGTCATGGCGAACATGCCGGGCAGCGCGTAGTCCTCGTAGTCCATACCGTCGCCCACGTCCATCGCGCTGCCGAAGACGTAGACGAACAGCAGCACGGAGACGATGGGGAAGCCGAGCTGCCAGGCGATCATGGACGGCTGCTTGACCAGATGGGTCAACTCCCGCCGGACGATGGTCCAGCAGTCCGCGACCGCCCAGTACATCCGCCGCTCCGGGCCGTCCCGGTCGAGCGTGGGGGGTGTCGTCGTGCTCATTCCGCGCTTGCCTCGCTTCCGTTCCCCTTCTCCTTGCCCGTCAGCCGCAGGAAGACCTCGTCCAGCGTGGGCCGGCGCAGCCCGATGTCCGCGACGCTCGCGCCGGCGTCCTGCAACGTCCGGGCCACCTCGGTCAGCGCGGCCACCCCGTCGGCGACGGGCGCGTGCACGCTGAGCCGTTCCTCGTCGGTCTCCGGGCCGACCCCGCGCGTCACCCGGGCCACGGCCTTGACCGCGACCGGCAGATCGGCCGGGTCGGACAGGACGACCTCGATGCGGTCCCCGCCCACGGCCCCCTTGAGCCCGGCCGGGGTGTCCTCGGTGATCTTCCGGCCGTGGTCGATGACGACGATGCGGTCGGAGAGCTTGTCCGCCTCGTCCAGATAATGCGTGGTGAGCAGGACCGTCGTGCCGACCGCCGTGAGACCGCGCACCGCGTCCCACACCTCGCTGCGCCCCCGCGGGTCGAGCCCGGTCGTCGGCTCGTCCAGGAACAGCACCTCGGGCGCCAGGATCATGCTGGCCGCCAGGTCCAGCCGCCGCCGCATGCCGCCGCTGAACGTCTTGACCTGCTTGTCGGCCGCCTCCACCAGGCTGAACTGCGCCAGCAGTTCCTCGGCCCGCCGCGCCGCCGCGGCCTTGTCGAGGTGGAAGAGCCGGGCGAACATGCGCAGGTTCTGCCGGGCGGTGAGGATCTCGTCCACCGCCGCGTTCTGCCCCGTCATGCCTATCCGGCGCCGCACCTTGCGCGGCTCGCGCCGCACGTCGTGGCCGCCCACCTCGGCCCGGCCCCCGTCGGCGCGCAGCAGCGTGGACAGGATTCGCACCGAGGTGGTCTTCCCTGCGCCATTGGGCCCGAGCAGCCCGCACACCGTGCCGCGCCGCACGGCCAGGTCCAGGCCGTCGAGGGCGACCTTGTCCCCGTATCGCTTGCGCAGTCCCTCGGCGACGACCGAGTACTCGGAATCGCGCGCCATGCCATCCCCTCCAAACTGGGTACACCGTACCCTGAAGAGCGTACACCGTACCCAGAAAGTGTCGAGCCCTTAGGATGGCCAGCACCATGACCACGGCACACAGCGGAAGCGGCGACATCAGCCGCAGCCTTGAGCTCATGTGGCAGGGCCGGGAGCGCCCCAGCCGAGGCCCCAAGCCCGGGCTCACCCTGGAGCGCATCGTCGCCGCCGCCGTGGACCTCGCCGACCGGGAGGGTCTGGCGGCGCTGTCCATGCGCAAGGTCGCCGCCGAGCTGGGCGTGGGCACGATGTCCCTTTACCGCTACGTCCCCGGCAAGGGCGAGCTGCTTGACCTGATGCTCGACCACGTCATCGCGCCCGGCCCGGACCTGGAGGAGCACCGGGGCAAGGACTGGCGCACCACGATGCGGGTGGTCGCCGAGGGCACCTACAGCCTCTACCTGGACCACCCCTGGCTCCTCCAGGTCAACCAGTCCCGCCCGCTGCTCGGCCCCAACGCCCTGCTCGGCTTCGACTTCGCGCTCGCCGCCCTGGAGGGACTGGACCTCACCGGCCAGGAGAAGATCGGCGTCATCATGGCCGTCGACTCCTACACGACGGGGATCGCGCGGCACTATGTGCTCCTTCGGCAGGCCAACGAGGAATCAGGTCTCACCGACGAGGAGTTCTGGGCGGCCCAGGCCCCCCTCATGGAAACGGCGCTGGCCAGCGGCTGCTATCCGCACGTCTTCGCCCTCCCCGACGACACGTTCAGCGCGACCCCCGAGGAGATGGTCGAGTTCGGGCTGGCCCGCGTGCTCGACGGCATCGAGGCGTTCATCGAGGCCAAGTCCCGGCCCAACGCGTCTGGTTGACCGCCGCCACGCCCCCGGCCAGGCTGCGATTGGACAAGAAGCGCAGGTACTCCTCGCGGTTGAGCGGGTTCCCGTCGAACCGCTCGCGCCGCGGGAACGCGCCGCGCACCGGCCGGTCGCGCCCCGGCCGCGACCACAGCGCCCCCTCGCCATGGGTCAGCCCGGGCAGCGCCGCCGTCAGCCGCGGCACCGTCCGGGCCGGCAGCTCCGCGCCGATCAGCCAGACCGACCCGTTCTCCACCGACCGGGTGACGTCCGCCCCCAGCGCGGTCAGCTCGCCGACGACGCCGCTGAGCGCGTCCTCCGGCACCTCGATCTCCAGCGCCTGGCACGGCTCGTACACTCGGGTGCCGGCTGCCCGCAGCGCGCGCAGCAGCACCATCGGCGTGACCCCGCGGAAGTCGGCGGCCACGCTCGACGGGGCGTCGTAGCCCACCTCGATCAGCGTGACGGTGCAGTCGGCCACCTCCCAGCCGTACAGGCCCTGTTCGAGCGCGCGCAGCGCGGACTCCTCGATCGCCCGGTGGAACGCGCGCGGCAGCGCGCCCCATTCGACGTCCCGCTCGAAACGGATCCCGGCGCCGGTGGCGGCCGGTTCGACGCGCAGCCCGACCGTGGCCCAGAAGTCGTGGCCGCCCCGGCGATCCATCGCGATCAGCGCCTCGCCCGCCGCCAGCGGCCGTTCGACATAGACGGGAGTGATCGGCTCGAACTCCGCCTCGACGCCGAAGTCCCGCCACAGCCGTTCCCCGATGACCTCGCGCTGCACCGCGCCGTACAGCAGCACCGAGGTGCCGCCGCCCCCGGCGGGCCGGGTCCGGATGAACGGGTCCTCGTCGGCCAGGCTCGTCAGCGCCGCGTGCAGCCGGATCTCCTCCCCGGACCGCCGGGGCCGCACCACGGTCTCCAGGCTCGGCGGGGAGAAGTGCTGACGCTGCTCGGCCGCGCCGCCCAGCCGGTCGCCCACCCGGATCGCGGGCAGCCCGCGCAGCCTCGCGATGCTGCCGGCCACCAACCGGCGCTCGGCGGGCGGCCGTTGCGGCGCGGTGAGGATATCGAGCCGGGAGATCCGCCCGGTGAACGCGGCTGCCGCGCCGCTCGGCTCCCGCCGGGTGAACGTGACGCGCTGCCGCTCCCGCACCTGCCCGGAGAACAGCCGGAGATACGCGATCTTGTCGCCGCCGTCGGACCGTTCGATGGCGAAGACGGTGCCACGCGCCTCCCCGCCGGGGTCGGCGGCGGGCGGGCGCAGCCAGGCCCGGATCCCCTCGGTGAGCTGCCGCGCGCCCTCCCCGGTGAGCGCGGACCCGAAGAAGACGGGGTGCACGAGCCCGGCGGCGGTCTGCGCGGCGAGCAGTTCCCCGACCTCCGCCGCCGAGGGCGGCGCTCCGTCGACGAGCCGCGCCAGCAGGTCGTCATCGCACTCGGCGAGCACCTCGGCGACCTCCCCCCGCACCCCGGCCGCCGCCAGCGACCGCCCGACGGCCCGCGCGTGCGGGGTGCCCGCGTCGACCACGGTGCTCAACGGAACGACCCGCGGCGCGAGCCGCCGGCGGATGTCGGCGAGCAGGCTCTCGTAACGGGCCCCCATCCGGTCGATCTTGTTGACGAAGATCACCGTCGGCAGCCGCAGCCGGGCCAGGGACTTCATCAGCACCCTGGTCTGCGCCTGCACCCCCTCGACGGCCGACAGCACGAGCACCGCGCCGTCCAGCACGGACAGGGCGCGCTCGACCTCCGCGATGAAATCGGGGTGGCCGGGGGTGTCGACGAGGTTGACCTGCAGATCCCCCACGGCGAACGCGGCGACAGCCGAACGAATGGTGATCCCACGCTCGCGCTCCAGCTCCCCGGCATCCGTCCGGGTGCTGCCGGCATCCACACTCCCCAGCTCGGAGATGGCACCGTTGTCGAAGAGCAGCCGCTCGGTGAGGCTGGTCTTACCTGCGTCGATGTGGGCAAGAATGCCAAGATTCAAGGTCTGGTCGGGCACAGAGGTCCTCGGAAGTCAGGGAAGGGGAACACAGCAGCTCGACTACTCCGAGGCAACGCCGCATCTCTCTCTCCCTCGCTCCGTGAACCGACGTCAGAACGGCACGGAGGCTACCCCACCCGGCCCGCCCCGGCACGGCATTTCCCAGCCTCGCCGCGCCCGCCACCGCGCGGCCCGGACGGTCCGGGCCAGCTGCTGGCGCTGGGGCGCGCCGCCGGACTGGATTCCCCGTGGAAGGCTGGACAGATCCGCATCAGCCTCAATCTCGGGGACGGCAAGGCGTTAGCCAGCGGACGTACCCGGCACCGGAGCCGGGCGCCTAAAGGTGAACTCACGCGCCAACCACCGCAATCGGACATGCGGGCATACCCTGGCAGCAAGAGCAGCGCTACGCGCCGGGGAGCGATGATGACTGATGGTGATCTTCCTGCGGAGTTGACGCCGGGTGAGCGCATCCGCGACATGCGCGAACGCCGGGGCATGTCGCGCCCGGTACTCGCCGGGCTGGTGGGCCGATCGGCGGACTGGCTGAAGAAAATCGAGAACGGCGATCGGGAGATCCGGTCCCTGCCCATGCTGATCCGGCTCGCCGAAGTGCTTCGCGTGGGCGACCTCTCCCAGTTGACCGGCAGCGACATGCCGATGCCCGTCGACGCCTGGGGCAAGCTCTCCCATCCCGGAGTCACCAGGCTGCGCGAAGCCATGCACTTCTCTTTGCTGCGTTCGTCCGATGTCGAGCCGACGAACGTCGACGAGTTGGCGGGGCGGGTCCGGCAGGCGTGGACGACGTGGCACTCCTCCACACACCAGCGCTCCGAGGTGGCCGCCCTCCTGCCCCCCCTCCTCACCGACTGCCACTCGGTCGCGCGGTCGAGCGAAGGCGCGGACAGGCGGCGGGCCTTCGCCACGATGGCCGAGGCGTATGCCCTGGCCCAGCAGTACGCCGCACACACCACCGAGCCGGAGTTGTACTGGCTCACGGTGGACCGGGCGCGGATGGCCGCCGAGCAGTCGGACGATCCGGTCGCGCTCGCCGCCGCCGCCTGGATCGTGGGCAACGGCCTCCGCGAGAGCGGGCACACCGAGGAGGCGCTGCGACTGGTCTCGGAGGCGGTGGATTCGCTGCGCCCTCGACTCGACTCCGGGCCGCACATTCTGCGCGGCACCTATGGCGCCCTGTGCCTCCACGCCGCGATCACATCCGCCAAGGAGGGCCGCGAGGGCGACGCCTGGCGCTGGTGGGACGAGGCGGACCGAACCGCCAAGCGGATGCCCGATTACGCACATCCGTGGACGATGTTCGGCCGGGGCAACGTCTCCGTTCACGCCGTATCGATCGGCGTCGATCTGCGAACTCCCGGCGCCGCGCTCAAGCAGGCCGAGGCCACCGTCCCGGAATCCATTCCCTCGGTCGAGCGCCGCTCCCGGCTGTACCTGGATGCCGCACGCGCTCAATGGGCCCGCAAGGAACACTCCGGCGCGTTGCAGTACCTCAACGTCGCGTTCAAGCTGTCACCGGAAGCGGTGCGTTACGTCCCATCCGGGCGCGCGCTCGCCCAGGACCTCGCCCGGAAGTCGACCGGCGCCCTGCGAGCCGAGGCCGTGGCCCTGGCCGAAGCCGTCGGCGTCGCGCCGTAGGGCCATCTCAGCCCTCGTGCGGCAGGGGGACAGTGTGTCCCCCTCGCCACCCGGCGGCGCCCCTACAGTCGGTCATCGTTCCGTTACAGGACCCCCGCGACGGTTGGCGCCGTCCGGGGGCGTGGCCAACGCTGTCGGGAGCGTCAACGTGCCGAACCCTATCGTCCATTTTTGCGATCCGGCCGAGGCCGAGCAGTTGAATCCGGACCGCTGCTGCCGACTCTGCACCCGCCCGGGGGACTTCGGTCGCATCGACCCGGCGGCCCCGCACTCCGGCCTGTGCCCGGCCTGCCGGGCCGCCGCGCGGCCGACGCGGGCCGGGCTTGAGCGGGCCGTGGTCCTCGTCGCCGGCCAGACCCTGGCCGCCGCCGAGGCCCTACCGCTGTCGCGGGCGACCCCGGAGGAACTGACGTTCCACCTCTGCTCCCTCAAGCGCAGCCTCACCAGCGTCCTGCAACTCCTCGAACCGGCCGAGGCGGTGATCCCGTGACCGGCGTCCTGATATCCATCGAGATCGACGCGGCCACCGTCCGCCGCGGCGACCAACTCACGATCGGCGGCCAGATCTTCACCGTCGCGGACATGACCGCCCTCCCCCGCAACGGCAAACGCCTGCACTTCACCACCGGCGATTCCCTCACGCTCCGGCCCACCACGATCCTGTGGGCCGCACGGCGCGTGAACCCCCGCAGGCTTCGGGGCAGATGACCCGGAAGCGGACAGCCTCACGTGCGTGAGCCGGGCGAGTCGGCCCTGAGTTCCCGGCGACCCCTCATGACCCATGTGACTCCCCTCACACAACCCCGGATATCTCTCGATCAGTGAGTAATCAGTCCACTACGGTTGGGTCAACCAGGCGGTCTGGGAGGGGACTTGGGCCGTCGGCACGTTCCCGACGCCCGGGCAGCGCCGCCCGCGTCGCGTTCGCGCCATTCGAGATTCAAGGGGGAGGGGACCCTCGCATGGCTGCAAGCGATCTGTATCTCGACTATGACAACCTGCGCGCCACCCGGGACAACATCAGAAACATCGCCGAGTTGATGGAACGGCCCTGCCGCGCCCTCGCCGAGGCGGAGGGATCGGCGATGGGGGTGACCCGGCTCGTCAACCGCATGGATGACTTCAGTGACGAGTGGGAGTACGGCATAGGCCAGCTCGGCGAGTTCGCCGACGCCGCCGCCAACGCCCTCGATGAGGTCGTCCGCGCGTTCCAGGGCATCGACGAGGGACTGGAGGAGTCCCTGAACGGCAGCGGCTCGGGTGGAGCGATAGCCGTATGAGCTGGTCCATTCCCGTCGCGCCCTCGCCTGAGCAGGAAGCCGACTACCCCGCCCTGGGCTTCGTGCCCTGCCCCGGCGACCACCCCACCGCCAGCCGCGTCGCCCAGGACATGCGCCAGACCGCCACCACCCTGGGCGACATCGTCTACATGCTCAACTCCTCCGCCGGCACCAGCGAATGGCGCGGCCGGGCCGCCGACGCCTTCCGCGAGAGCTTCGACGACGACTTCCGCCCCAAGGTCGAAAAAGCCCGCGACTCCTTCTCCCGCGCCGCCGGCGCACTGGAGGACTGGGCCGACCACATGCTCGAAGCCCAACAAGACGCCCGCAACCTCGAAGCAGAAGCCCAAGAGGCCCAACGCGCCCTCGCCGCACTGCCGGAGCTCATTCCCGTCAACCCCTTCGCCCCACCCGACGAAGAACCAGACGAAGCGGCCCAAGCCGAACGCGCCCAGCTCGAACGCGACCACGAACAGGCACAGCAGCACCTCGACGACATCCGCAGCCGCGCCAGCACGCTCGCCATCGACTACACCGAATACGGCGAAACAATCGCCGACCGCCTCAACGAAGCCGGCGACATCGCCCCCAACAAACCCGGCTGGCTCTCCAGCATCGGCGACGCCATCGGCGACATGCTCGACACCCTCCAGGACATCGCCACCGACGTCCTCCACAACATCGGCAACTGGATCCGCGAACACGCCCAATCCCTGGCCAACATCGGCGACTTGCTGTCAGCCATAAGCACACTGTTCGGGACGCTGGAGTGGGTCTTCGCTATCGGGGCAATCCCACCACCGCTGACACCCCTGCTGGGTCCCGCCGCACTTGCGATGGAGGCGCTGTCACTTGCTTTCAATCTTGGGGCATTTGCCGCGCATGGAACTGCCCGCCTCGCGGGGGCAGAAGTCTCCGGGCGCACACTGACACAAGATGCCTTGGGCTCTCTCCCCTTTGTGGGCACGATCGGGAGAGGAAGCAGGTTCGCCGCCGCGATAGGGAGCAGCGCTGCGGCCGACGGGCTAGCGGATGCAGCGCAGCTGGACAGCCTGCTGGCCACCGTCGAAGACCCATCGGCCTTCGGATACCTCAAGCCGCAAGATCTGAGGCAGGCTGCGCTGTCCTTCGGTCCTCTGGGGTTGAACGGGGGCGCTCTGTGGGTCGGGTTCGAGAATGCCTGGAACGCGGAGCTCCAGGAGCCCCGCCAAGAGACCGAGGAGAGTCGATGACCGTCACAGGAGATCAGGATATCGTCGCGCGCTTCGACGGTTCGGATCGTGTCGCCGTCCATAGCCGCGACCCCTTCAGGGTTATGGCCATTGCCCATGAACTCGGCTACTCCCTGCAACACTTCAGGTTCACCACGGGCGGCACCCCGAGTCGCATGATCTTCGTGCGGGACGACAGCCCGACAGCCAGGCATCGCGCGGCGTGGACCGACTACTACATCCAATCCCTGGGCTCCTGGCGCGCAGGATGCTGGCCTCCCAATGTGCCGCCATCGGCCATCGACCCGGAAAAGGCCGCAGGATTACGTCTCGCTGTCCATCTGCATGAGAAGTACCGTCTAGTACCACCCATGCTGGTCCTGGGTGCATTGTGCGCTGGATCACCGCTACTGGCCTGGAATGCATGGGGCAGCACCGTGCCCGTGGCCATCTTCCTTGCGCTGTTCGCCCTTTCCGGGTTCGCACTGCTGTGGCTTCCCGGCTACAGCCGTAAGGTATACACCCGGTACCTGGCTGATCTGGAGCGTTTCGATCAGGAGCAACGGTTCTACCCACCCAACACGGAGCAAGGGAGGCCTGCTTGATGCTCGTCCACTTCGACGTTCCGCTGGGATTTTCCAGCATGCCCATGGGCATGAGCATGGAGCAGAGCCAGCTCTATCTCCGGGAGCGTCTTCGCGATGCGGGAGAGATGGCCGCCGAAATCGAACCGCAGGCAGCGCGGCGGATCCATGACATCTCGCATCTCCTCAACCAGGCCGGTGTCATCTACGCGGGCGGAAGCCTGGGAAGAGTCGGCGATCAGCCCTCCGTGGCCACACTGCTGATCACAGCTCAGAATTTCTCCTACGGCTCCGACACCAGAATCGCCGCCGAGGGGGCCATGCTCGCCTTCACCGCCGCCCGTGGCAAGGACTGGACCGGGCAGGTCTACGACCTCCCCTGCGGGCCCGCCGCCCTGGCCATGGGAATACGCGCACAGCCTCTTCCACCGCCGGAGGAATCGGCTGATCCCGCCTACGCTCCGGTAGCAGAGTTACATGCCTTCGTCCCGGTCCCCGACCACGCCACCGCGGCCGACCAGTACATGCTGACGGCAACGTTCACGACGCCTAGCGTCCAGCACTGGGAGGTCTACATGCCACCCATGGTCGAGTTGCTGCGTAGCATCACCTTCGAAGAGCAAGCCAAGGCGACATGCCCCTCGACAAGTTCGTGATCCAGGACAAGGCCGCGCGCAAGGTCGCCCGGGCCAACCCCCATGACCGGCCGCTCTTGACCTTTCAGGCCACAGCCGGCGCGATGCGGTGGCTGGGGGAAGTCGGGGAATGGTTCTCCCAGGTGGTCTGGCTGATCACCTTTCCCACCCAGCGCCTCTTCACCATCGCCCTTACCGAGCACTCCGTCGTCTTCATCCGCACCGGCCGCATATTCACCAGAATCAAGAACATCAAGTATGTGATCCCCCGTGCGCAGGCGGCGACGCTGGTGCATGACGTGAAGATCGACCCGCTTGGCGACACGTGGTTCGCCTTCAAGTTCCCGCGGAAGAGGCGGCTGAGGCGACTCACCGTCGACGGCGAATGGGACCAGGAGTTGCACTATTTCCTGGCGGCCCTCGGCCATAAACCGCCGATGGCTAGGCGAACGCACCGTTTCCCCCTCCTTCTTGCCGTTCCGGAGCAAGTGCCGCAGCCCCAGCACCGCCCCGCGTGAAACGCCGACGAGGAAGAGCGACAGGAGCGATGACGCAGCAAATCCAGGATCACAGCACTGTCGCGCGATTCGACGGGTCAAGCCCGGCCGAATTCACCGTGGCGGGATCCTCCCCGGCAAAGATCGCGGCCATTGCACATGAATTCGGTTACACACTCACCAAGTATGAGTTGGCTTTCCGCGGGCCGTCCGTTCTGGCATTCGAACGTGACGACCGCACGGAAGCCCGACACCGTGCGGCGTGAACGCAGTACTACTGCCAGAACACGGGCACGTGGTGGTCGGGGTGCTGGACGCCGAACGCGCCGGAGGGATGGATCACTCCAGAGAAGGCCGCCAATATCCGCCTTGGGCTGCATCTTGGCCGCAACAACGGAGCAGCATTCATCAGGCCACTAAGCGTCGTTATCAGCGGCGGCGCGCTCTATACTGCCTGGGCATTACGCGACTTTGTTCTGGCGGTGGTGCTCCTCATCCTAGTCGTCGGCCTCTCCGCACTGAGCATGCTGCGGCTGCCCAAGTACGCACAGGCGAAGCGAGCCGAGTACTTGGCGAAACTGGAACGCTTCGACCAGCAACAGATCTACCCGGCCGGCCATGAGGGGAGTCCCTGATGCACACCTACTTCGATGTCCCGGACTTCTTCACCGGCTTCCCCGTCGGCATGACGGCCGAGGAGACGTACGCCTACGCGCACACGTACATCGATTCCCTGAAGCCGGAAGGCGAGGAAGCCGAGCAACGGATTCTACGCGAGATCCGTGGCTTATCCGAAATCCTGATGCAAACGGGAGCCCTCTACGCGGGCGCCGCGGTGCAGGTGATCGGCAATGAACCCTCGCTGGCGACGCTGACCGTCACCGTCCAGGGGTTCCGGTACGGCGACGACGCCCGGATCGCTGCCGAGGGGGCCATGCACAGCCTCATTGCGGCCCGAGGCCGGGAGTGGACGGGCCAAGTCCGCGACCTGCCCTGCGGCCCCGCGGCAATCGTGACGGGCACCCGCGCCCACCGCGTTCCAGCCGACGAGACGACCCAGCTCCCCGTTGCTGAACTCCAGGCGTTCGTCCCCGTTCCGGAACACCAGACACTTCCGCAACAATGCATGCTCACGGTCACGTTCACCACCCCCAGCATCCGCCACTGGCAGGCATACATGCCGTCCGTGGTGCGCCTGCTTCGCAGCATCACGTTCACGACAACGGCGAGTGAGGAGAGGCCTCATGCCCTTTCGTAAGGAAGACATCCAGGCCGCAGCCTGGAGGATGATCGCCCAGGCGAATCCAACCGACCGGCCGCTGGTGACCTTCGTGGCAACCACCGGGCGAACCGGATGGCTTGGGGAAGTTGGCGGGTTACTGTCCGGAGTCGTGGCAACGCTCACTCTCTTCAGCCGACGGATGTACACCATCACCCTCACCGAGCAGGCCGTTGTATTTATCAAGACCGGCCAATTCACCACCGACCTCAAGTACATCAAGTGGGCGATTCCACGGGCCCAGGCGGCGGCCTCGGTCGGCGAGGTGCGCATCGATCCCTTGCGAGACAGGTGGATCGCCTTCACACTGCCCGGAAAGCGAAAGCCGAACCGCCTCACCGCCGACCGCCAATTCGACGGCGAGATGCGATACTTCGTCTCGATGCTGACGAACCCCAGCCAGATGGGCAGATGAAAGCCCGGGCCATCAGCCCCGGCCAAGGATTCCCTGGTCGTATCCGGCCGCGACGGCGGCGGCTCGGTCTTTGGCGCCCAACTTGCGGTAGATGTGCGTGAGATGGGTCTTGACGGTGGCCTCGCTGATGAAGAGCTCGGCCGCGATCTCGCGGTTGGATGTGCCTCGGGCGACCAGGGCGAGGATCTCGCGCTCGCGGGCCGAGAGGGTTTCGTCGGCGGGCGCGGCCGGGTCGCGTATGGCGCTGACCAGCCGGGAGGCGACAGCCGGGGAGAGGACGGTATGCCCCTCGGCCGCTGCCCGCACGGCCGCCAGGATCTCGTCGAGGGGCGCGTCCTTGAGGAGGTAGCCGGTCGCGCCCGCCTCGATCGCGGGAAGCGTGTCGGTGTCCGTGGAGTACGTGGTGAGGACGAGGACCCGGGAACGCGGGCCGCGGCGCGCGAGTTCGGCGATGGCCTCCACACCGCTGCCACCGGGCATGCGCAGGTCCATCAGGACGACATCCGGCTGGAGTTGGAGAGCCAGGTCGACGGCCTCGGCGCCGCCGGATGCCTCCCCGATCACGGTGAAGCCGGGGGCCGCGGCGAACATGCCGCGCAGCCCGTCCCGTACGACGGGATGGTCGTCGACGATCAGCAGGGTGATGTCACTCATGACGCACCAACGGTACGCGGACGGAGATCGCGGTTCCCTCGCCAGGTGAGGATTCCACGGCGACGGCCCCGGCCAGCCGTTCGGCGCGGGCGCGCATGCCGGCGAGTCCGAAGCCGGCGGCGTGGGTGCGGGCGGGGAGCGCGGCCGGGTCGAAGCCCTGGCCGTCGTCGCGGATGTCCAGGGTGACCTCGTCGCCCATGAAGGAGAGGGTGACGCCGGCCCGGGTCGCACCGGAGTGGCGTTCGGTGTTGGCCAGAGCCTCCTGGGCGATGCGCAGAAGGGTGGCGGCGACCTCGTCGTGGAGGGGCTCCTGGGTGCCGGTGGTGGTGAATCGGGCGGTGATGCCCGTGCGTTTGGACCAGACGGCCAGAGTCTTCTGCAACGCGTCGGGGAGCAGGTCGTGCTCCAGGGCGACCGGGCTGAGGTTGTGCACGGAGTGGCGGGCCTCGCCAAGGCTGCGCCGGGCGAGGTCGACGGCACGCCGCAGGTGAACGCGGGCCTGTGCGGAGTCGGCGGTGCCGAGAGCGGCCTGGAGCTGGGTGATGATCCCGGTCAGGCCCTGGGCGATGGTGTCGTGGATCTCGGCGGCGAGCCGGCGCCGCTCGTCGGCGACGCCCGCCTCGCGGGCCTGGAGGAGGAGTTGGGCCTGAAGGGCGGAGTTCTCGGCGAGCGCCTGCTCCAGGCGGGCGTTCGCGCGGGCGAGTTCGGTGATGGTCGCGGCGCGTTCGGCGGCCTTCTCGGTCTCCCTGGCGCTGAGCTGGAAGAAGACGAGGGCGAGACCGGCGTTGACGGTGAACAGGCCGCCGAAGGCGATCCACTGGAGGGTGGATGAAGGCGGCAGCCCGCCGGACTGGGAGCCGGCCACGGGGACGGCGACGGCGAGCAGTCCGGCCCGGGTGACGGCGGGCCGGGGTGGCAGCAGGTGGACGGCGTCGAAGTAGCCGACGCAGGCGTGAACGGCGAAGAGAGGATTGAGCCAGGTCAGCGCGTAGCCGAGCGCGGTGCGGAGGAGAAAGTAGCTGGTGGAGGCGGCGCTGGGGGCGCCGGGGACGGGAACGGACCGGGTGGCCTGGACCGTGGCGGCCGCGCCGGTCGGCAAGTGAGCGGCGGCGGGGCGGACAGCGGCCAGGAGGGCGCGCTGGTGGACGGTCCACCACAACTGGAGGGCGAGACAGGCCACGATCAGGACGCCGGCGGCGACCCGCGACGAGCCGGTCATGAACTCTTCGGCCGAGCTGCCGGCGAGGACCGTGGCGAGGGCGAGGAGAAGGTACGGGCCCCAGCGATAGAACTGCTGCCAGCGTTCCTCGACTGTCATCGTCATCTCGTTACGCGCTCTCCGTCACTCCCAGCGGAACCAGCGGACCGCCGTCGCCGTCAGCACGACTGTCCACAGCGCCATCACTCCGAGCGCGAACCAGCCGGGCCGGACGCCGCCCGCGGCTTCGTCGAGCGCCTGGGAGGCGGCACCGTACGGGGTGAACTGGATGATCTGCCGCAGCGTATCGGGCATGGCCTGGACCGGGATGTAGACACCTGCGGTGAAGATGGTCGGGAAGAAGGCGGCCGTGCCGACCGCGGTGGCGGTCTTCTGGGTACGGGACACCGCGCAGACCGCCGCGCCGAGGGCGAGGCCGCAGGCCGCGGCGAGCAGCAGGGCCAGTGTGTAACCAGGGATGTTCCCGGGCAGAGCGACGTCGAACGCCAGTCGGCCGACCGTGATCACGAGGACGGCGGAGACGAGTGCTGCCGCGGCGTGCAGGGCCAGTTGGGCGGTGAGGAGGGCGGCCGGGCGGACCGGAGTGGTGGACATCCGGCGCAGGATGCCGCACTCCCGGTATCCGGCGAGGACCGGCGGCATGGCCTGGAGCCCGGCCATGATCAGGGCGAAGAGGACTGATACGGGAACGTAGACGTCGATCACGCGGCGGCCGCCGTCGAGGTCGGCGGAGGGCTCGCGGAAGGATGGGACGAGACCGAGAATCACCAGGAGTATGGTCGGTGCGGCCATCACCCAGAACAGGGCGCCAGGTTCGCGGGTGAAGAGCCGGGCCTCGGTGCGCAGGACGGCGCGGGTGGCGGTGGCGCGGGTCATGGCTGGTCGGTTCCCGTCAGGTCGAGGTAGGCGTCGTCGAGGGTCGCGTCGGTGACGCGCAGGCCCCGTGCGGTGACGGCGCGGCGGGCCAGCAGCGAGATGAAGGCGTCGACGGTGGCGTCGGTGCCGGTCACAACGGTCCGCCCGTCCGCGGATGTCACGGTCAACGCGCCGGGAAGGGCGAGGAGTTCGGCCTGTTCCAGCGGGGTGTCGGCGGCGAAGGCGACGGTCCGGGAGGCGGCCGTCCCGTCGATGAGCCCGGCGGGGGTGTCGACGGCGGTGACCCGGCCCTTGTCGATCACCGCGATCCGGTCGCAGAGGCGCTGGGCCTCCTCCATGAAGTGCGTGACGAGCACGACGGCCACGCCGTCGGCCCGAATGTCTTCGAGGAGCTCCCAGGTATCGCGCCGGGCGCGCGGGTCGAGCCCGGTGGTGAGCTCGTCAAGGACGACGGCGCGCGGGTTGCCCACGAGGGCGAGCGCGATCAACAGCCGCTGTCGCATCCCTCCGGACAGCTTGCCGAACCGGGTTCGCAACTGCCCTTCGAGACCCAGCCGCTCGACGAGGACACGCCAGTCCGCCGGCCGCTCGTAAAAGGAGGCATACAGGTCGAGCGCCTCGCCGGCGGTCAGCTTCGGCTGGAGCTCGCTCCGCTGGAGCTGGACGCCGAGCAGCCGGGTGACTTCCTCGTGCCGGGCCACAGGATCGAGCCCCGCTACCCGTACGAGTCCCGCGTCAGGGGCACGCAGGCCCGCGACGCACTCGACGGTTGTGGTCTTGCCGGCGCCGTTGGGCCCGAGGATTCCGAAGATCTCCCCCTCGTCGACGGTGAAGGAAACACCGTCAACGGCCCTCCTGCCGCCGTAGGACTTGCGCAGGTCCTGAACTTCGATCACGGGCATGCCGCAAGGATCGCGGGGGCGGGCGGCGTGGGGTATCGGCCATCACGCTCGGCCTGCGATCAACCGATCGGTTGATGGTGGTCCGCATGACACCCCCGCTCAATGTGACTCACGTCACACATCCCTGGACATCTCTCGATTGCCGAGCAAACACTCCACTACGGTGGAATCAACAGCTCGGCTTAGGGGGGAACTTGAGCCGCGGAGAGATTTTTCTGGACGCCCGGGTATCACCAACCCGCGTCGCGTCCGCATCGACCGGACCAAGGGGGAGGGACCCTCGCATGCCTGTATCTGATTTGTATCTCGACTATGACAACCTGCGTTCTGCCCGCGATAACGTCAGGAATATCGCCGAGTTGATGGAACGGCCCTGCCGCGCCCTCGCGGAAGCCGAGGGGTCGGCGATGGGGGTCGCTCGACTGGTGAATCGTATGGATGACTTCAGCGGCGAGTGGGAGTACGGCATAGGCCAGCTCGGCGAGTTCGCCGACGCCGCCGCCAACGCCCTCGACGAGGTCGTCCGCGCGTTCCAGGGCATCGACGAGGGACTGGAGGAGTCCCTCCACGACGCCAACCTGGGTGGGGCGATAGCCGTATGAGCTGGTCCATTCCCGTCGCGCCCTCGCCTGAGCAGGAAGCCGACTACCCCGCCCTGGGCTTCGTGCCCTGCCCCGGCGACCACCCCACCGCCAGCCGCGTCGCCCAGGACATGCGCCAGACCGCCACCACCCTGGGCGACATCGTCTACATGCTCAACTCCTCGGCCGGGACGAGCGAATGGCGCGGCCGGGCCGCCGACGCCTTCCGGGAGAGCTTCGACGACGACTTCCGCCCCAAGGTCGAAAAAGCCCGCGACTCCTTCTCCCGCGCCGCCGGCGCGCTGGAGGACTGGGCCGACCACATGCTCGAAGCCCAACAAGACGCCCGCAACCTCGAAGCAGAAGCCCAAGAGGCCCAACGCGCCCTCGCCGCACTGCCGGAGCTCATTCCCGTCAACCCCTTCGCCCCACCCGACGAAGAACCAGACGAAGCGGCCCAAGCCGAACGCGCCCAGCTCGAACGCGACCACGAACAGGCACAGCAGCACCTCGACGACATCCGCAGCCGCGCCAGCACCCTGGCCATCGACTACACCGAATACGGCGAAACAATCGCCGACCGCCTCAACGAAGCCGGCGACATCGCCCCCAACAAACCCGGCTGGCTCTCCAGCATCGGCGACGCCATCGGCGACATGCTCGACACCCTCCAGGACATCGCCACCGACGTCCTCCACAACATCGGCAACTGGATCCGCGAACGCGCCGCCGACCTGGTGAAATTCGCCGACGTGCTGCTCACCTTCGCCAGTGTCTATTCAAAGATCGCCAGGGTGCTGGACGCGGTGGCCCGCATGATTCCGCTGCCGCAGGCCCGTCTCTATCTCGACGCGGTTTCCAAGGGGCTTCGGATGTCCGCGTTGACGCTGCGGATCACCGCGGGGCTGGCCTACGGCGCGGCTGAATGGGGCGGCGCCGATGTCGATTACCCCTGGGAGGATCTGGAGTTTCCCTGGGACGCCTCGTTCTGGGAAGGCAGTTACGACACCCGCCCCATGGAAATGGACGGATTTCAGTTCCAGGGCGGCGCGATCGAGCCCACCACCGGCGAGTCCCAGGACGTACAGTTCGCACCCGCACAGACCTCGCGAGCCGGCCTGGCGGGCGCCGTGAACGCCGATGACGCGCGGTACCTCGGGTTGAACGATCCGCCGCCCACCGCCATCGCCCTCCCGAACGCGCCGCTCCAGCAGAGTTTCGACAGCGCCTGGAACGCGGGTGAGGCCGCATGATGTCGGCGCGTTTCGAAGTGTCCGACGGCTTCCGGGCACTGCCGCTGGGGATGAGCGCCGACGAGGCGCTCACCTATGTACGGCAACGGATCGGCAACCCCGAGTTCGGCGCGGAGGAGGTGGACCGCAAGGTCATCGGGGTGGTCCACACCCTGTCCCGGGGACTTCGCGCCGCCGGAACCCTCTATGTGGGCGGCGCGCAGCGGATCATCAACGGCGAGCGCTCGCTGGCGACCCTGCTGGTGGCCGCGCAGAAGTTCGCCTACGGCGACGACCGCGCCGTCGCGGCCGAGGGCGCCATGCAGGCGCTCGTCGCGGCCCGTGGCAAGGGCTGGACGGGCAGCGTGTACGACCTGCCCTGCGGCCCCGGCGCGGTGGTGATGGGCGGGCACGAGCACCCCATCCCGCCACTGGAATCCGGCAAGCCCACCCTCAACCTGCCCATGGCGGAACTGATGGCGTTCGTCCCCGTACCGGACGACCCCTCGCTGTCCCATCAGTACATGCTCACGGCCACGTTCACCACCCCGAGCATCCGCCACTGGGAGGCGTACATGCCCGCCATGGTGAGGCTGCTGCGCAGCATCACGTTCACGTCGACCGCGAGTGAGGAGAGGCACCGTGGCCCTGAGTAAGGAGAGCATTCAAGCGGAGGCCTGGCGGATGATCGCCCAGGCCAATCCGACCGACCGGCCGCTGGTCACCTTCGTGGCCACCACCGGGCGCATGGCCTGGCTGACCAACCTGGGCGGCTTCTTCTCCGCGGTGCTCGACACGTTCACGCTGCTCACCCAGCGGAAATACACGATCACCCTCACCGAGCAGGCCGTGGTGTTCATCCGGACCGGCCAGGTCACCTTCAAACTGAAGAACATCACCTGGGTGATTCCGTGGTCCCAGGCGGCGGCCTCGCTCGGCGAGGTGCGGATCGACCCGATGCGGGACCGCTGGATCACGTTCAAGCTCCCCGGCAGGCGGACGGCCAACCGCCTCACCGCCGACCGCCAATTCGACGGCGAGATGCGCTACTTCGTCTCGATGCTGACGAACCCCGGCCAGATGGGCGGGTGAACGCCCCCGTTCACTCCGTTCACCCCTTCTTCTTTCCGCTCACCGACAGATACCGCACGCCGAGAATGATCAGGACGCCGACGATCAGCGTGCTCGCTGTGCCGGTGGAGATGCCCTCGTCGTCCTCCTCGTCGCGCCCGCCCGCGGCGTCGGAGTCGGAGTCGGAGTCGGACTCCTCCTCCGGAGGCGAACTCTCGCGGGCACTCTCCGGCAGCAACTCACCGGCCAGTTCCACCGGTTCGACCTCGCTGTTCTCGTCCTCGCCGCCGAACATCAGCGTCCTGCCGTCCGGCGTGAACGTCACCGATTCACCCTGCATCGGGCCGCCGGGGATCACCCTGCGGTCGATCGGCTCCGGCGTGCCGTCCGGCGTCCAGCGGTACATCTGCGCCGTGAAGTAGCCGCGCAGCATCAGGCGCGTGCCGTCCGGGGAGAACGCGCCGTCCGTCACCCACACGTCGATGTCGGCCACCCGCTGGAACGCGTTGACGCCCGCCTCCGTCAACTGCGCCGGGCCTGCGTACAGCGCGCCGCCGCCGTCCTCCTTCTTGCTCGCGATGTAGACCCGGCCCGTCTCCGGGTGGACCATCAGCGCCTCGGCGTCGCGCGGGCCGTCGTCGTACGTCGCCGTGTACACCGTGGGCGTCACCGTGGCGTCGGCCAGGGTCTCCGGCTCGGGAATGCGGTAGATCCACACCTCCGACCAGCCGCCGTCGTAGTTGTCGCCGATGTCGCCGATGTAGAGGTCGCCCTCCGGGCCCAGGGAGATGGCCTCCAGGTCGCGGCCCTCGACGCCGGCCAGCGTCACGGTCGCCAGCGTGTCGCCCGTCGTGCCGTCGATGGCGTAGATGTTGGGGGCGGTGTCCTGGTCGTTGTGCGTCCAGTACACGTCGGCGTGGCGGTGGCTGGCCTGGAGCCCGCTCGACTCGGTGATGCGCGGGTCGTTGATGTGGAACGCCGGGGGCGCGTCGGCGGCGGCGGGCGCGGCGACGGACAGCGGCGCGAGCAGCGCGCCCGCGAGTACCGCCCCGGTGAGCGTGGGCCAAGTGGGCATGCTCCCAAGCCTGCCACCCCGGGCGCCAACCGAGAGACGGCGCTCGAGATGGGGAGTTCCTGAGCCCAGGAAGCGAGCATTCCGCAGAGATAAGATCTGCATAAGAGGCATAGCGGTCAAGCACGTTGCGGCCGGGATTCAGCCATCCTTACGTTCTGCCCATGAGTGGATACGGTCAAAACTATTCCGCACCGGCTGCGGCGCCTGCGGGGGGCGCCGTAGCCGACGCGTTCCCCAAGCAGCCCATCATCGCCGGGATTGCCGGCGCCGCGCTGGCGTTCCTGGGTTCGTTCCTCGCCTGGACCACCGTCGAGGGCGCCGAGGGAGGCATGTCCGCCGGGTCGGAAACGGTCGGCGGCATGGACGGCGACGGCATGTTCACGCTGATCACCGCTCTGCTGGCCATCGGGCTGTTCGCGTTCGGCCTGGTCAAGCGGAACGCCATGGCGGCGGCGGGGGCCGCGGTGCCCGCGCTGATCGCGCTCGTCTTCGCCGTTCTCAACGTGCTCGACCCCGAGCGGCTGGCCCGCACCTACGTCGAGGACGAGGCCGGTGGTCAACTGACCGGCGAGGACCTGGACATGGTCATGGAGAGCTTCGAGTTCTCCACGGCCTTCGGCCTCTACGTCGTCCTCGTCGGCGCCCTCGTCGCCGTCGGCGCGGGCGTCTTCGCCGGGGTGAAGGGCCGCTCGGCATAACCAACCCCACATAACGCGGATGAGGCCGCGACGTCCCCGTGGACGTCGCGGCCTCTCTTGCCTGGAGCGCACTCCACGGCGTTGGCTGGCACCCATGAAGTACACACAGCTCGGACGCACGGGTCTCAAGGTCAGCCGACTGGTCCTGGGGACCATGAACTTCGGGCCGTTCACCGACGAGGCGGACGCCCACCTCATCATGGACGCGGCGCTTGACGAGGGAATCAACTTCTTCGACACCGCCAACGTCTACGGCTGGGGCGAGAACAAGGGCCGCACCGAGGAGATCATCGGCACCTGGTTCGCCCAGGGCGGCGAGCGCCGCGACAAGGTGGTGCTGGCCACCAAGGTGAACGGGAACATGGCGGGCGACGGCCCGGCCTGGCCGAATCACGACAAGCTGTCCGCGGTGAACATCCGCCGTGCCGTGGACGCCAGCCTCAAGCGGCTTCAGACGGACTACATCGACCTGTACCAGTTCCACCACGTCGATCGGGACACGCCGTGGGAGGAGATCTGGCAGGCCATCGACGTTCTGGTGCAGCAGGGCAAGATCCTCTACGCCGGCTCGTCGAATTTCGCCGGCTGGCACATCGCCCAGGCCAACGAGGCCGCCGCCCGGCGCAACTCCCTCGGGCTGGTCAGCGAGCAGTGCCTGTACAACCTGGCCGAGCGCCGGGCCGAGATGGAGGTCATCCCGGCCGCCCAGGGCTACGGCCTGGGCGTCATCCCGTGGTCGCCGCTGCACGGCGGGCTGCTCGGCGGCGCCATCCGCAAGGAGCGCGAGGGCGGCTCGGGCCGCAGCGCGGGCGGCCGCGCGGCGGAGGTGCTGGCCGACCCCGCGCAGCGGGCGCAGATCCAGGCGTACGAGGACCTGGCCGACAAGCACGGCCTGGCCCCCGGCGAGCTGGCCCTCGCCTGGCTGCTGACCCGGCCCGGGGTGACCGGGCCGATCGTCGGGCCGCGGGTGCGCGAGCAGATCGACTCGGCGGTGCGCGCGGTGGAGCTCGACCTCGGCGAGGACGTGCTGTCCGCGCTGGACGAGATCTTCCCGGGCCCGGGCCAGTCCCCGGAGGCGTTCGCCTGGTAGGCGGGAACGAGCGGACCCCGGCCGCGGCGCTATCCGAGCACCGCGGCCAGGGCCACCACCGCGAGCAGCACGACAAAGCCGGTGGTGACGATGCGCGAGCGGGTCTTGGCGTTCACGGTACTTACGGTACGCCCAGCGGCCAGGCGGCCTGCGACGTGTACCGGTGGTCGTCCTCGCTGCGCATCAGGACCAGTGCCCGCGCCGTCCAGCCGGTGCCGGCGAAGCCGGCGAGCGCGGCGGTCCAGGGGGTGAGCGGGGGCTCGCCCCGGCCCCGGGCCAGCGTGAGGTGCGGGCGGTACTCGTCGTGCGTGCCGACGCCCGGGCCCACGGCGGTGGCGAGGCTGACCAGGTCGGCCGTGGCGCCCCCGACCCCGGCCCACAGCACGCGGTCGCCGAACGTCCCGCAGCCGGTGAGCCGCAACGGGAACGGCTCGTGCGTGAGCGCCGCCTCGGCCAGCCGCGCGTACAGCCCGGGCAGTTGCCCGGGGTCCGTCTCGCCGTAGAAGGCGAGCGTGATGTGCCAGCCGTCGGGCTCGGCCCAGCGCAGCCGGTCGGCCTCGGGCAGCGCGCGCGACTCCCGCACGGCAGTTTCGAGTTCGGCCACCGCCTCGGGCGGTGGCAGTACAGCGGCGAACAGTCTCATCCGCACCTCCCCCGACACGTTCTAGCATGAGCCGCATGAAGATCAGACAGGGCGGAACGGACGACCTTCCCGTGATACTCGGGATGCTCGACGGCGCGGTGGAATGGCTGGTGGCCCGCGGCCGCACCGGGCAGTGGGGCACGGAGCCCTGGTCGGCCCGGCCGAAGGCCGTGGAGCGGGTCGGGGAGATCGTGGCGTCCGGCACCCCGTGGCTGGCCGAGATCGACGGCGTACCGGCGGGCACGATGACGCTGACCCCGGACCCGACGCCCTATGTGGCCCCGGCCGACGAGCCCGAGGTGTACGTCCACCTGCTGGTCACCGACCGCCGCTTCGCGGGCCTCGGCGTGGGCGCGGCGCTGCTGGCGCACGCCGTGGCCGAGACCCGCCGACAGGGCATCGAGCTGCTGCGCGTCGACTGCTACGCGGGGGACGACGGCCGGCTCGTGGAGTACTACAAGAGCCAGGGCTTCACCTCCACCGAGCGCGTCCTGGTCGGCGACTGGCCGGGGCAGGTGCTGGCCCAGCGCGTGCCGCCTGTCACGCCGTAGCGGTCAGCTCCTCCGGGTCGCGTGGCACCAGTGCCACGCCGCGCCGGCCGGCTCGCAGGCTGATGCGCAGCCGCAGGCCGCCTATCCGGGCGAGCACCAGCGCGACGCCGACGGCCGCGGTGGCGCACACGAGGCCGCCGGCCAGCAGTCCGATCCGGGCGCCGTACGTGTCGGAGAGCCAGCCCATCAACGGCCCGCCGAACGGGGTGCCGCCCACGAAGACCATCATCATCAGGCTGATCACCCGGCCGCGCATGGCCGGGTCGCTGTGGAGCTGTATCCCGGCGTTCGCGGTGACCTGGAACGTCATGGCCACCACGCCGACCACCGGCATCAGCAGGGCGAAGATCAGGAACGTGGGCGCCGCCGCGGCGATCATCAGCAGCACGCCGAACAGCACGGCCGCGGCCACCGTGAACCGCATCCGCCTGCTGCCGCGCCGCGCGGCCAGCAGCGCGCCGGCCACCGAGCCGATCGCCATCAGCGAGTTCAGCAGGCCGTAGGTGCCCGCGTCGGCGTGGAAGACCTGGTCGGTGAAGGCCACCAGCCAGATCGGGAAGTTGTAGCCGAAGGTGCCGACGAACCCGAGCAGCACGATGGGCCACAGCAGGTCCGGGCGGCTGCCGACGTACCGCAGCCCCTCGCGCAACTGCCCCTTGCCGCGCGGCGCCCGTTCGACCGGGGACAGCTCGGAGGTGCGCATCAGCAGCAGGCCGGTGATCGGGGCCATGAACGACAGCCCGTTGGCGAGGAAGGCCCAGCCGACGCCGACGGAGGTGATCACGACGCCCGCGACGGCGGGGCCGATCAGCCGCGCGGACTGGAAGTTGGCGGAGTTGAGGGAGACGGCGTTGCGCAGCAGGCCCGGGCCGACCATCTCGGAGACGAACGCCTGGCGGGCCGGATTATCCACGACGGTCGCCAGGCCGACGACGAGGGCCAGCGCGTAGACGTGGTACGCGTGAACGCTGCCGCTGAACGTCAACGCGGCGAGCGTCAGTCCGCTGAGGCCCAGCACCACCTGGGTGCCGATCATCAGCTTGCGCTTGTCGAAGCGGTCGGCGAGGACGCCGCCGTAGAGGCCGAAGAGGAGCATCGGCAGGAACTGGAGCGCCAGCGTGATGCCGACGGCCGCGGCGGAGCCGGTCAGTTCGTGCACGAGCCAGTCCTGGGCGATGCGCTGCATCCAGGTCCCGATGTTGGACACCGACGAGCCCAGGAAGTGGATCCGGTAGTTGCGGACGCGGAAGGAACTGAAGGTGGATGTCTTGTCGGTCGTGGTCAGGGATGCGGGTGCGGAGTCTGCTCCGGGTCCCGGACTCAAGGGAAACACTCCTTCGTGCGGTCTGTGCTGTCTCTCGCGGTGGGCGCGGCGGGCGCGCGGCGGCGCGCCCGGGAGAAGCGCCTAGAGGTGCGCGAGCTTGTGCAGCACCGGCGCCGCGGCGCGCAGCGCTGCCCACTCCTCCTCGTCGAGCTCGCCGACGAGCTGGGCCAGCCAGGCGTTCCGCTGGCCGCGGCTCGCCTCCAGCATCTCCTCGGCCTGGTCGGTGGCGGCGACGACCTTCTGCCGCCGGTCCTGGGGGTGTGGTTCGAGCCCGACGAGGCCCCGGTCCTGGAGCAGCGCGATGATGCGGGTCATCGACGGCGGCTGAACGTGCTCCTTGCGGGCCAGCTCCCCCGGGGTCATGGGGCCGCAGCGGGCGAGGGTGCCCAGCGCGGACAGCTCGGCGAGGCTCAGGGTCCGGTCCGCACTGAGGTGGCGCAGACGGCGCGAGAGCCGCAGCACGCCGATGCGCAGTGTGTTGACCGCGTCGGCGTCGTCCGGGCCGTCCAGCATCGCGTTGGGCATGGGCACCACCCTCTGGCTCATTAGCTTGCCTAACGAAATATAGGACGATCGTCGGCCGATGTACATTCCCCGGGGGCCATTCGAGTGATGCGTGAGACACCCCCAGGTAGGCTGCGGGCATGCGCCTCGGTGAGTGGACCAACGGAAAACGGGAGGCACCCGAGCCCCTTGAGGGCAACGTGGTGGCCACCGTTCTCGTCGGCACCATCGCCTGGGCCGCGCTGTTCGTGGTCCAGTTGCCCTTCTACTCCTGGTACGCCGACCACGACCACACCTGGTGGCTCTGGACCTGCCTGACCGGCGCCGGCCTCGGCGTCTTCGGCCTGTGGTACGTCCGCCGCCGCGAGGCCGCGATCCAGGCGGCGCGGGCCCGGCAAGACCGGCCGGACAGGGCCTGATCGAAGAGATCCAGGTCGTACATGGCGCGCGGCGCCGAGAGGTCGCAGGGCTCGGTGATCTGCGCCCGGCGCGGCGTCAGGGGCACGTCTCCCGCCAGGCGTCCAGGTCGAGGTTCTTGGCGAGCGAGCTGAGGCCCAGGGGGGTGGTGACCGGGCAGAACTCCTCGGGGGACAGGGCGTATTCGACGTGGAATACGGCCTTGCCCGCCTCGATGAACGGGGTCAGCGCCTCGCACTCGCCGAACTCGGCGCACTCCTCGTTAACGGCGAAGTCGAACTCGTCGACCAGCTCGGGTATTTGCGGCATGTCGTTCTTCAGGCCCACCGACAGGCCGCGTTCATGGGCGAGTTCGGCGATCATGCGGTTGTAGGCGAGCTGGTCGGCGGCCGTCAGGGGGAAGCCGGTCTCGTTCAGGTGGCCGTCGAGGAGGTCGGGTTCGACGGCATCGAAGCCCTTGTCGGCGCACATGTCGAAACGCTCGGCCATCAGCGGGCGCAGCGCGTCCAACCGGCGGATGTCCAGCCAGCGTTCGCCCTCCCAGCCGTTGCCCTCGCCGAGCAGTCCGGCGGGGAACGCGTCCCGGTCGGGGCGGAAGTCCTCCCAGGCGCCGGCGTTGATGTAGCAGATGACGCGGACGTCGCGCGCGCGCAGCGCGGCCACGTCCTCGGCGGTCGACTCGAAGCCGTCGATGTCGTACACCGGGACGTCGACGGTGAGGTCGAGCGGGCCGCTGAGCTGCCACTGCCAGTCGGTGCCGGGCGCGGGCCGCCACAGTTCCGGCTCGGCCTCGGTTTCGGCCTCGGTTTCGGCCGACTCCTCCGGCACCGGAGGGGAGGCGGCGGAGCCGGAGCAGGCGGTCAGCGCCAGCAGCGACACGGCGGCCAGGGCCCCGCGTGCCGTCAGTCGAACCACCGGGCGGTCTCCAGCTCGTCCGCCCGCGAGGGGTCCTCCAGCAGGGCGGCCAGCTCGAACCGGCGCGGCCACTGCCCGGTGGCCCAGGCCAGCCCGGCGGCCAGCCCCTCGACGGTCGCCGCGTGCAGCGTGCCGTCGGCGCTGAGGCGCCAGTCCAACTCGACGGCGGAGATGACCAGTTCGTCGTGCTCCACATAGGTGGCGGGCGTTCCCTCGCCGAGCAGCGCGCGGGCCGCCGCGGGCACCTCCCGCTCGGTACCGGAGGCGGGCGGCTCGGCCGGCAGGGCGGCGCCGAGCGGGCGCACGTCGAGCACGGCCGCCAGGGCGGCGGCCCGGTCCGGCGGCACCGGCAGCAGCGCGCGTCCGGTGGCCAGCGGCAGCAGGTCGGGAGCGTCGGCGACCAGGGCGTCACCGGCGGCCACCACGGTCGGCACGCCGTCCACCACGGCCCGCAGCTCGTCGGGGAGCGTCACGTCGTCCGGGTCCAGCTCGGCCAGCAGGGCGTACAGGCCGTGCAGTTGGGCCGAGGTCACCGGGCGGTCGGGGTCGGCGAGGCGGGCCAGCAGGTCGGCCGCGCCGCCCGGCTCGGCGAGCAGCGCGCGGGCGGTGGTGCGCACCCCGAGCGCGTGCAGCACCTCCTCGTCGACGTCCGCCGTGTCCGCGTCCTCGTACAGGTGGGCGAGCAGCGGGTCGCCGTCCGCCGCGCGCAGACCGGCCGGGCGGCGGCCGTCCAGGATGGGCGCGCCGCGCAGCCACCAGGCCGTGTACGAACGGGCGCGCTCGATCGTGCCGTCGGGCATCCGGACGCGGACGGCGGCGGTCAGCGCCGTGCGGAACGGCGGCCGGGCGAGCAGCCCGAGCACCTGGGGCCAGGCGTCGTCGGCGACGAGCTCCAGGTCGCGGACGGCCAGCACCTCGGCGGCGACGGGCGGCAGCGCGGCGTCGGGCAGCGCGTCGAGCGTGTCCTCGCACCACACGTCCACCGCGTCCAGCAGGCCGATGTCGTCGGGCTCGGCGAAGTCGGCGTCGCGCGGCTCCAGTTCGTCCGGGTCCAGGACCACGTCGGTGGCCCGTATCAGCGCGAAGTCGCCCTGCACGCCCACCGCGGTGAGCGGCTGTTCGCCCCAGCGGGCGGCCAGCTCCGGGTCGCAGGCGGCGAGTTCACCCTCGCGGATGATCCGCTGGAACACGCTGTCCGGGTAGACCAGCTCCCCCGCCGGGGTCAGCTCGCCGTCCTCGTCGGGCAGCGCGAGGGCGGCCAGCCACGGCTCGTCGCCCGGCCGCAGCCCGGCGTCGCGGACCAGCGCGAGGACCGTCTCGGCCAGCTCGGCGGCCGGGATGGCGTCCTCGTCCCACACCTCGACGTCACCGGAGGCGGCGACGGCCGCCCGCACCTGCGAGGTGGCGAGCACCGCGCGGGGCGTGGCAGGGGCGGCACCCAGCTTCTCCAGCAGCGGGTGGGCGGCATCCGGGTGGGCGACCTTCAGCCCGAGCCGGTCCAGCTCGGCCGGGTCGGTGCCGGGCACCGGCAGCAGCACGCGGCGCGGGCCGATGGTGGTGCGGCCGCCCCCGGCGGCCGCGCCCCCGTTGCCGGGGGGACCCTCACTGGCCAGCGGAACGGGCAGTCCGGTCAGCAGCTCGGGGTCCACACCGGCCAGCGACTCGTACAGCCGCCACCACCAGCTCGGCGGGCGCTCGACGCCGGCCAGCCGGTCGATGATCTCGCCGAGCGAGACGCGGGCCACCTCCAGCACCCGCAGCTCGGCGCGGCGCTCCAGCCCGGCGGGCAGCAGCACCGGGAACAGCTCGGCCAGCACGGCGACGGTGTCCGCGCCGGCGCGTTCCACGAGCTCGGCCTCGGTGGGGCGCAGCGCGACGGGCACCTCGGCCTCGGGCTCGTCGGTGCCGGGGGCCGCCGCGGCGCTGGGCAGGAACGCGGTGGTGGGCAGCCGGTCGAGCAGCAACGCCCGCAGCCGGCCGTCGAGTTCGCCCCGGCCCAGCGGCCCGGGCACCAGGCTCAGCGTCTCCTCGGTCACCGGCCGCCAGTCGGCGAGCAGCGCGGTGAAGGCGTCGGCGGCGCGGGCGAGGAGGAAGTCGGTCAGCGGGCCCGGCGCGACATGGCGGCGGGTGGGCTCCAGCGGGAAGGTGGCGATGAGCAGGGCGGGCAGGCCGAGCGCGTCGTCGGTGGGGGTTGGCGCGTGCACCACGGGCGCGCTGGGCGGCGGGGCCGGGGCGCCCTCGGCGTCCACCGGAACGGCCCAGGTCACCGACCAGTGACGGCGTTCCCGTTCCTCCAGCGGCCGGTCGGCCAGCAGCTCGGGGTCGGCCTCGCCGTTGGCGGTCGACACCCGCCAGCGGGTGGAACGGACCGCGCTGCCGGCCGGCCCGGGCTCCTCGGTGATCTGGGTGTAGGGCCCGAACTGGCGGCGCGTCAGGGTCCGCGGCACGCCCGCCACCTCGACGGTGACCTCGTCGAGGCCCGGCAGCGTGAGCAGCAGCGTGTCGTCCACCGCGTCCAGCAGCCGGGCCGCCAGGTCCTCGGCCGCCGCGTCGCGCAGCGGCAGGATGACGGCGGTGTCATAGCCCTCGGGGACCTCGGCCCCGGCCAGCGGCAGCGGCAGCCGCAGCAGCGGAACGGCGTGCCGCTGGCCGGCCCGGCGGTCCAGCTCGGCGAGCAGCCGCGGGGTGTCGGCGGCGGCGGCGCGGGCGAGTTCGCCGGCCTCGGTCAGCGACCAGCGCACCCCGCCGGCCCGGCCGGTGATGGCGGGCTCGTCGCTGACGGTGAGGACGGCGGCGAAGCCGACGCCGAACCGGCCGACGCCGCCCTCCGCGTCCCGCTTGGCGGAGGCGCGCAGCGTGGACAGCGACTCCACGCCCGCCGCGTCCACCGGCGCCCCGGTGTTGGCTGCGGTCAGCACCCCGTCGGCCAGCGTGAGCCGCAGCCGGCCGGGCAGCCCGGCGCGGGCGGCGGCGTCGGCGGCGTTCTGCGCGAGCTCGACGACCAGCCGGTCGCGGTAGCCGCCTCTGGCCAGGTCCTCCTCGGCGTTGGCGTCCTCCCGGAAGCGCGCCGGGGAGCCGGTCCACGCGGTGAGGACGCCGTGCCGCAACCGCTGGGTGTCGAACGGGTCGTCGCTGCTGTCGGTGGTCACGGGAGCGACAGTACCGGGTGCGGGCGCGCGCGACGCCGCCTCGGGCGGCGCCCCGGCTAATGGGAGGCGAACGGGCCGCCGCCGATGCTACGTTCGGCCGTCGATGACCGACATATCGCTCCTGCTCGTGGCGGGTGCGGCGGTGTTCGCGGGGTCGGCGGTGCAGAGCGGGCCGGGGTCCGTCTTCAAAGGGGGCGTCCGGCCACCCGCGGCGTCTGGCGCGTGCGATCGCAAGGCGCCGGATCGCAGCTCGTACTTGGTCGTACTCGCGCGATTCGGCAACGCAGCGAGCGTGCGTGCCTGGGGGTACCTCCCGCTTGCGGGGGAGCGTCGCGGGTAGGGCGGCCTCTTTGAAGACGGGCCCCAGCTCGGCCTGGGCCTGATCGCCGCGCCCGTCGTCGCGTTCGCCGCACCGGAACTGCTGCCCGGTGCCCTGGTGGTCACCTCGATGACGCTGCCGACGCTCACCGTTATCACCGAGTGGCGGCACATCCACTGGCGCGGCCTGGCCTGGGGGCTGCCCGCCCGGGTGCCGGGCGCGCTGGCCGGGGCGTGGCTGGTGAGGGTGCTCGGGCCGCGCGCGCTGGGCGCGGTGGTGGGCGTGATGGTGCTGCTGGCGACGGCGGCCTCGCTGTGGTCGGCGCGGGTGCGCATCCGCCCGGCGTCGCTGCTGACGGCGGGCGCCGTGTCGGGGCTGACGGGCACGGCCACGTCCATCGGCGGGCCGCCGCTCGCGCTGCTCTACCAGCACGAGCCGGCCGCCCGGGTGCGGGCCACGCTGGGCGCGTTCTTCTTCTTCGGCGCGGCGATCTCGCTGGCCGCGCTGGCGCTGGCGGGCGAACTGGACGGCGAGCAGATCCGGGCCGGGCTGCTGCTGACGCCGTTCGTGCTGGCCGGGTTCCTGGCGGGAAGGCCGCTGCGCACGCGGTTGGGTCCTGCCCGGTCGGTCTTGTCGGATCAGTCCGCGTCGTCAGACGCGGTGCGCCCCCAGGCCCTTGGGGGCCTGGGAGGTACCCCCCGCAAGGCGCCGGATCGCCACTCGTACTTGGCCGTACTTGGGCGATTCGGCTGGGGGCACCTCCCAGCGTTAGCTGGGGGAGCAGCGAGGTGCCGTGTATGGCGGCGCGGGCCCGGCAAGA
This sequence comes from Streptomyces litchfieldiae, assembly GCF_031845365.1. Lineage (NCBI taxonomy): Bacteria > Bacillati > Actinomycetota > Actinomycetes > Kitasatosporales > Streptomycetaceae > Streptomyces > Streptomyces litchfieldiae. Next base: position 197,420 of record NZ_JAVREL010000005.1, read on the forward strand.
CCGGCTGGGCAGGACCCCCGGGCGCGGGCCCGGCGCGCGGCGCGCTGCTGGCGACGGTGGCCGCCTCCGGGGCCGCCCTGATCCTGCGCTCGCTGGCGTGAACTAAAGCGGGTCGGCGCCCATGTGGTCGATCACCGGCGGCGCCGGCGGCTGCGGCTCGGGCATCACGGCGGCCTCGGAGTGGCCGCCGCAGCCGTAGGACAGCGAGACCACGTGCCCGTCCGCCGGGGAGTACTCGTTGGCGCACACGCCGAACGCCTGCCGCAGCGCCCCCGCCATCGGCACCAGGAAGCCGCAGCTCACGCAACTGGCCGGGGCCGCTTGGGCCATCGGCGTCTCGGCGCCCCAGCCCTCCGCCCAGCGGTCGGCGGCGTCCTCCGTCCCGAACCAGGACAGCACCCGGCGGCGGCCCAGCCCCACTTCGTTCAGGACATCGGTGATCCCGCCGCGCTCGGCGGCCTCGGCCTCGGGCGCCTCGGCCAGGAACCCGGGCGCCAGCCGCGCGTCGTCCGGCTCGGTGGGCAGCAGGTCGCCGGGGCCCAGGTCGCCCGGGCGCAGCCGCTCGCTCCACGGCACCCACTCGGGCGCCAGCAGCGCGTCCGGGCCGGGGGTGAGCGCGACTTCGTCGACGGTGACGTAACGGGCCCGGGCGGCGCGGGCGACGGTGACGGACCAGCGCCAGCCGGGGTAGCCGGGGTCCTCGCTGGCGAACAGGTGGGTGACCAGCCGGTCCCCCTCGGCCACCGCGCCGAGGTAGGAACCCAGCGGCTGCGGGTACGCGGCCTCGGCCGCGGCCTCGCGGGCAAGGTCCACCGCCTCGGCACACAGCCGGTCCGGGGTTCGGCTTCGCATCCCAGCACTCACAAGAATTCACTCCTACGCCGTCGTCGGTGCGGGCGCCTGGTGGCGATCGGAGCCGACGGAGCGGACACTGGACCGCTACGACGTCGCGCTGAACGAGGCAAGGCGCACCGTTGGCCCACGCTACCGCACGCCCCGGGCGGCGGGTGCGTGGGCCGCGACGCTCCCGGGACGGCGCCGCGCGCGCCGTAAACCCCTGTAAAGGGGACGCGAGAAGCAGGAACCGGGCAAGGTTCTGGCCTTAGGCTTGCAGCCGTGGCCGCAGGCAGCTCCTCCGACACCAAGAGCGGGTCCGGCTCCGGGGTCTTCCACCGGGCGGTCCGCGCGACGGGCCGTGCCCTGCCCGCGGTGCCGCTGGCCGTCGGCCGCCGCATCCGGCGCGTCACCCACGCCCACGGCGCCGGCGAGTCCGGGCTGGCGAAGCTGATCGAGCTGCACGCGGTGCACTCCGCGGGCGACATGCTCATCACGATGGCGCTGGCATCCACCATCTTCTTCTCGGTGCCCACCGACGAGGCCCGCGGCCGGGTGGCGCTGTATCTCGCCATCACCATGGCCCCGTTCGTCCTCCTGGCCCCGGTGATCGGCCCGCTGCTGGACCGGCTGCCGCACGGCCGCCGCGCGGCCATGGCGGCGGCGCTGCTCGCCCGGGGCGGGCTGGCCCTGGTCATCGCGGCGGCCGTGGTCTCCGGGGGGCTGGAGCTGTATCCGGCGGCGCTGGGCGTGATGGTGTGCTCCAAGGCGTACAACATCGTGCGCGCCGCGGTCGTCCCCCGGCTGCTGCCGTCCCGCATCTCCCTGGTGAAGGCGAACGCCCGCATCACCCTGACCGGCCTCATCTCCGCCGGCGCCGCCGCGCCGGTCGGCCTCGGGCTGAACGCGATCGGCGAGCGGTGGCCGCTGTACGGGGCGTGCGTGGTCACCGTCGTCGGCGCGTTCCTCTCCTTCCGGCTGCCGCACCAGGTGGACCTGGCGCGCGGCGAGCGCACCGTGCACCTGGCGGAGCTGGCCGAGGCCAGGCGCGCCAAGTCCCGGGACCGGGACGAGGGGCGGCGCGGGGTGCTGCGGGGCGTGGACTCGCCGGTGTTCAAGGCGCTGATCGCGAACGCGTCGCTGCGGGCGCTGTCGGGTTTCCTGCTGTTCTTCATGGCGTTCCTGCTGCGCAGCGAGTCGCTGCCGGGGCTGACCGCCGCGTTCTCCCTGGGCGTGGTGGGGGTGGCGGCCGGCACGGGGAACGCCCTGGGGAACCTGCTGGGGAACTGGCTGCGCGACCGCGCCCCGGAGCGGATCCTGCTGGTGGTGCTGCTGCTGGCGCTCGCGTGCACGGTGACGGCGGCGGTCAGCTATCTGACGGTGACGGTGGTCGCGGTGTGCGCGGCGGCGGGCATCTGCCAGGCGCTGGGGAAGCTGTCGCTGGACGCGATGATCCAGCGGGACGTGCCCGAGGTGGTGCGTACGTCCGCGTTCGCCCGTTCGGAGACCTCGTTGCAGATGGCGTGGGTGGCGGGCGGCGCGATCGGGATCGGGCTGCCGCTGGAGGGCACGCTGGGCATGGCGGTCGCGGCCGGGATCGTGGCGGCCGGCGCGCTGCCGTCCCTGGGCAGTCTGCTGTCCGCGGCGCGGCGCGGCACGCCGCACCCCCGCGTCAGATGACCGGCGGCCTGCGGGTTAACCTGCCCGCATGACTGCGTTCGCCACGAAGCGGGGCCGCCGGGCCGTCCGTACCACCTTCGCCGCCGGCACTGTTTCGCTGTCGCTCCTCGCGCTGTCGGGGTGCCAGGAGCCCAGTCCGAACGCGCACTTCACGCTCGGTTCGGCCACCTCCTCGCGGGAGACCGCGGACGACTGCTACGCGCACGGCGAGGACCTGAGTGTCGACCGGGTCCGGGAGTGCCTGGACAGCGACGAGGACGTGCCGGTCTTCACCACGCAGGCCGGGGACACGTTCCGCATCGGGGTGGACCCGGAGATCGCGGACACCGGCTGGCTGCTGTTCTTCAACGGCCTGCTGTACGACGCGAATCCCTTCACCACCACCTATCAGACGTTCGACGTCGACGAGATCCAGCAGCGGGACCGCGACCGGAACCAGACCCCGGGCACGCTGCCCGAGGCGAGCGACATCCGGGTCGTCGTCGCCCAGGTGGGCGAGGACTACGACGCGGAGGAGATCTGGTCCTCCTCGTCCCAGGAGCAGTACGAGGAGCGGCTGTTCGGCTCCTTCGAGGGCGTGTGGAACGCCGATCTTGAGCCCGAGGACTGACGACGGCCCGCCGCTGCGGGTCCTGGTGGTCACCGCCGTCCCGCCCGAGCGCGACGCGGTGGTGAACGGCCTGAACGCGGCGCCCGCCTGGCTGGTGACCGAGGTCCTGGCCGCGGGCGTGGGGCCCGCCGCCGCGGCGGCCGGGACGGCCACCGCGCTGGCGCTCGCGCCCGAGCCCCACGACCTGGTGATAGCCGCCGGCATCGGTGGCGGCTTCGCGCCGGCCGCCGGCGTCGGCGGCACGGTCGTCGCCTCCTCGATCGTGGCCGCCGATCTGGGCGCCCAGACTTCCGACGGCTTCCTCGACGTGGCCGAACTCGGCTTCGGCGTCGCCGCCCACGAACCGCCCGAGGGCCTCGCCCGGGCGGTCGCCACCGCCACCGGCGCCGCCCTCGGCCCGGTGCTGACCGTGAGCACCGTCACCGGCACCGCCGAGCGCGCGGCCGAGCTGGCGAAGCGGCACCCGGGGGCGGCGGCGGAGGCCATGGAGGGGTTCGGGGTGGCGACGGCCGCGGCGCCGGCCGGTGTTCCGGTGCTGGAGATCCGCTGCGTGTCCAACGCCGTGGGCCCCCGGGACCGCGCGGCCTGGCGCATCCCCGCCGCGCTGCGGGCGCTGACCGACGCGTTCGCCGCGCTGCCGCCCGTACTCGACACCTGGAGGGACCGTGGCTGACGCGCTGCGCATCTCGTACTCGCCGTGCCCCAACGACACGTTCGTCTTCCACGCCTGGGCGCACGGCCTGCTGCCCGGGGCGCCGCCGGTGGAGGTGGACTTCGCGGACATCGACATCACCAACGGCCTGGCCGAGCGCGGCGAGGGCGACATCCTCAAGGTGTCCTACGCGGTGCTGCCCTGGGTCCTGGACGAGTACGCGTTGCTGCCCTGCGGCGGCGCGCTGGGCCGGGGCTGCGGGCCGCTGGTCCTGACCCGGGACGCGGCCGGGCCGGCGAGCCTGGCGGGGAAGACGGTGGCGGTGCCGGGCGAACGGTCCACCGCCTACCTGCTGTTCCGCCTGTGGACGGCCGAGCACGTGCCGGGCGGGGTCGGCGAGGTGCGGGTGCTGCCGTTCCACGAGATCATGCCCGCGGTGCGCGACGGCCTCGTGGACGCCGGACTGGTCATCCACGAGGCGCGGTTCACGTATCAGCGGTACGGGCTGCACCGGCTGGCCGACCTGGGCGAGTTCTGGGAGGGGACCACGGGGCACCCGATCCCGCTGGGCGCCATCATCGCGAAGCGGTCGCTGGGCGCCGAGCGGCTGGCCGCGATCACGGACGCGATCACGGCCTCCGTCCGGCACGCCTGGGCGGACCCGGCGGCGAGCCGGGCCTATGTGCTGGAGCACGCCCAGGAGATGGACCCCGAGGTCGCGGACGCCCATATCGGCCTGTATGTCAACGAGTTCACCGCGGATCTGGGCGAGGCGGGGTACGCCGCGATACGGGAGCTGCTGACGCGCGCGGCCGACGAGGGGCTGGTGCCCGCGGTCTCGGGAATCTAGTCCGGTGCCCGGCTCAGACGTCGAGCTGGTCGGCGACGGCGCGCAGCATGCCGGCGATCTTCCGGCCGCTCTGCCGGTCCGGGTAGCGGCCCCGTTCGAGCTGCTGGGACACGCCGTCCAGAAGCGTCGTCAGATCCTGGACGATCGAGGCCAGCTCGTCGGGCTTGCGCCGCTGCGCGGCGGCGACGGACGGCACCGGGTCGAGCAGCGTGACCGACAGCGCCTGGTCGCCGCGCTGACCGGCCACCACGCCGAACTCGACGCGCTGTCCGGGCCGCAGGGCCTCGACCCCGCTGGGCAACGCTGAGGAGTGCACGAAGACATCGCCGCCGTCGTCACGGGAAAGGAAGCCGAAGCCCTTCTCGCTGTTGAACCACTTGACCTTGCCGGTAGGCACGTGTCCTCGTTCCTCGCACTCGTCCATAACAATGAGGCGGGCCACCCGACCCGCCACGTCCCAGGCTAATCGCCCTCGGCCCGGTGACAAGATGCCGCCGGGCCGTTTCGGAGGATCACTGCCCCCGGCGCGCGGCGAGTATGCGCGCCTGCGACCCTGGAGGGGTGAGTGACAGGAGCCCGGCGAGCCCGGGAGACGTGCTGGTGCGGGTGGGCGCGGTCGTGTTCGGCGTCGGCGCGCTGGCCACGATGGTGACCGTGATCCCGCTGTTCATCGGGGCCGACCCGCTGCCGACCGCCGCGTATGTCGTGTCGATGCTGATGGGCGTCGGCTTCGCCATCGCGGCGGCCGGGCTGCTGCGTTCCGTCGCGCACCAGCGGCGGGTGGCCCGGGCGGGTCAGACGGGCCGGACGGCGGGGGCCGCCTCGGCGAGGTAGCTCTCCAGCCAGGCCGGGAAGCCGGTCAGGTCGGGCAGCACCACGTCCGCGCCCGCGGCGTTCAGTTCCGCCGCGGCGCAGGGACCGGTGGCCACGGCGACGGACACCGCGCCGGCGGCCTTCGCGCCGCGCACGTCGCCCACGTGGTCGCCGACGTACACCGCGGCCTCGTGCGCGCGCAGCGCCTCGGCCTTGGCCTCGGCCCACAGGGAGCCGATGACGGCGTCCGGCTCGAACCCGAGGTGCTCCATGTGGAGCTTCGCGTTGGGCTGGTACTTGGCGGTGACGACGATGGACCGGCCGCCGTGGCCGGTGACCGCGGCCATCGCCTCCCGGGCGCCGGGCAGCGCGGTGGTGGCGCGGATCGCGTGGGTCACATAGATCTCGCGGTAGCGGTCGCCGACGGCCGGTATGCGGTCGGCGGGGAACCAGTACGCCAGCTCCTCCTCCAGCGGCGGCCCGAGGCGGGTGACGACCAGCTCGGCGTCGATGAACACCCCCGTCTCCGTGGACAGTGCCTCCATGGCGGTCCTGATGCCTGGCCGGGAGTCGATGAGCGTCATGTCGAGGTCGAATCCAACGGTCAGCGTGGGCGTCTGGGGAGAAAACGGCATAGGGCCATTGTGCCTGGAGCACATGCGTACACTTAGGCTCGCCTTACCTAAGCCCCGCCCGAAGTGACCGACCGAGGAACGCATGTCCGCCGCCGCTCCCCCGCTTCCGCACGCCCAGCGCGGCGCCCCGGCCGCCACCCGGCGGCTCGGCTGGCTGTGCGCGGCGGGCGCCGCGGTGGCCGTCGCGGTGGTGCTGAGTCTGGCGCTCGGCAGCCGCTCGCTGTCCCTGGACGAGCTGTGGCGGGCGTTCTTCACCGGCGGCGAGGGCCCCGGCACGGAGGTCGTCCGCGAGATGCGGGTGCCGCGCACGCTGGTCGGACTGATGGTCGGCGCGGCGCTGGGCCTGGCGGGCGCGGTGATGCAGGGCCTGACGCGCAACCCCATCGCGGAGCCCGGGATCCTGGGCGTCAGCCAGGGCGCGGCGGTCGCCGTGGTGCTGGCCATCGCCTACGCCGGGGCGCACGCGCTGACCGACTACGTCTGGTACGCGTTCGCCGGTGCCGGCCTGGCGGGGGTGGCCGTCTACGCCGTCGCGGCGCGCGGCCGGGGCGGGGCGACGCCGGTGAAACTGGCGCTGTCGGGCGCCGCGATCAACGCGCTCCTCGTCTCGGTGACGATGGGCGTGCTGACCACGCGGTCGGCCACGCTGGACGAGTTCCGGTTCTGGCAGATCGGCTCGCTGTCGGGGCGGGACGCCGAAATCGCCGGGCAGATCTGGCCGTTCCTGCTGGTCGGCACGGTGCTGGTGCTCGCGGCGGCGCGCGGCCTGGACGCGCTGGCGCTGGGCGAGGACGTGGCGCGGGGCCTCGGGCAGAACGTGGCGCTGGTGCGGATCACCGGCGGCCTGGGCGCCACGGTGCTGACCGGCGCCGGGGTCGCGGCCACCGGCCCGATCGCCTTTGTGGGCCTGGCCGTTCCGCACCTGGCGCGGGCGCTGGTGGGCGGCGGCCACCGCTGGCTGCTGCCGATGTGCGCGCTGCTCGGGCCGGTGGTGCTGCTCGTCTCCGACGTGCTGGGCCGGCTGGTCTTCCCGCCCTCGGAGGTGCCGGCCGGGGTGATGACGGCGCTGGTCGGCGTGCCGTTCCTGGTGTTCCTGGTGCGCCGTTCGGGAGTTCGCGCATGACCGCTACGACGTCGGCCGGCTATGCCGTCGCGCGGGGACGGCGTGCGTCGTTCCTGGTGCACCGGCGGGCCTCGGTGGTCGCCGGGGTGCTGGCGCTCGCGCTGCTCGGGGCGTGCCTGGCCGCGCTGTGTCTGGGCGAGTCACCGGCCGCGCCGGACCAGGCGATACGCGTGGTGTTCGGGCTGTCCTCCAGCGAGGAGTTCGTGGTGGGGGCGCTGCGGCTGCCGCGGCTGACCGTCGGGCTGCTGGTGGGCGCCGCGCTCGGGGTGGCCGGGGCGCTGATCCAGACCGTGGCGCGCAACCCGCTGGCCAGCCCCGACATCATCGGCGTCACCCATGGCGCCGCCGCCGTCACCGTCGGCGCGATGACCTACGGCCTGGCCTCGGCGGCCGTGCTGCCGTACTGGTCGGTCGCGGGCGGGCTGGCCGCCGCCGGGCTGGTGTACGTCTTCGCCTGGCGCGGCGGGCTGCACGCGGCACGTTTCGTGCTCATCGGCATCGGCTTCGCCGTCGCGCTGCGCTCGATCACCCAGCTCTTCCTCACCAAGGGCGACTACCAGGTCGCCCAGCAGGCCACCGTGTGGATGACCGGCTCGCTCAACGGGCGCGGCTACACGGAGGCCGAACCGCTCGCCTGGGCGCTGCTGTTGCTGCTGCCCGCCGTGCTGTGGGCCGCCCGCGCGCAGCGGTCGGTGGTGCTGGACGACGACACCGCGACCGCGCTGGGCGTCCGGCTGGGCCCGGTGCGGCTCGGCCTGGCCACCCTGGGCGTGCTGCTCGCCGCGCTGGCGACGGGCGCGGCCGGGCCGGTGGACTTCGTGGCGCTGCTCGCGCCGCAGATCGCGCGGCGGCTGACCCGGACCGCGCAGATCCCGCTGCTGTGCTCGGCGCTGGCCGGCGCGTTCATCACCGTGGCGGCGGACGTGCTGGCGCGGACGCTGTTCTCCCCCACCGAGCTGCCGGTGGGCGTGGTCACCGCCGCGGTCGGCGCGCCGTACCTGCTGTGGCTGATCGTCAACAACCGCTCCTCCGGAGGCCGCTCCTCATGACTTCCCGGCTCGGCGCCCGCGGGCTGACCCTCGGCTACGACGACGCGCGGACCGTCGTCGAGGGCTTGGACCTGGAGATCCCGGACGGTCAGGTGACCGTCATCGTGGGCCCCAACGCGTGCGGCAAGTCCACCACGCTGCGGGCGCTGGGGCGGCTGCTGAAGCCCCGCGGCGGCTCGGTGCTGCTGGACGGTCAGGAGCTGGCGCGGATCCCGACCCGGCGCATCGCGCAGGCGATCGGGCTGCTGCCGCAGTCGCCGGTGGCGCCCGAGGCGATCACCGTGGCCGACCTCGTCTCGCGCGGCCGGCAGCCGCACCAGCGCTGGTGGCAGCAGTGGTCCCAGGAGGACGAGCGGGCCGTGACCGAGGCGATGGCGCGCACCGATGTGACGGAGCTGGCCGACCGGCCGGTGGACGAGCTGTCCGGCGGTCAGCGGCAGCGGGTGTGGATCGCGATGGCGCTGGCCCAGGAGACGGACCTGCTGCTGCTGGACGAGCCGACGACGTTCCTCGACATCGCCCACCAGGTCGATGTGCTCAATCTGGTCAGGCAGTTGGAGCGGACGGTGGTCACCGTGCTGCACGACCTGAACCAGGCCGCCCGGTACGCCGACTTCCTGGTGGCCATGAAGAACGGCCGGATCGTGGCCCGCGGCCGGCCCGGGGACATCGTCACGGCCGACCTGGTCGCCGAGGTGTTCGGCCTGGTCGCCGTGGTCGTCCCCGACCCGGTCACGGGCTCCCCGCTCGTCGTCCCCGGCGCGCCCGTCCCGGCCCCGGGCGCATCCCCCGAGAAAGAAGAGGCAACACCACAATGAACCGCCGTATCACCGCCGCGGCCGCCTTCGCGCTGACCGCCGCGCTCACCCTCGCCGCCTGCGGAGACGACTCCGACAGCGGTGGCGACACCGGCAGCGGATCGGGCGAGGGCGGCACCCGCACCGTGCAGACGGCGATGGGCCCGGTGGAGGTGCCGGAGAACCCCGAGCGCGTCGTCGTGCTGGACACCGGCGAGCTGGACACCGCGATCACGCTGGGCATCACGCCGGTCGGCGCGGTGGAGACGGACACCGGGACGATGTTCCTGGACTACCTGCCGCAGGACCAGTTGGAGGGCATCGAGAACGTCGGCGCCATCACCCAGCCCAACCTGGAGGCGATCAACGAGCTGAACCCGGACCTGATCATCGGCAGCAAGATCCGCGACGAGCAGCGCTACGACGAGCTGTCGCAGATCGCCCCCACCGTCTTCACCGAGACGGTCGGCGCGCCCTGGCAGGAGAACTTCCTGCTGCACGCCGAGGCGCTGGGCAAGTCCGAGGAGGCCGCGGCCGTCGTCGAGGAGTACGAGGCGCACGTCGCCGAGGTGACCGAGGCGATCGGCGGCCCGGAGGCCGCGGCCGGGACCGAGGTCAGCATGCTGCGCTTCATCGAGGGCGGCAACACCCGGCTGTACGGCGAGGAGAACTTCATCGGCACGATCCTGTCGGACGTCGGCCTCGGCCGCCCGGCGATCACCCAGGAGGCCGAGAACGGCTTCGCGGTCGAGGTGAGCCCCGAGCAGGTCGACCAGGCCGACGGCGACATCATCTTCTACACCTCGTACGGCTCCACCGAGGGCTCGGGCGAGGACGAGGCGGTCGGCGGCCCGCTGTGGGACGACCTGACGGCCGTGCAGAACGAGCGTGCCTTCCGCGTCAACGACCAGCTCTGGTTCCTGGGCATCGGCTACACCGCGGCCGACCAGATCCTGGACGAGCTCCAGCAGCACCTCGCGGGCTGAACCCTCAAGTCCCTTCGGGGGAGGCGCCGTTGAATCGACGGCGCCTCCCCCGGCGGCGTTCCTACCGGGAGTCGATCCGCTGGATCTCCTCGATCACGCGGTCCTTCAGCTCCAGGTTCATCGGGGCGTAGCCGAGGTCGCCCGCGGCGGCGTCGGCCGTGGCGTCCGTCAGCGTCCAGGTCCAGAAGTCCCGCAGCAGCGCGGCCGTTTCGTCGTCGTAGCCGCACTCGTAGGCGAAGATCCAGTTGGCGCCGGTGATGGGGTAGCCCGCGCCGCCGATGTCGTCGATGGAGAACTGGAAGTCGTCGGGGATCTCGGCCTCCTCGGAGGCGGCCGTGGTGGCGTCCAGCGTCGGCTCGACGGCGACGCCGTCCTCGTTGACGATCCGCGCGGTGGCCAGGTCGTTGCTCAGCGCGTAGGACTGGTTGACGTAGCCGAGGCCGCCGGAGTTCTCGCCGACGGCGCGCGCGACGCCCTCGTTGCCGTCCCCGCCCAGCGTGTCGGGGTGCCAGTCGATGTCCGTGCCCTCGGCGTACTCATCGCCCCAGAACGGGACTTCGGTGGTGAGGTAGCGGGAGAAGACATAGGTGGTGCCGGAGCCGTCCGAGCGGTGCACGGGCCGGATCTCCTCGGCGGGCAGGTCCAGGCCCGGGTTGAGCTCGGCGATGGCCGGGTCGTCGTAACGCGTGATCCGGCGGTCGTAGATCCGCGCGAGCACGTCGGCGGTGAGGACCAGACCGTCCAGCGCGTCGTCGTTCAGGGCGACGACCACCGCGCCGAAAACCACCGGGAACTGCACGGCCGGGCAGCCCCGGACATCGCCCGCGATCGCCAGCTCGCTGCCCTGGAGGTAGCGCTCGGAGGAGCCGAAGTCCACGGTGTCGGACAGGAATTGCTCGATCCCGCCGCCCGATCCGACCGCCCGGTAGTCGATCGTGGCGCGGGTCTCGACGTGGGTGCTGTAGTAGGCCGTCCACTCGTCGAACAGCGGCGCGGGGAACGTGGCCCCGGACCCCGTGAGCTGGCCTGAGAGCGTGCCCCGGGTGACGGCGGACCCGTCGTCGGTCCCGGAGCAGCCGCCGAGGAGGAGGACGGCCGCCGCGGCGGGCGCGGCGGCCCTCACGAGCCGGTTCCGCATGGTGCCGGGCTCCTCGCCTCAGCCGAAGCGGCCGGAGACGTAGTCCTCGGTGGCCTGGTTGGCCGGGTTGGTGAATATCTTCGTGGTGGCGTCGATCTCCACCAGCCCGCCGGGCTCGCCGATCGCCTTCAGGTTGAAGAAGCCGGTGACGTCGCTGACCCGCTGCGCCTGCTGCATGTTGTGGGTCACGATGACGATGGTGTACTGCTCCTTCAGCTCCGTGATCAGGTCCTCGATGGCCTGGGTGGAGATCGGGTCCAGCGCGGAGCACGGCTCGTCCATCAGCAGCACGTCGGGCGCCACCGCGATGGCGCGGGCGATGCACAGGCGCTGCTGCTGGCCGCCGGACAGGCCGGAACCGGGCCGGCTCAGCCGGTCCTTGACCTCTTCCCAGAGGTTCGCCGAGCGCAGCGACCGCTCCACGAGCTCGTCGAGGTCGGCGCGCTTCATGCGCTTGTTGTTCAGCTTCACCCCGGCCGCCACGTTGTCGTAGATCGACATGGTGGGGAACGGGTTGGGCCGCTGGAACACCATCCCGATGTGCCGGCGGACGCCCACCGGGTCCACGTTCGCGCCGTACAGGTCCTGGTTGTCCATCAGGACCTTGCCCTCGACGCGCGCCTTGGGCACCAGCTCGTGCATGCGGTTGAGGGTGCGCAGGAACGTGGACTTGCCGCAGCCCGACGGGCCGATCAGGGCGGTGACGGACCGGGGCTCGATCGTCATCGACACGCCCTGCACGGCGAGGAACTTGTCGTAGTAGATGTCGAGGCCCTTGACCTCGATGCGCTTGGCCACTGTGCTTCGCTTCCTTTTCCGGGTCCGGTGGGGGGCCGCTAGCTACGGGTCTTCGGGGCGAACAGGCGGGCGATGAGCCGTGCCACGAGGTTGAGCGCCATGACAATGAGGATCAGCGTCAGCGCCGCGGACCAGGCGCGGTCGTAGAACGCCTCCCTGGCGAAGCCGGGCGCGGTGGAGTACTGGGTGTAGGAGAAGACGGAGAGCGTCGCCATCCGGTCGTCGAACGGGTCGAAGTTGTCCGCCCGGGTGATGCCGACCGTGATGAGCAGCGGGGCCGTCTCGCCGATGACGCGGGCGATGGCCAGCGTGACGCCGGTGGCGATGCCGGCCAGCGCGGTCGGCAGGACGACCTTGACGATCGTGCGCCACTTCGGCACGGCCAGCGCGTACGACGCCTCGCGCAGCTCGTTCGGCACGAGCTTGAGCATCTCCTCCGCGGAGCGCACGACCACGGGGATCATCAGCACGCTGAGCGCGACCGAGCCCATGAAGCCCATGCGGATACCGGGGCCGTAGAACAGCTCGAACAGCGCGTAGACGAAGAGGCCCGCCACGATCGAGGGAATGCCGGTCATCACGTCGACGAAGAACGTGATGGCGCGGGCGAGCCGGCCCCGGCCGTACTCGATCAGGTAGATCGCGGTCATCAGGCCGATGGGCACCGACATCAGCGCGGCGATGCCGGTGATGATCAGGGTGCCCATGAGCGCGTGGTGGGCGCCGCCGCCCTCGTCGATGACGCCGAGCATCGAGTTGTTGAAGAAGTCGGCGTCGAACCGCTCCAGGCCGTTGTCGATGACGGTCTGGATCACCGATATCAGCGGCAGCAGCGCCAGCAGGAACGCCGAGGTCACCACGGCTGTGACAAACCGGTCGAAGGCCCCCCGCGCGCCCTCGACCCGGCGGGCCCAGGTGTAGATGACGGCCGTGTAGCCGACCGCGGCCAGGATGCCGCACAGCGCGGCGCCGGCGCCGGCCAGATAGAGCGCGCCGCCGGCCAGCACGAACGCCAGCAGCGTGAGCGGCGCGGCCCGGCGCGGCAGCGAACCGTGCGTCAGCGGCATCTCGTTGAGCAGGGCCGCCGGGTCCTTGTCCAGGGAGGTGGTCGGAGTGGACATCAGTTGGCTCCCGAGAAGTCGCGACGCCGGTTGATCACCGCGCGGGCCCCCATGTTGACCAGGAGCGTGACGGCGAAGAGGACGAGGCCGGAGGCGATCAGCGTGTTCACGTCGAGCCCGGACGCCTCGGGGAAGGACAGCGCGATGTTCGCCGCGATCGTCGACGGGTTGTCGCTGCTGATCAGGTCGAACGAGACCGTCTCCCGGTTCGCGGACAGGACGATGGCCACCGCCATCGTCTCGCCCAGCGCGCGGCCGAGGCCGAGCATCAGTCCGCCGACGATGCTGGAGCGGCCGAACGGGAGGACCGACATGCGGATCATTTCCCAGCGGGTCGCGCCCAGCGCCAGGGACGCCTCCTCGTGCAGCCGGGGTGTCTGGAGGAACGCCTCCCGGATCACGGCGGTGGCGATCGGCAGGATCATGACGGCGAGCACGATGGTGGCGACCAGCATGGTGCGGCCGGTCGCCGAGGCGGGCCCGTCGAAGAAGGGGATGAAGCCGAGGTTGTCGGCCAGCCACTCGGTGGGCCCGACGGTCAGCGGCGCCAGCTCGAAGAAGCCCCACAGGCCGAAGATGATGCTGGGCACCGCGGCCAGCAGGTCGATCAGGTAGCCCAGCAGGGAGGCCATGCGGCGCGGCGCGTAGTGCGTGATGAACAGCGCGATCGCCACTGCCAGCGGGGAGGCGATCAGCAGCGCGAAGAACGCCGACAGCAGGGTGCCGAAGAGGACCGGCCAGATGTAGAGGACGATGCCGTCGCCGCCGTCGATCCGGTCGGAGTCGGCCGTCAGCGCGGGCCATGCCTCGGCGACCAGGAACGCCGCGACGCCGGCGAGGATCGCGAGGATCAGCACGCCCGCGCCGACCGCGGAGCCGGCGAAGAGGCGGTCCCCCAGCCGCTGCGGCGCTCCCCGGGTGCGCGTGCTCTCGTTGCTGGGAGGCCGCGTGCTCTCTTTGGTGGGAGGCACTGTCTCTTCCCTTCTCAATGACGGATGGTGAGGCCGGTTTCGGGTGATGGGCGGGAAGCCCCAAGGTCCGGGCGGCCTCCGTGCGGAGGCCGCCCGGACCGGACGGGGGCCGGGTGGCTCAGCCCGCGGAGATGGCGTCGACGGCGGCCTGGAACTCGGTCCGCAGCGTCTCGGACAGCGGAGCCGAACCGGCGGACTCGGCGGCGGCGGCCTGGCCCTCCTCGCTGATCATGTAGGTGAGGTACCCGCGCACCAGCTCGGCCTTGGCCTCGTCGTCGTAGGTGGCGCAGGCCATCGCGTAGGACACCAGGACGATCGGGTACGTGCCGGCCTCGGTGGTGTCCCGGGCCAGGTCGTAGGCGAAGTCGTACTGCCCCCGGCCCTCGACGCGCTCGGAGACCTCCAGCACGGCGGCGGCGGCCTCCGGCGAGTAGGAGACGAACTCCTCGCCCACGCCGACCGCGACGGTGCCGAGGTCGCCGGCCTGGCTGGCGTCGGCGTAGCCGATGGTGCCGTCGCCGCCGGAGACGGCCTGGACGACACCGGAGGTGCCGTTGGCGGCCTCACCGCCGGAGACCGGCCACTCGTCGCTGACCTCGTGCGGCCAGGCGTCGGGGGCGGTGGCGGACAGGTACTCGACGAAGTTCTCGGTGGTACCCGAGGGGTCGGAGCGGTTGACCGGGGTGATCGGGGTGTCCGGCAGCTCCACATCGGGGTTGTCGGCGGCGATCGCCTCGTCGTTCCAGGTGGTGATCTCCTGGTTGAAGATCCCCGCGATGGTCGCCGGGCTCATGTTGAGCGAGTCGACGCCCTCCAGGTTGAAGATCACCGCGACCGGCGAGACGTACACCGGGATCTCGACGACCTCCCCGCAGCGCTCCGTCGCGGCGGACAGCTCGCCCTCCTCGTCGTCCAGGTAGGCGTCGGTGCCGCCGAAGTCGGTGCCGCCCTGGACGAACTGCTCACGGCCGCCGCCCGAGCCGACCGGGTCGTAGTTGACCGTGACGCCCGGCTGAAGGGCGTTGAAACCGGCCTGCCAAGCGGCCTGCGCGGCCTCCTGGGAGCTGGCGCCCGCACCGGAGATGGTGCCGGACAGCTCCGCCGACCCCTCGCCGCCGTTGCCGCCGGTGTCCCCGCCGCCGTTGCCTTCCTCGTTGTCGCTACTGCAGGCCGTGACCAGGGCCAGGGCGGACACCGCGGCTATCGCGGCGCTCTTCGCGCGCCAGTTGCGCATGGCCGATGCTCCTTGTTCATGCCCAGCCGGTCCGGCCGGGTTCAGAGGACTTGAACGTGTCGGTCAGAACGTAGGAGTGGGCGGCGAAGCAGCGAGAACCAGAAGGTGAACAGAAACGTAGGTTCGCTGGAACCGACAGTTTCACAAAAAGTGTTGGAATCGTTAAGGAACGAAGCTCCCGAGAGAGATCGGGAACGCCCACCGGCCCGGTGGCGCTCCACCGGGCCCGGGCGCGGTCTGATCAGCTCGCGGGCGGCACCAGGCGGTAGCCGACTCCCCGCACGGTCTGGATGATCTCGGGGTGGTGCGGGTCGTCGCCGAGGCGCTCCCGCAGGCGCCGAATGTGAACGGTGATGGTGTTGGAACGGCGGGCACCCTCGCCCCACAGCTCCGCACGAATCCGGTCACGCGTGATGACCTTCTCGGCGTTCAGCATAAGCAGGTGCAGCAGCTGGAACTCACGCAGCGGCAGCCGCGCGGTGGGCACCCCGTGCATCCGCACCTCGTACGTGCTGGGGTCCAGCGTCAGCGGCCCGCAGACCAGCGGCTGGTCCCAGCCGCGGTTCCCCCGGTCGGCCAGGCTGAGCAACTGTGCCACCTCGCGCGGCCGGTAGGGGCGCGCCACACAGGCGCTCGCGCCGGCGGCGAGCGCCGGGCCGACCTGCGCGGTGTCGTCCGGGCCGACGCCCAGCACCACCGGGATGGACAGCCGCCGCCGCACCAGGCGCAGCACGGTCGCGCCGTCGATGACGGGCAGGTCGGCCGAGACGAGCAGCACATCGGGCTTGCGCAGCCCGGCCTCCAGCAGGGCGGCGGCGCCGTCCCCGCAATGCACCACCGACACCTGATACTTGGCGAGCTGGGCGGTCAGCCCCTGCCGGATGCGCTCGTCGGCGTCCGCGAGCAGCACCACGGGGTTCGACCCGAGCGGTATCCGCGCCTGCCCGGGCACCTCCGGGTCGGTCGCCGGGAGCATGCCGTCGTCCACGTCGTCGTCCATTCCGCCACCCGGGAAAGGTCGTCTCGGCTGCGTCGTGCTCAACCAGGCGCCCATGGCGCTCTCCCTCGCTGTCGATGTCGGCAGTGAAGAACGCGGTGCGGTCTTCAGGCCCGGGCCGTGGCGGTGCGCGTGCCGCGTCGGGCCGTGTTGAAAGTCGTCAGGGCGGTGACCATGCTCCGGCTCCCGGGAAGCGTGAATGCGGTGTCCGACTGGGACGTTCACCATGTAACGAGCCGTGGGTAGCGGGTTGTACGGCGTTCGGTGAACCCCCGATGAACAACGGCGTTCTCTCAGGTTTTGACCACGAAAGCCCGCCGTAAGGGGGCGCGCCCCCAAGGGGCGCGGGGCTGTGACATCGTGCGGCTCCGCCGCGTGGGCGCGACCAGCCAGTGACGGCCCGCACGTTGGCGACCGAAGCGAGGCGCTCACCGCATCGCGACCGGCCGGATCGGGGCCACGGTTCGCGCCCCGTCAGGGGCGCGGGGAACTGCGCGATCAACCCCAGACGGCCCGCACTTTCCTGACCCAGGCCGTAACCCCAACCGCCACACCCGCGGAGCGCATAGCATTCGGGGCACAAGCCGAAGCAGGGGCAGTGGTGTGGGAATCGAAGGCGAACAGCTCGTATTCGACTATCTGAGCCGGGTCGGCGATCTGGCGCACGGCACCAGCATGTCCGCGGCGGAGCGGGCGTCTCTGGTGAACAAGCTGCGGGACGAGATCGGCCGGCAGCGGGCGGCGGCGGGCGGCGCCGAGAGCCGTGCGTCGGTGCGGCGGATCCTGGGGAAGATGGGGCGGCCCGAGGACGTGGTGGCCGCTGCCGCCGGGAATCCCGCGCGGCCGGCCGAGCCGGCGCCCATGCCGCGCCCCCGGCCGGCGGAACGGCCCGTGGAGCGACCGGCGGAGCGCCAGGCGGAACGGCCCGTGGCGGCCCCGCCCCCGGCCGGGCCCGAAGTGCCGCTGGCCGGACCGGCGTTGACGGACGACGACGACACGTTCTGGCCGGACGGCCGGATCGGGCGGTTCGTCGGTGGCATCGAGGTGCCCGCGATGCTGCGGCCCCCCACCGGGCCGAGCGAGGCCGAGGCCGACGCGGAGGCCGGGGAGGAAGGAGAAGAGGAAGAGGCACCCGTCGAGGCCGCCCCGGCGAAGGCGCCCGCGCGGCGGACCCGCGTCCTGAAGTCCGCGCTGAGCGGCAAGCGCGTCGGCGGCCCGGTCGAACTGGCGGGCGTCGCCCTGCTGTTGGCGGGCACCGTCGTGGGCTCGATCTATGTGCTGGGGCTGGGCTGGCTGCTCGCCTACTGGTCGCCCCGGCTCAGCCGCCGCCAGGCGCAGTGGGCGACGTTCGGCATGCCGAGCCTGGTGGGCGGCGGCTATCTGCTGTGGCTGCTCGGCCGGGCGGGCGGCTACTGGGGCGCGACGCTCGAAGAGGGCGACGCCGAGGCCGCGTTCGCCGACCACTGGCCCTGGCTGGTGCGGGGCGCGGCCCTGGCCAGCGCGGCGTTCCTGCTGTACCGGGCCCGCCGGCCCCGGCCCCCGGCCGGGGAGTGACCCGACCGCGCCACCGCGGCGGGCCCGCGTTCATCGGGCCCGTCGTCTCGTTCACTCGCGCCGGGCGGCGGTCAGGCGGTCGAGGCGGCCGGCCTTCACCTCACCGAGCAGCGCGGCGAGCCGGGCCGCGCTGGTCAGCACGGCGGACCGCGGCGCGTCGGACTCCCGTAACAGGACCCCCGCGCCGCACCGGGCCAGCTCCACGCAGTTCTCCCCGCCGCCCCCGGAGTAGGAGGAGCGCTGCCACCGGACGGGGCGCAGCACGGTCGCGCCGAGCGGTGCGGGCATCGTCGCCTCTCACAGTTCTCTCGCGATGTGGTGAACGAGCTGCCGGGACTCCTCCGCGTCGAGCGAGACCTTGCGGGCGCGGGCGAAGAACGAGCGGTACGCGAGGAGGTCGGCCTCGGCGTCCAGGAACACGCCGCCGATGGCCGTGTCGATCTGGATGGTGTCGAGCTGCGGCACCACGCCGGTCGTGTAGAAGACGGGCTGCACGGCCTCGAAGAAGTCCTCGTTGGTGAACGGGACCACGCGCACCGTCACGTTCGGCCGCTCGGAGGCCGCCATGAGGTAGTCGAGCTGTCGGCGCATGACCGCCCGGCCGCCGAACCGCATGCGCAGCGCCGCCTCGTGGATGAAGACATCGAACGGCGGCGGGTCGTCCCGCTCCAGGACAACCTTTCGCCGCATGCGGAACTCGGTGCGGGTGTCGATCTCCTCTGGGGGCAGCTCCGGCAGCGCGCCGCGGAAGAGCGCGCGGGCGTAGTCCTCGATCTGGAGCAGGCCCGGCATGGTCACGGTCTGCATGATCTGCATGGCCACGAGATGGTGTTCCAGCTCCGCCACATTGAGCGCGCCCGGTGTAAGGATGCCACGGTACTCGTCCCACCAAAATTGCCCGCGATGCTCTCGCGCGATCGCGCAGAGGGCGTCCAACAGGGCTTGGTCGGAACAGGAGTAGAAGGTTGCCAGCTTCCTGATGCGCTCCTCGCTGACGCCGATCCGGCCCGACTCTATGTGGCTGATCTTCCCCTGGTCGGTGCCGAGCATCCCCGCGGCTTCCCGGGCCGTTCTGCCGGCGCGCTCCCGCAGTTTTCTCAACTCCGCGCCCAGGCGCGCTTGTCGGGCGGTCGGATTCTCCCTCGGCGGCATCGCGTATTCGGTCCTTCCATCGGCTGGTCCCCGAGTCTGCCGCGCGCTCACCCCCTGAGTCCACTCGCCTACACACGCACGCAATCGCACATATGCCACGGTGCAAGGTTGCCCCGCGGGCGCGCCGCTCCTTTGTGTGGAGTTCAACGTGGCGTCGCGCGACGTCCCGTGCGCCCCGCGCCCCCCTGCCGGTACCGTTGGTCGGATGACCGGCACCAGCCCCCGCACCCTCGCCGACGAGCTGCGCTCCCGCTCCGACGCGGAGCTGGCCGGGCTGCTGCGCACCCGGGCCGACCTGCTCTCGCCGCTGCCCGGCGACCTCTCGCAGCTCGCCACCCGCGCCGGGACGCGGACCTCCGTCCTGCGCGCCCTGGAGCGGCTGGATACGTTCACCCTCCAGACCGCCGAGGCGCTGGCCGTCGCCCCCCAGCCCTGCCCGTTCCCCGTGCTGGCCGGGCTGCTGCCCGGCGGCGAGCACCGGCTGCCCGAGGCGGTCGCCGGCCTGCGCGCCCGCGCCCTGCTGTGGGGGAAGCCGGAGTCCCTGCGGCTGGTGCGCACCGCGCGCGAACTCCTCGCCCCGGCCGCCGCCCGGGCCAGCGGCACCGGCCTCGGCCCCACGCTCGCCGAGACGGCCGCGGGCATCTCCCCCAGCCGCATGCAGGACCTGCTCACCCGGGCCGGGCTGCCGCCCACCCACGACCCGGTGAGCGCGCTGAACGCCCTGACCGCGCTGTTCGCCGACGCGCCCCGGCTGGCCGCCCTGCTCGACGAGGCGCCCAAGGCGGCGCGCGACGTGCTGGACCGGCTCACCTGGGGCCCGCCCTACGGCGAGGTGACGGCCCAGCCCGGCCCGCATGTGCGCTGGCTGCTGGACCGCGGCCTGCTGATGCCCACCGCGCCGGGCACCGTTGTCCTGCCGCGCGAGGTCGCGCTGCACCTGCGCGGCGGCCGGGCGCACCGCGAGCTGCGCCCGGATCCGCCCGAGCTGACTGTGGCCGCGCGGTTCGACGCGCCGACCGTGGACGCCGCCGCGGCGGGCGCGGCCTACACGGCGCTGACCCGCGTCGAGGAGCTGCTGACCGCCTGGGAGAACGAGACGCCCACCGTGCTGCGCTCCGGCGGGCTCGCGGTGCGCGACCTCAAGCGGCTGGCCGTCACCCTGGACGTGCCCGAGCCCGAGGCCGCGTTCTGGCTCGAACTCGCCTACGCCGCCGGCCTGCTGGCCTCGGACGGCGCGGCCGACGAGCGGTTCGCGCCGACCCCGGAGTACGACGCCTGGCTGGGCCGGCCGCCCGCGCTGCGCTGGCTGCGGCTGGCCACCGCGTGGCTGGCCACCACCCGCGTTCCCGGCCTGGTCGGCACCCGCGACGGCAAGGGCCGGCTGCTGGCCGCGCTCGGTCCCGGCCTGGACCGGGGACCGGCCGCCGAACTGCGGCTGCGCACGCTGCGGCTGCTGGCCACGCTGCCACCGGGCCACGCCCCCGGGCCCGCCGCCGTCCAGGCCCGCCTGGACTGGGAGCTGCCGCGCCGCCTGCCCGCCCAGCCGCGCGCCGAGTTGTGCGCGGCGGCGCTCGCCGAGGCCGAGCGCCTCGGCGTCACCGGGCGCGGCGCGCCGGCCTCGTACGCCCGGCCGCTGCTGACCGAGCCGCCCGGTTCCGCGGAGGCGGCCGGGCTGCTGGCGCCGCTGCTGCCGGAGCCGCTGGACCACTTCCTCGTCCAGGCCGATCTGACCGCCGTCGCCCCCGGGCCGCTGGAGCGGGAGCTGCGGGCGGCCATGGCGCTGGCCGCCGACATCGAGTCGCGGGGCGCCGCCACCGTCTACCGATTCACGCCCGAGTCGGTGCGCCGCGCCCTGGACGCCGGCTGGACCGCCGCCGAGCTGCACGACTTCCTCGCCGCCCGGTCCCGGACGCCCGTTCCGCAGCCGCTCAGCTACCTGGTGGACGACGTGGCCCGGCGGCACGGCCGGCTGCGCGTCGGCGCCGCGGGCAGCTATCTGCGCTGCGACGACGAGGCGCTGCTCACCCAGGTGCTGGCCGACCGCCGCGCCGAGAGCCTGCGGCTGCGCCGCCTCGCGCCGACCGTGCTCGTCTCCGACTCACCGCCGGGCATCCTGCTGGAGCGGCTGCGGGAGTTCGGCCTCGCGCCCGCCGCCGAGGGCGCCGAGGGCGCGGTGGTCACGCTGCGCCCCGAGCCGCACCGCACCCCGCTGCGCACGGCGCCCGAGCCGGCCCCGGACACCCCGCCCACCGCCGACGACGGGCTGCTGGCCGCCGCGGTGCGCGCCATCCGCGCCGGCGACCACGCGGCGGGCGCCGGCCCGCGCGCGCCGGGGGCGCGCGTGCAGCAGCCGGCCGGGCCGCCGCCGCGCACCCCGGCCGCCGCCACGCTCACCACCCTTCAGGCGGCGGCCCGTTCCGGCTCGCCGGTGTGGATCGGCTACGTCGGCGCGGACGGCGTCGCGACCCAGCGGGTCCTCGCGCCGGTCCGCGTCGAGGGCGGCTTCGTCACCGCGTTCGACCACACGGCGGACGAGGTGCGGACGTATCCCCTGCACCGGATCACGGGCGCGGCGGAGCTGTCGGAGTAGGCGAAGCTGTCGGAGTTCCGGGAGCTGTCGGAGTAGGGGGAGGCACCCACATGATCACCATTCCGCGCGAACTGGCCGACGCGCACGCCCAGTACAACGGCGACGCCGGCCGGGCCTGGATCGCGGCCCTGCCCGGGCTGGCCGAGCGCATGCTGGACCGGTGGGGCCTGCGCCCGGCCGGCCCGGTCCGCAGCGGCGTGGTCGCGCTCGTCCTGCCGGTGACCGACGCGGACGGGCGGCGGGCGGCGTTGAAGCTCCAGCCGGCGGACGACGAGACCGGCGGCGAGCCGCTGGCGCTGCGCGCCTGGAACGGGAACGGCGCGGTGCGGCTCCTCGCGCACGACCCGGACTCCGGCTCGCTCCTGCTGGAGGCGCTGGACCCCGACCACTCCCTGGACGGCATCCCGGACACCCTCACCGCCCTCCGCCCGCTGACCGAACTGCTCGGCCGCCTGTCCGCGACCCCGCCGCCCCCCGGTCTGCGCCACCTGCGGGACATGGCGCACCGGATGGTGGCGCGGACCCCCGACGCCCTGCCCCGCCTCGCCCGCGACGACGAACGCCGCCTGCTGGCGGACTGCGCCGCGGCCACCCGCGAACTGCTGACGGAACCGGGCGAGGCGCTGCTGCACTGGGACCTGCACTACCAGAACGTCCTGGCCCCGCTCCCCGGCACCGAGCGCGGCGAGCCCTGGCTGGCGATCGACCCCAAGCCCCTGGTCGGCGACGTGGGCTTCGAACTGCTGCCCGCCATCCACAACCGCTTCGACCCCGACGAGACGCTGCGCCGCTTCGACCTGATGACGGGGATCCTGTCCCTGGACCGCGCCCGCGCCAAGGGCTGGACCCTGGCCCGCGTCCTCCAGAACTGCCTCTGGTCCCTCACCGACGGCGACTCGGCCCTGCCCCCCGTCCAGAAATCCGTCGCCGAGGCGCTGCTCACCCAGCTCAGTTGAGTTCGAGCACGTCACGGACCCGCATCTCGACGGCGCGCAGTTCGGCGGGAGCCAGCAGGCCCATCAGCCGACGCAGCCTCGGCTTGCCCACCGTGTGCAGCTCGGTGCAGTTGACGTACGACTCGGCGTACTTCTTCAGCCCGCTCTCGGGTCCCACCGGCACGTGAGTCTCCTGCGGTCCCGGTGTTCCCATGATCAGGACGACGGTGACTCCCGCGAGCCGACGCGAGATCCGGTTCGCGGTGAGGACCACAGCGGGGTGCGGGCCGATCTGCGCGGGGAACGCGCAGGCCCACACCTGGCCTCGCAGCGGCGGCAGGCTGGTGGGCGGCCTCACCACTCGGCCTGGTCGGCCGCCGCCAGGTCGGCCTCCGTCACCAGCGCGTCCGTCACCGGGAGCGGGGGCTCGGCGTCGGCGTAGAACTCCGCGATGCGCTGCGCGGCCTGGATCTGACGGGCCTCCCGGTGCAGGAGCCGGATCGCCTCGCGCAGCGCCTGCGAGGTGGTTTCGAGGCCCAGCATCTGCATGGTCTCCCGCAGATCCGCCCAGTCCTGAGCGGACAACCTGACCTGTGCCGGTGCAGTGCCGGCCGTCTCCGCCGGGTGTCCCACGTCCCGCCTCCCGCGTCGCGTCTTACAGCCGCAATACAGCATAGCCCGGCCGGGAAGGCGAGCGAGCCGAACCGGGCCGCCGTGTTCCGCGTCAACCCGGAAACGCCCCGCTCACCGGTACGGCGGACGTATCGTCGTCATCAAGACTGCGGACCGCGCACACGTCCACACTCGGAGCCATGGGAGCAGTGATGACCGCCGAACGGCAGGAACAGGCCACAGCGGAGAACTGGATGTTCCCGCCGGAGGACGGCTGGACCTACCACCAGGTCAGGGACCTGGAGCTGCCCTTCGACTGGGAACTTGTGGACGGAATGATCGTGCCCCGAGGCATGACGAAGCTGTGGCACAACAGTGTGCGGGATGGATTCCTCGTCAATCTGCGTCAGGCACGTCGCGATCCATACGCCGTGGTCAGTGAACAGTGCGTCCTGGTCGACGAGCAGAACCCCCCCAAACCAGACGTGGTCGTCTTCGACAAGACGGGCCTGACGTACTTCGATCTCGAATGCGTCCCCGTGGCCGCGGTGTCCCTCATCATCGAGGTGGTCTCGCCCGGCTCCCGGCAGGACGACCGGGTTCGCAAGCCCGCCCTGTACGCCCAGGCCAAGGTGCCCTACTACTGGCGCGTCGAACGCGAGCGCGACGACCAGATCGCGGTGCACGAGTTCTGGTACCACGCGAGGCTGAAGGAGTACGCCCCGCCGCCCGAGAACTGGCTTCACCGCGACAAGCTGGTCACGGAGAAGCCGTTCCCCGTGGAGATCGATCTCCGGGCCCTGACCGATTTCTGAGCGCATCCGGCAGACTGGAGTCTTGGCCAGATTCCGGCGGGCGGCGACAGGAGAGACGCGAGCGTGAGTGGGCCCCTCATCGTGCAGAGCGACAAGACGCTGCTGCTGGAAGTCGATCACGAGCAGGCGGAGGACTGCCGGCGGGCCATCGCGCCGTTCGCCGAGCTGGAGCGGGCGCCGGAGCACATCCACACCTACCGGGTGACGCCGCTCGGCCTGTGGAACGCGCGGGCCGCCGGGCATGACGCCGAGCAGGTCGTGGACGCCCTCGTGACGTACTCGCGCTACCCGGTGCCGCAGGCCCTGCTCGTCGACGTCGCCGAGACCATGGCCCGTTACGGACGGCTCACCCTCGTCAAGCACCCGGCGCACGGCCTGGTGCTCCAGGCCACCGACCGCATGGTGCTGGAGGAGGTGCTGCGGTCCAAGCGGATCAAGCCGCTGGTCGGCGCGCGCATCGACCCCGACACCGTCATCGTGCATCCCTCCGAGCGCGGCCAGATCAAGCAGTCGCTGCTCAAGCTGGGCTGGCCGGCCGAGGACCTGGCCGGCTATGTGGACGGCGAGGCGCACCCCATCGACCTGCGGCAGGAGGGCTGGCACCTGCGCCCGTACCAGGAGCAGGCGGTGG
Source organism: Streptomyces litchfieldiae (assembly GCF_031845365.1). Taxonomy (NCBI): domain Bacteria; kingdom Bacillati; phylum Actinomycetota; class Actinomycetes; order Kitasatosporales; family Streptomycetaceae; genus Streptomyces; species Streptomyces litchfieldiae. The sequence goes on from NZ_JAVREL010000005.1 coordinate 221,997, forward strand.
CCGGTTTCTGGCACGGCGGCTCGGGCGTCGTCGTGCTGCCCTGCGGCGCGGGCAAGACGCTGGTCGGCGCGGGCGCCATGGCCACCGCGCGGTCGACCACGCTGATCCTGGTCACCAACACCGTCTCGGCCCGGCAGTGGAAGTCGGAGCTGGTGCGCCGCACCTCGCTGACCGAGGACGAGATCGGCGAGTACAGCGGCACCCGCAAGGAGATCCGCCCGGTCACCATCGCCACCTACCAGGTGCTGACCACGCGGCGGAAGGGGATCTACCCGCACCTGGAGCTGTTCGACTCCCGGGACTGGGGCCTGATCATCTACGACGAGGTGCATCTGCTGCCCGCGCCGGTCTTCAAGTTCACCGCCGATCTCCAGGCCCGCCGCCGGCTCGGCCTGACCGCGACGCTGGTCCGGGAGGACGGCCGCGAGTCGGACGTGTTCTCACTCATCGGCCCCAAGCGCTTCGACGCGCCCTGGAAGGAGATCGAGGCGCAGGGCTACATCGCGCCCGCCGACTGCGTGGAGGTGCGCGTCGACCTCACCGAGTCCGAGCGGCTGGCGTACGCGATGGCCGAGCCGGAGGAGCGGTACCGGTTCTGCGCCACCACCGACTCCAAGCGCCGCGTCACCGAGGCACTGGTCCGCCGCCACGAGGGCGAGCAGACGCTGGTCATCGGCCAGTACATCGACCAGCTCGACGAGCTCGGCCGACAGCTCGGCGCGCCCGTGATCAAGGGCGAGACGAGCAACGCGCAGCGGGAGAAGCTGTTCGACGCCTTCCGCGCCGGGGAGCTGTCCGTCCTGGTGGTCTCCAAGGTGGCGAACTTCTCCATCGACCTCCCGGAGGCGACCGTCGCCATCCAGGTGTCGGGCACGTTCGGCTCGCGCCAGGAGGAGGCGCAGCGGCTCGGCCGCGTCCTGCGGCCGAAGGCGGACGGACACGAGGCCCGGTTCTACTCGGTGGTCGCGCGGGACACGATCGACCAGGAGTTCGCCGCGCACCGGCAGCGTTTCCTGGCCGAGCAGGGCTACGCCTACCGGATCGTGGACGCGGGCGAACTGCTCGCGGCGGGCGAGGAGATGGACGACGCGTAACGCGGCGCCTCCTCCTCCACCCGGCCCAGCACGACCACCTCGAACGCGGCGCTCGCCATGACGCCGACCGCGCGCAGCGCGGTCCCCAGCAGATGCACGGTGCCGGCCACGGCGGAGGTGTGGGTGGAGCTGACGCCGGCCGGGTGAACAGTCGCGGTACTCATGCCTCCAGGCTGCCTCCGCCCACCCCCACCCGGCATCGGCCCCCGGACCGATCACGGCCCCTCCGCCCCTCCGCCCTGCGGGCGAGAACCCCCTAGGGAAACGGGCCACCCGGATCAGGGTTGGCGCGACGCACGGGCGGTAAGCATTCCGGCACGCGGGGGCGTGAGCGGAGGGGGAGCGATGCGCAATCTGGCACGGGTGCCGTTGGACGGCGGGGGCGCGATCCTCTTCGAGGCGGACCCCGACCTCACGGGACCGGTGAAGGCCGGCCGCGTCGGGGAGGCCGTGCGCGATCTGCCGCACACGCTGCGCGGCGCGCTGGCCCCGGTGCGGGACACGGCGCGCACGGTGCTGGAGCAGCTGCGGGAGGCCGGCCCGGACGAGGTCGAGGTGGAGTTCGGGGTGGACTTGTCGGCGGAGGCCGGAGTCGTCGTCACCAAGAGCCAGGCCGCGGTTCACCTGAAGGTGCGCGTGCTGTGGCGGAGCGGCGAGCCGACGACCGGGGACGCCGGCTGACACTTCCGAGGGGGGCGGAGATGGACGGAGCTGACGGCCGTTCGCCGCTGGCGGCGGCCACGGTCCAGGTCATCGGCCGGGACGGCGGGGTGGCCGGGGCGGGGTTTCTGGCCGCCGGAGGCGTCGTGTTGACGTGCGCGCATGTGGTGCGCGCGGCCGGGATCGGCCCCGGCGGTGAACTGACGCTCGCCTTCCCGGGGTTACCGGGTGCGCCGCGCCTGCCGGGCACGGTGCTGGCGGAGGGCTGGCGGTCGCGGGACGCGGAAGATGTCGCGGTGGTGCGGCTGGCCGGGGCGCCGCCGGGGGTCGCGCCCCTGGCGCTGGGTGCGGCGCGCGGGTGCCGGGGCCACCGGGTGGCGTCGTTCGGCTTCCCCGCCCAGGCCCCGCCCGGTGGGCACTTCGGCTACGGGGAGGCCGGCGACCTGCTCGGCGGGGACGGCCTCCTCCAGTTGTCCCGGGCCAACGACCTGACGACCGGCTTCAGCGGCGGCGCGGTCGTGGACGAGGTGACCGGCCTGGTGATCGGGATGGTGACGTCGATCGCCGCACCGGACCCGCATCTGAAGGGCCAGGACATCGCGTACGCGACCCCGGCGGAGGTGCTGCGGGAGGTCTGGCCCGAGCTGACCGAGCGGCGGGTGACTCCGTACCGGGGCCTGGAGCCGTTCACGGCCGAGCACGCCGAGTGGTTCAACGGCCGGGCGGCGGCGGTGGAGAAGGTGCTGACCGGGCTGGACGGACAGGGCCGGGTGCTGCTGCTGGGCCCCTCGGGCTCGGGCAAGTCGTCGCTGATCCAGGCGGGCGTGCTGCCGAAGCTGGCCGGGGGACGGCTGCCGGGCGGCGACCGGTGGCTGCCGGTGCTGGCCCGCCCCGGGCGGGATCTGCCCGCGGAACTGGCGCGCGCCGGGCTGCCCGGCGCCGCGACCGACGGCGTCGTCGCGGCGGCGGAACGCCGACTGGCGGCCGAACCCGGCCGCCGGCGCGTGCTGTTGGTCATCGACCAGTTGGAGGAGCTGCTCACCCAGCCGGACGCCGCCGCGGTGGCCTGGGCCGCGGACCAGCTCGCGGCGGCGATCCGCGCCCGGTCCGTGCTGCGCGTCGTCATGGTGCTGCGCGACGACTTCTATCCCCGGCTCGCGGCCCTGGCTCCGGAGTTGCTGGAGGCCGCGGAGCCGGGCGTGGTCCATGTCCCGGCACTGCTGACCGCGGACGAGCTGCGCGACATCATCGTGCGGCCCGCACACGCGGCGGGCGCCCGTTTCGAGGACGGTCTGGCGGAACGGATCATCGCCGATCTCATGGCGGAACGGCAGACGCCGGTGACCGTGCTGCCGCTGCTTGAGGTAACCCTGACCCAGCTCTGGGAGGACCGCCGCGACGGCCGTCTCACGCACGCCACCTACCACCGCAACGGCGCGGTCACCGGCGCGCTGAACGCCTGGTGCGACACCGCCCTGGCGGACCTGCCCGCCGCGCACCGGCCCCTCGCCCAGCGCACCCTGACCGCGCTGGTGCGCCCGGCGGACGAGGCCCAGGCCATTCCCGCCACCCGCCGTCAGGTCCCCCTCGACGACCTGCGGGCACTGGCCGGCGAGGGGCCGTTCGACGAGGTGCTGGCCGCGCTGGCCCGCCACCGGATCGTCATCACCCGCGCCGGCCGGGACGGAGGCCCGCCGACCGCCGAGCTGATGCACGACGCCCTCATCCGCGACTGGCACGAGCTGCGCGACTGGATCGCCGCCGACCACCAGTTCCAGGCGTGGCTGCTGCGCGCGGGCGACCGGCACGCGAACTGGCAGCGCAGCGGCCTGCCCGGCGACCTGCTGGACGGCACCGACCTCGACGCGGGCCTGGCCTGGTCGCGGCAGCGCGGCCTGCCCGACGCGATCGCCGCGTTCGTGGCCGCGAGCCACCAGCGGCAACGGGCGGCGGCTCGCCGCACCCGGCGGCTCAACGCGGTGCTGGCCTGCCTGCTGGTGCTGGCCCTCGCGGCGGCCGGGCTGGCGTTCTGGCAGCAGGAGCGGGCCGTCTCCGCCCGCCAGGACGCCGAGGCGGAACGGGAGATCGCCCAGTCCCGGGAGCTCGCCGCCCAGTCGGCGGCGCTGCTGGAGACCGACCCCGACCTCGCCTCACTGCTGGCCGTCCAGGCGTATCGGACGCACCCCACCGAGGAGGCGATCGAGAGCCTCTACACGGCGGCCGGCCTGCCCCTCCGCGCCATCTGGGACGACCCCATCGCGAGCACGGAGTCGGTGGCGTTCAGCCCGGACGGCACCTTGCTGGCCACCGGGGACTGGGAGGGCGAAGTCCGGGTGTTCGACGCCGCGACCGGGGAGTCGGGGCGCGCCTTCGGCGAGGGCGGCCGGATCTACCAGATCGCGTTCAGCCCGGACGGCACCACGCTCGCCGCGGCGGACTACGACAAGGTGCGGCTGTTGGACGTCGACACCGGCGAGGAACGCAGCCCCCTGGAGGGCGAGGAGTTCGCCGACGTGTACGCCGTCGCGTTCAGCCCGGACGGCAGCACGCTCGCCGGGGCCGGCCCGGACGGAACGGTACGCCTGTGGGAGCCGGCCACCGGCGACATCCGCCGTACCCTCGGCCACGGCACGGTCCTGCACTCGGTGGCGTACAGCCCCGACGGCACCGTCCTCGTCACCGGCGACGCCGAGGGGACGGTCAGCCTGTGGGACGCGGCGACCGGCACCTTGTCCGGCACGCTCACGGGCCATACCGGCACGGTGAACGCGGTGGCGTTCAGCCCGGACGGCAGCGTGCTGGCCACCGCCGGGGACGACGGGGCCGTACGGCTGTGGGACCTCGGCGCCGGTGCGCCCTCGGACACCCTCTTCGGCGAGGGCGGCCCCGTGACGTGGGTGGCGTTCAGCCCGGACGGCAGCACACTCGCCACCAGCCACCGCGACCGGTTCGTGCGTCTGTGGGACGTCGGCACGGGCAACGTGCGACAGGTCCTGCCCCACGGAGAGAGTTCGGCGACGTTCAGCCCCGACGGCACCACGCTCGCCGCCGGCGGCCCCGAGGAGACACTGCGGTTGTGGAACGTCGCCGGCGGGAGCACTGTTCTGACCGGCCACAGCGAAAACGTGCAGTCGGTGGCGTTCAGCCCCGACGGCGCCCTCCTGGCCACCGGCAGCGATGACAGCACGGTGCGATTGTGGGACCCCGCGACCGGCGAGGCCCGCGAGACCCTGACCTCTCCGGATCCGGGCGCCATCACGGAGATCGCGTTCAGCCCGGACGGAACCACCCTCGCCGCCGGAGGGATGGACGGCCTGGTGCGGTTGTGGGACACCGGGACGGGTGAGATCCGCGGCACCCTCTCCGCCGACACCGACGCGGTGTCCGCGCTGGCCTACAGCCCCGACGGCAGCACCCTCGCGACCGCCGGCCGGGACGGGGTGAAGCTGTGGGACACCGCGACCGGTGACACCCGCGACGTTCTCACCGACGAGGGCGACGGCGGTGGGGTCCGTTCGCTGGCGTTCAGCCCGGACGGCACCACCCTCGCGACCGGCGGCTGGGACGGGGTGAAGCTGTGGGAGATCACGACCGGTGAAGTGGCCGACACCCTGGCCGGAATGAACTCGCTCTACTGGGTCGCGTTCAGCCCGGACGGCACCACCCTGGCCGTCGTCGAGCAGGATCTCCCCGGCAGCAGCGGCCTCGGCGGGGACGCGACCCTGCGGCTGTGGGACCTCGCGTCGGGCGAGACGAGGGACATCCACAACAGCGGCACCCAGCGGGTGAGCAGAGCGGCCTTCAGTCCCGATGGCCACACCCTGGCCACCGTCGGCTCGGACGGCCCGGTACGGCTGTGGGACGTCCGGACACTGGAACTGCGCGACACCCTCATCGGCCACACCGATCTCGTGACCTCGCTGGCGTACAGCCCCGACGGCACCTTCCTGGCCACCGCCGGCTGGGACTTGACCGTCCGGCTGTGGCGCGAGATGGCCCTCCCCGCCCCGGAGGAGGCGATCACCCACATCTGTGGTGTCCTCGGCCGGGATCTGACCTCGGCCGAACGAGCCGCCTACCTGCCGGACCAGTCGGCCGAGCCGGTCTGCGGCGGGTGACGCCACCACCGCTCCGGACCTGCGCGCGGCCGTCCTCCGGGATCACACCGCGGAGTCCAGACGTTCCCGCTGCTCCGCGGTCAGCTCAAGCGACACCCCCGCGATCGCCTCGTCCAGTTGCCCGACCGAGCTGACGCCGATGATCGGCGTGGTGGCCGGGGTCCCGGTCAGCCATGCCAACACCACCTGGTTGCGGTTCGTGCCGGTCTCGGTGGCTATCTCGTCGAGCGCCGCGAGGCGGCGGGTGGTGCCGGGGTGGTCGTACTCCGCCGGCAGGGGCTTGTCCGCGCGGGTGTAGCGGCCGCTCAACAGCGGTGTGTACGCCCACAGTTCCATGTCGGGGTGGTGCTCCAGGTAGTGGCTCACCTCGTCGGTGACCGCGCCGAACCGGTGGGCCACGGTGGGGCGGGTCCCGGGGAGCGGTTGCAGGTACGTGTGGTGCTGCTGCACCGCGGTGAAGCCGGTCCGGCCGTGGGTCGCCGCGATCTGCCGGGCCCGTTCGATCTGCCAGACCGGGTAGTTGGAGCAGCCGAGGCGGCCGGCTGTGCCCGCGGACACCAGCTCGTCGAAGGCGGCGACCGTCTCCTCCAGCGGTGTGGCCGGATCGGGCATGTGGGCCCAGAACAGCTCCACATGGTCGGTGCCGAGGCGGCGGAGACTGCCCTCGATCCCCTTCTTGATGACCCCGGCCGCCAGGCCCTCGGCCTTCTCCGGGAATCGCCCGGCCTCGGTGGGCTCGCAGCCGACCTTGGTGCTGAGCTTGACGCGGTCACGGACGCCCGGCCGGCTCGCCAGCCAGCGCCCGAGCAACGCCTCGCTCTGCCCGCCGAAGCCGGTCGGGTCTTCCCAGAACGCGTAGCAGTTGGCGGTGTCGATCCAGACGCCTCCGGCGTCCACGAAACGGTCCAGGATCTCAAACGACCGCTGTTCGTCCGTAGCCGTGCCGAACAGCATGGCTCCCAGAACCAGGTTGTCAATCATGTCCCTCACGGTAGGCGGATTCGGATCGGCGGTACGCTCCAATCCTGTGGCTGTTTCCCAGACCAATCTCGCGTGGGCGACGCTGCTCGACCTCGGCCCGCCGGAACGCGGCCGGCGCCGCCTGAACGATCGCCTGGCTCACGCGCTGCGCACCGCGATCCGCGACGGCCGGCTGGCGGAGGGCGCCGCCGTGCCGCCGAGCCGGGCGCTCGCCGAGGAACTCGGCTGTTCCCGCTGGGTCGTGACGGAGGCGTACGGCCAACTCATCGCCGAGGGCTACCTCGCCGCCCGGGTCGGTTCCGCCACGCGTGTGTCATGGTCACCGGAGACGCCGCAGCCGCAGCCGCACGCCCCGAGCGCACCCGCGCGGCCCTCGATCCGGTACGACCTCGCGCCCGGCCTGCCCGATCTGCGCGCCTTCCCGCGCCGCCGCTGGGCGGACGCCGTGCGGGCGGTCACCGGCTCGGCCGTCCACTACGACCTCGGCCTGCCCGACCCCGCCGGGCACGCGGTGCTGCGCGGCACCGTCGCCCAGTACCTGCGGCGCTCGCGCGGCGCGGACGCGGGCGCCGCGTCCGTGTCCGTGTGCGCGGGCGTCACCGACGGCCTGGTGCGCACGTGCCGGGCGCTGCGCGCCCGGGGGATCGCCGACCTGGGGACGGAAGACCCGGGCTGGGGGCGGCTGCGGGACGCCGCGACGAGCGCCGGCCTGCGTGTGCACCCGGTGCCCGTGGACCACGACGGCCTCCGCGTCGACGACCTCGCGCGAACGCCCGCCCGGGCCGTCGTCGTCAGCGCGGCCCACCAGTTCCCCACCGGCACCGTGCTGTCCCCGGCCCGCCGGGCAGGACTGGTGCGCTGGGCCCGCGAGGTGGACGGCTTCGTCATCGAGGACGACTACGACGCCGAGTTCCGCTACGACCGGCACCCGGTCGCCGTCATGCAGGGCATGGATTCGAGCCGCGTCTTCCTCCTCGGCTCGGTCAGCAAGACGCTGTCGCCGGCCCTCGGCCTGGGCTGGCTGGTCGCGTCACCCGCGCTGATCCCGGCGCTCCGGGCGGCCAATCCCGTCGCCGCCGCGCCACCCGTGCTGGACCAGCTCGCGCTGGCCACCTTCATCGACCGCGGCTGGTACGACGCCCATCTGCGCGCGGCGCGGCGGCGGTTCCGCTCCCGCCGCGACCTGCTGGTACGGACGCTGGGCGCCCAGGTGCCGGAGGGCCGGGTCGCCGGCACCGCCGCCGGGCTGCACATCCTGCTCCACCTGCCGGACGGCACCGACACCCGCGGCACGGTCCGGGCCGCGGCCGCCACCGGGCTGCGGCTCGTGGACCTCGACGACTACCGCGCGCATGGGCCGGGTGAACGCGCGCTCGTCCTCGGCTACGGCAACATCACCGACACCGAGATCCCCCCGGCCGTCGCGCTCCTCCGCAAGGCGTTGCGCTCGGAGCGCTAACGGAGCGGCGGCCAGCGCCGCAGGCGCCAGCGTGCGTCGATGCGGCGGCCGGCCCACAGCGTGGTCCGGGGCTTGAGCGTCAGCGTCTCCCCCGAGGCGAACACCAGCCGCTTGCCGCCGCCGGGCAACGCGACCATGTCCAGAACGGGAAAGACCTGGCCGCCGATCATGATCTGGTCCCCGCGCAGCACCGATCCCGCGTGTATCTCCACCGAAACGACCACCTCGGACACCCGCGTCACCGCCCCTCGAGATGCGCGCGGATCCGCTCGTTCAACTCGGCGAGCTGCGCGGTCAGATCCTCGATGACCACCTCCGGAGGCGGCGGCACCTCCTCGGGCCGGTCCTCCTCCTCCGGCTCGATCACCGTCCCGGTCACCGCAGCCCCTCCCGCAGCGCGGCGGCCAGCCGCCGGGCGGTCTCCACGTTGCAGCGCCCCAACTCCACCAGCGTGTACGTGCACACATCCGGAGCCGTCACCGCGTCCAGCCCCAGCGAGGGCAACGTGATCCCCCGGGCCGCGAGCGCCTCGCGCAACTCCCGCAACGCCAACTCGACGGCACTTGGCCTGTGTTCGGTCATCGGTCGCCACCATCCTTCCTTCGTGTCTTTGTGTGACGAAGTGCTCACAGCCTGACGCCTGGACGGCTACGGTGACAGCCTCTGAAAGACGCAACAGCACTGGCACGGAGGTGTGGTGAGCTGTGGTCAACAAGAAACCGCTCGATCCCAAGGAGTCGCCCGCCGCGTTCTGCGGTGCGCAGATGCGCGCCAAACGCGAGGAGGCCGGGCTGACGCTGGATGTCCTGGGCATGCGGGTGTTCACCGGGCCCAGCTACTTGGCCCAGCTTGAACGCGCGGAGCGGAAGCTCCAGCCCGACCTGGGCCGCCTGCTGGACAAGGAGTTCAATACCGGCACCTTCTTCCACGACCTGGCGTGGGCGATCAAACGGGCGTCGCGGCACGCCGAGTACTTCGCGCAGGTGGCGGAGCTGGAGAAGGTGGCCGAGTCCATCCTTGAGTACTCGTCCGTCGTCGTCCCCGGCATGATGCAGACGGAAGGCTACGCCCGGGCGGTCATCGAAGCAGCAAACCCCTTCGGCCCGGCGGACCGGGTGAACGAGCTGGTCAGCGCCCGCATGGAGCGCGCCCACCGGTTCCGGGAGACGGGCAGGCCCTGGTACTGGGCGGTGCTGCCCGAGGCCGTCATCCGTTCCCAGTTCGGCGGCCCGGCCGTAATGCGCGAGCAACTGCTGCATCTGGCCACGGCGATGCAGGAGCAGCGGGCCATGATCCAGATCTTTCCGCTGGCCTCGCCGGTCCCCTCTCCGCTGACGGAGACGCTCCGGATCATGGACTTCCCCGATGCCCCACCGATCGTCTACTTCGAGACCTCATACGCGGGGACGCTCATCGACGATCCGACGATAATCGCCAAACAGCGCCGCGCCTACGATTGGCAGCGGGCCGCCGCGCTCTCGCCGGACGCGTCGCTCGACCTGATCGAATCGGTAGCGAAGGACCTCAACGAGCCATGACCCCAGACTTGAGCGCCGCCACCTGGCGCACCTCCAGCTACAGCAACGGCGACGGCGGCAACTGCGTCGAGGTCGCCGACGGCGTTCCCGGAGTCATCCCCGTCCGCGACACCAAGAATCGATCCGCAGCAGCACTCTTGATCCCCACCACCGCCTGGACTCCGTTCATCGAGGCCACGAAGAACGGAACATTCCCCGCGCATTGAGCAGCGCTCAACGCGCATCTGCTCTCTGCCGTGCGCCCCCCACGCCTCGGTACCGTCACGTGAGTACGCAGGTCAGGACGGAGAGGAAGGCGGAAGGATGGCAGGCCAGGAGGGCGGAAAGCACGAGGGGCCCAAGGCACCGCTGGTGCCCATGCCGTTGCCAACGCCGCATCCGGATGGCAACACGCCTGCGGGCGGCGGGACACATCGCAAGGACGACAAGAAGTGAGAACGAGCGCGTCGGCCGTCTCCGGGTGGCGGGATGCGGCCCGGGCCGTGCCGCGCGCGGCTTTTCTGCCTGAGCGTGTGTGGCCATTCGACCAGGGCGGCGGTCGGCACCGCTTTGTGGACCGCGCGGCCGACCCCGATGCCTGGCACGCGGCCGCCGAGGCAGACGTGCCGATCACCACACAGTGGGACGACGGTCGGCACAACGGTGACGCCCCCGGAGACCTCCCGACATCTTCGGCGTCCCAGCCAAGTCTGGTGCTGAGGATGCTGGACATGCTGGACGCTCATCGTGCCGAGCGCGTTCTCGAAGTGGGCACCGGCACAGGCTGGAACGCCGCTCTGCTCGCGCACGCGCTGGGGGACGAGGCAGTCACCAGCGTGGAGGTCGACGCGACCGTCGCGGCCAGGGCCCGCCGGGCCTTGGCCGCGGTGGGGCTGGGCCCCCGGGTGGTGACCGGGGATGGAAATGCCGGGTGGCCACCCGGCGCGCCCTACGACCGGATGATCGCGACGTACGGACTGCGCCGCATCCCCTGGGCCTGGGTGGAGCAGATGAGGCCCGGCGGGGTGATCGTCGTGCCGTGGGGCACACCGTGGAGTCCGGCGGACGCGCTGGTCCGCTTGGTCGTCGCCGAGGATGGTGCGTCGGCGAGCGGCCAATTCGCGGATGATTTGGTGCAGTTCATGAAGGCACGGAGCCAGCGCCACACGGTGGAGCACGCGACGTACGTGTCCGGGCCCTGGCCCCACGGCGCCGACGAAAGCGCCACCGCTCTGGGGCCGGAGGTTATGACCGGCGGCTCTTACGATCCGGCGCTGTTCGTTCTCGGCCTGCTGGTCCGGCAGTGCGCGCTGGCCGTCGGCACCCAGGATGACGGCACCACCGTGGCCTGGCTGTACGGCCTGGGCGGCGATGCGTCGTGGGCCGCGGTGGGCTGGCGCTCGGGGACGGACGGCGGAGAGGTGTATCAGCACGGGCCGCGGCGCCTGTGGAGCGAGGCCGAGGCGGCTCTGGGGTGGTGGCGTCGCCGGGGGGAGCCAGGCCCCGGCCGTTTTGGGCTCACCATCTCCCGAGAGGGCGAGCACATCTGGCTGGACACCGGCGTCCCGCTCCCGTGACGCGGAAGCGTCAAACCGGCCCGGCGCTGTTCATCCCCACCACCGCCTGGGCCCCGTTCGTCGAGGCCGCGAAGGGCGGGGCCTTCACGGCTCGTAATTGATTTGCGCCCCGGCGCGTGCACGCCTAGGCTCGCGTGCTTCCCCCTCCTCCCGGGCCGCCGTTCGTCGCGTGCGCGGGGTTGGAGCCGACCGGTCGGCAACCGGTCGGCGTGCTCCCTGACCCCGTCGTATCCCGGAGGCCCCGCCGTGTCCGCCCGTTCCCCTCTCGACGACGAACGTGACCACCTCGCCGCGTCCCGCGCGGCCCTGCGCGCCATGCGGGCCGATGCCGAGGCCCTGGACATCCGGGATGTCACGGCGAACTGGGTCAACGCCGAGGTGCTGGCCTCGGAGATCGGGCTGCGCATCAAGTCGCTGGCCGACCTGGCGGGGACGCCGTTGTTCTTCGGGCGGCTCGACTACTCGGAGGCGCTGGACGAGGACGGCGAGGCCGGGCACCGGTTCTACATCGGGCGGCGGCATGTGCACGACGCCGACGGGGACCCGATGGTGATCGACTGGCGCGCGCCGGTGTCGCAGCCGTTCTACCGGGCGTCCAAGCAGGACCCGCAGGGGGTGGAGCTGCGCCGCCGGTTCGGGTACGAGGGCGGCGAGCTGACCGCGTACGAGGACGAGCGCCTCTCCGATCCGGCGGAAGAGGCGAAGACCAGTGCCCTTCTCCAGCGCGAGATCGAACGGCCGCGCGTCGGGCCCATGCGGGACATCGTGGCGACGATCCAGCCGGAGCAGGACGAGATCGTGCGTTCGCCGCTGTCCGGGACGGTGTGTGTGCAGGGCGCGCCGGGCACCGGGAAGACCGCAGTGGGTCTGCACCGTGTGGCGTATCTGCTCTATTCCCACCGGGAGCGGCTGGCGCGCAGCGGCACGCTGGTCATCGGGCCGAACCGCTCGTTCCTGCGTTACATCGAGCAAGTGCTCCCGGCACTGGGTGAGTTGGAGGTCAAGCAGGCCACCGTGGACGAGCTGGTGGCGCACGTCGAGGTGCGGGGCGTGGACGGCGCGGCGGCGGCCGGGATCAAGGGTGACGCGCGGATGGCGGAGGTGCTGCGGCGGGCGGTGCGGTCGGGGGTGCGGATGCCCACCGAGGGGCTGGTGGTGGTGCGCGGCTCCCGGCACTGGCGCGTTCCGGTGTATGAACTGGAGGAGATCGTCCGGGAGTTGGCGGGCCGGGACATGCGGTACGGGTCGGCGCGGGAGGCGTTGCCGCAGCGGATCGCGCACGCCGTTCTGGTGCGCATGGAGGCGGCGGGCGAGGCGCCGGACGACCGGGTGCAGAACGCGGTGGCGCGCACGCCGGCGGTCAAGGCGGTGGTGAAGGAGTGCTGGCCGCTGGTGGATCCGGCGAAGCTGGTGCTGCGGCTGCTGTCGGACGGCGACTTCCTGGCCGAGCACGCCGAGGGGATCCTCACGCCGGAGGAGCAGAAGGAGATCCTGTGGGAGCGGCCGGCCCGGAGCGTGAAGTCGGCGCGCTGGTCGGCGGCGGACGCGGTGCTGATCGACGAGGCGCGGGATCTGGTGGAGCGGACCGGTTCGCTGGGGCATGTGGTGCTGGACGAGGCGCAGGACCTGTCGCCGATGCAGTACCGGGCGGTGGGGCGCAGGTGCAGCACCGGTTCGGCGACGATCCTCGGCGACATCGCGCAGGGCACGACGCCCTGGGCGACGGAGAGCTGGGCGGCGGCGCTGGCCCATCTGGGGAAGACCGACGCGGTGGTGGAGGAGCTGACGCAGGGCTTCCGCGTGCCGCGCGAGGTGATCGCGTACGCGTCGCGGCTGCTCCCGGCGATAGCGCCGGAGCTGTCGGAGGCGACGTCGGTCCGGGAGGCGGCCGGGTCGCTGGAAGTGCGGCTGGCGGCGCCGGGCGGGCTGGACGCGGCGGTGGTGGCGGCGTGCCGGGAGGCGCTGGAGCGCGAGGGGTCGATCGGCCTGATCGCGGCGGACGCGCGGGTGCCGGCGCTGGCCGGGGCGCTGGCGGAGGCGGGACTCACGCATCTGGCGCCGGGTCAGGAGACGTCGGCCGACGCGCGGCTGACGCTGGTGCCCGCGTCGTTGGCCAAGGGTCTGGAGTACGACTACGTGGTGCTGGACGACCCGGCGGCGGTGGTGGACGGCGAGCCGGACGAGCGGACCGGACTGCGCCGGCTGTATGTGGCGCTGACCCGGGCGGTGTCCGGACTCACGGTGGTGCACGCGGCGCCGCTGCCGGACCTGCTGGCGACGGCCGCCGCGGCCTGATCCGTCAGCGCACTTCGATCCGGGTGTTGAGGGCGACGCCCGAGCCGGGAACGTAGCCGTGGCACGGGCCGATCGACGAGCTGGTGCTCTCGGTCGGGCTGACCGTGACCCAGGGGCCCTCGTAGGTGCCGATGTAATTCGGGTACGACGGGTTCGGGTAGGTGTCGTAGCAGTCGGCGACCGCCCGGAAGGTGAAGTCGCCGGCCCCGGCCGGGCACGTCACCTGGCCCCAGCCGATCTGACAGTCGGCGGGATCGGCCACCGCACCGGGCGCGAACACCACCCCGCCACCGAACGCGGTCGCCGCCGCCAGTGCCACACCGGTCATGATCCGTGCACCACGCATCACGCGCCTCCTTTTGGTCGAAAACCGACGCCAGAGTGATATCGAACGCGTTCGAAGGCAAGTCCCCGGACGTGGCGAGAAGTTCACCGTCGACGGTAGACGTCGCGCCGGTTGCCGACGCGCACGACGAGGACGACGAGATCGCCGTTGTCCACCGAGTAAGCGACGCGGTAAACCCCCACCCGGAGCCGGTAAAGCCCCTCATGACCGGCCAGTTTCTTGACGTCGACGTCCTCGCGGTACGGGTCGTCGCCGAGTGCTGTCAACGCGGCCAGGATGCGCATTGCGTCGGGCTGGGAAATGACCCGGAGCTGCCGCCGGGCCGCAGTGGTGAAGCGGAAGGCGTATTTCATGCGGCAGTCTGGTCCCGGCCGCCGTCCTCGCCGAACAGATCGGCCAGCAACTCGCCCAGTCCGACAGTCTCCTCACCGCGGTGGGCCTCGGCTTCACGGGCGAGAAGCTCGTCCGCGGCGTCCTCCAGCGCCTCGTACTCGTGGATGGGCACCAGCGCCGCCACAGGAGTGCCGTTCCGGGTGATGACCGTGGCGTCGCCGCTCTCCGCCCGGTCGATGAGTGCGGACAGCCGGGCGCGGGCTTCTCGAACACTGATGGTGTCAGCCATGAGGCCAAGTGTACACACGCACGCGTACACAAGGGCGGTGTCCACGCGCCCGGGCGACAATGGCCGCATGGCCGCTGACCACGACACCCTGCTCGCCGGATTCGCCGCGCTCGCCGGGCCGGGGGCCCGGGATGTGGGGGAAGAGCTGCTGGCGCGGTGGGGCGAGCCGCACCGGCACTATCACAACGTCGCGCACCTCGCCGCCGTGCTGGAACGGCTGGAGCCGCTGCGGGAGTACGCCGACGATCCGGTCGCGGTCGCTCTGGCGGCCTGGTTCCACGACGCCGTCTACGACCCGTACGCCTCGGACAACGAGGAGCAGTCCGCCGCGCTCGCCGAGCAGCTGCTGCCGCCCGGGCCCCGGCGGGCGGAGGTGGCGCGGCTGGTGCGGCTCACCGCCGGGCACGACCCGGCCGACGGCGACCGGAACGGCGCGGCGCTGTGCGACGCCGACCTCGGCGTGCTGGCGGAGCCGCCCGCGCGGTACGCGGCGTACGCGGCGGCCGTCCGCCAGGAGTACGGCTTCGTGTCGGACGAGGACTTCCGCGCGGGCCGGGCCGAGGTGCTGCGCCGGCTGCTGGTGCTGCCCCGGCTGTTCCGCACGCCGTACGGGGCCGAACACTGGGAGGCCACCGCCCGGTTCAACATGCACGGCGAGCTGGGCCTGCTGACCGGCTGACCCGGCCCGCGCCGTCGGCCGTTCACCCGTCCCGGGAACCGGCCTCCACCAGCGAGCCGGCGCGCGGCGGGTTCGTGGCGACCACCAGCGCCGGGCGGCCGGTGGCCCGGGACTGGAGCCAGGCGCCGACCAGCGCGGCGAGGACCAGCCCGGCGCCGAGCCAGGCGGTCCACGCGTAGCCGAGCCCGGCGCTGATCACCAGGCCGCCGGCCCAGGGGCCGACGGTGTTGCCGGTGTTGAACGCGGAGGTGGCGGTGGCACCGGCCAGGGTGGGCGCGCCGGCGCCGGCGACGTTGAAGATGCGGGCGTTCAGGCCGGGCGCGCACAGGAACGCGGCCAGGCCGAGCAGCGCGGACAGCGTCACGGTGGCGACGGCGTTGTGGGCGGTGACGGCGACCAGGGCCAGCACGGCGGCGGAGGCGGCCAGGCCGGTGTAGAGGGTGCCGAACATGTGCGCGTCGGCGAGCCGGCCGCCGAGGATCGTGCCGGTCAGCGCGCCGACGCCGTACAGCACCAGCACGACGGGCACCCAGCCCTCGCCGAGGCCGGTGACGTCGGTGAGCAGCGGGGCCAGGTAGGAGAAGAAGCAGAACGTGCCGGCCGCGAACAGCGCGGTGGTGGCCATGGCCAGCCACACCTGCCCGTCCCGGTAGACGCGCAACTCCTCGCGCAGCGGGGTCCGTTCGGCCGCCGAGCCGGGCTCGGTGCGGGGCACGAAGGCCAGCACGCCGACCAGCCCGGCGGCGGTCATCAGGGCCACCGCCCAGAACGCCGCGCGCCAGCCGAGGCTCTGCCCGAGGACGGCGCCGCCGGGCACCCCGGCGATGTTGGCGATGCTGAGTCCGCCGATCATGACGGCCATGGCGCGGGCCCGGGCGTCCACCGGCACCAGCGAGATCGCGACGGCGGCGCCCACGGCCCAGAAGCCGGCGCACGCCAGCGCGCTCACCACCCGGCAGACGAACAACACCCCATACCCCGGCGCGAGCGCCCCCACCACATGCCCGAGGCCGAAGACGGCGAGCAGGCCGACGAGCGTCTGCCGCCGGGGCAGCCGCTGGGTGGCGGCGGCGAGCACGGGGGCGCCCACGACCATGCCGATGGCGAACGCGGATATGAGCAGACCCGCGGTGGGGATCGACACGTCCAGGTCGTCGGCGACTTCGGGCAGCAGCCCGGACAGCATGAACTCCGAGGTCCCGAGGGCGAAGACGGCGGCGCCGAGGACGTAGACGGCAATGGGCAGGCGTGTGGAAGAGAGAGCGGGCACGACCCGCACAACGAGTCGGGTCCTAAACGCATTCCCCGCGTTCCCGACCGAAATCGCCTTGACAGTTGACCGAAACCGGGCCGTCACCCGGCGGCCACTACGCGAAGAGGTACCGGTGCGCGGTGCTCCACGCGACCCTGTCGTCCAGCTCCCGCAGATAGCCCTCCGCCGCCCAGGTGGCCTGCGGCTCCCGGCCCGCCGCGGCGAGGCGGCGGCACAGGTCGGCCGTTCCCCGCTGGACCTCGATGACGGCGTCGACCAGGCCGTCCGCCGAGGCCAGGCCATACGCGGCGCGGAAACGTTCCAGGCGGCCGCGCCGGTCGGGCGGGGCCGGGTACCGCAGCCAGCGCACGGCCTCGGCGTCGTCCCGGAAGGGGGCGGTGTACTCCAGCGCGTAGGCCACGTCGTGCAGCGGCGGCGCCGGCCGGGCGTAGTCCCAGTCGATGAGACCCACCGGGCGGCCGTCCCGCCAGACCACGTTCCACGGACCGAAGTCGCCGTGGCAGACGACCTCGCCGTCACCCGGCGCGCCGGGCCCGGTGACCCAGACGGCGCCGGGCGGCGGCACGAAGCCGGCGACCGCGTCGTGGTACTCGCGCAGCAGCCGGGCGAACGCGGTCAGCCCCGCGTCGTCCACCACGGGCGCCCACCCGGCGGGGCCCGCCTCCCCGGGGATGTGACTCAGCACCTCGCGCCCCTGCTCGTCGATCCCCAACACCCGTGGCGCGTAAGGGAATCCGACGGCCGCCAGATGGTCGAGCAGCGCGTGGACCGCGGGCGTCCACGGCTGCACCGGCCGCCGAACGGTGTCCCCGATCCGCACAACACGCCGGTGCGGCTGGTCCTGGAACACCTCGTCGACCGAAAGGTCACCAGTCATGCGCGAAATGGTGGCAGACACGCCGGAGCCCCGGCCATCGCTTTACGACGGCGGCACCCCATCAGGGGCGCGGGGCCGTGACATCGTGCGGCTCCGCCGCGTGGGCGCGACCGGCCACGGACGACCCGCGCGCTCGCGACGGCCGCGCCCCATAAGGGGCGCGGGGAACTGCGCGACCAGCCACGCACGGCCCGCACATTCGCGACGGAGGCGCCCACAAGAGACACGGGGCCGCGGAGCGCCGAAGCTCAGGCCGAAAGCACCTGCACCTGTTCCTCCCGACCGACATCGCCCGCCGCGCACGCCGCGGCCAGCTCGTCCAGGGACACCTCCAGGGCGGCGGCCAGCGCCGCCACCGTGAAGAAGGCCGGAGTCGGCGCCCGCCCGGTCTCAATCTTGCGGAGCGTCTCCGCGGACACCCCCGCCGCCGCGGCGACCTCCACCATGCTGCGCTCGCCCCGCGCCTCGCGCAGCAGCGCGCCGAACCGCTCTCCGCGCTGCCGTTCCCACGGGGTCAAAGGAGTTCTCACCATGCCCGTGATACTAATACCGGTATAAGAATTGGAGGGAAACATGGTGGAGATCAAGACCGACGCGGCACTGGACGCGATGCGGGAGGCCGGTCGTGTCGTGGCCCGGGCACTGGCCGCCGCCCGGGAGGCGGCCAGGGTCGGGGTGTCCCTGCGCGAGCTGGACGAGGCGGCCCGCACCGTGCTGGCCAAGGCCGGGGCCCGCTCGCCGTTCCTCGGCTACCGGCCGTCCTTCGCGCCCACCCCCTTCCCGGCGGTGATCTGCACCTCGGTCAACGACGCGGTGGTGCACGGCATCCCCACCGACTACCGGCTGCGCGACGGCGACCTGGTCAGCGTGGACTGCGGCGCGGAGCTGGACGGCTGGACCGGGGACGCCGCCATCAGCTTCACCGTCGGCACCCCCCGGCCCGCCGACCTGGACCTGATCGACGCCACCCAGCGGGCCCTCGACGCCGGCATCGCCGCCGCCACCGTCGGCCACCGCCTCGGGGACATCGCCCACGCCATCGACACCGTCGCCAGGGCGGCCCGCTGCGGGATGCCCGCCGACTTCGGCGGCCATGGCATCGGCCGCCGCATGCACGAGGACCCCCACGTGCCCAACCGGGGACGCCCCGGCCGTGGCTTCCCCCTGCGCCACGGCCTGACCCTGGCGATCGAGCCGATGTTCATGGCCGGGGGACGCGACGCCTACCGCACGGGGACCGACGGCTGGACCCTGCTCACGGTCGACGGCAGCCGGGCGGCCCACATCGAGCACACGATCGCCATCACCGAGGAGGGTCCCCGCGTCCTGACGCTGCCCTGAGTCTCAGCGCCGACGCGGGAAGACGGCGATGAGCAGCGCGCCGAGCAGGACCAGGCCCGCGTTGGCCGCGACGGCGAGGCGCACGCCGGACAGGACGGCGTCGGGGGTGTCGGCGCCGAGCGCGGTGGTGCGGGCGGTCACGATCGTGCTCATGACCGGGATGCCGAGGGTGATGCCGACCTGCTGGGTCATCGTGGCGAGGCCGGTGGCCAGGCCCTGTTCGGAGTCGGGGAGGCCGGAGGTGGCGGTGATCATGAACCCGACGATGACGAGCATGTTGCCCACGCCGCCGATGAACGTGGCCGCCAGCAGCAGCCAGATCCACCCATTGGCATTCCCGAGGGCGATCAGCGACAGCGTGGCGGCGGCCTGGACCACGCCCCCGGTGACGATCGTGGCGCGAGTGCCGAGGCGGCCGGCGGCCCGGCCGCCGAGGGTGCCGCCGACGACGGTGCCGATGCCGAGCACGCCGAAGGACAGGCCGGTGGCCAGGGCGGAGTGGCCCAGCACCTCCTGGAGGTAGAGGGTCAGCAGGAAGACCAGCGAGGTCTCGGTGACGAACGCGATGAGACCGGCGGTGTTGCCCCAGATGACGCTCGGGCGGCGGAGGATGCGAACGGGCACCAGCGGCGCGGGGGAGCGCTTCTCGATGTGCCAGAAGACGACGAGCGCCGCGGCGCCCGCGCCCAGCGCGGTCAGCGTGCCGGGCGCCGTCCAGCCGGCCTCGCCCGCCCGGGTCAGCCCGTAGACGAGCGCGAGCAGCCCGCCGGTGACGGTGATGGCGCCGGGCACGTCGAGGCGGGGGCGGTCGGCGGGCCGGGAGTCGGTGAGCGCGCCGGGGGCGAGGATGAGCACGGCGGCGGCCACGGGGACGTTGATGAGGAACGCCCAGCGCCAGGAGAGCAGGTCGGTGAGCAGGCCGCCCAGGACGGCGCCGGCCGTGAACCCGGCGGACATCAGCGCCCCGTTGAGCCCGAGCGCGCGCTCCCGCAGCGGGCCCTCGCGGAAGGCGGTGGTCAGCAGCGACAGCCCGGCGGGGGTGACGGCGGCGGTGGCCAGGCCCTGGAGGACGCGGGCGGTCAGCAGCACCTCGGGCGAGGTGGCCAGCCCGCCGAGCGCGGAGGAGGCGCCGAGCAGCGCCATGCCCGCCAGGAAGAGCCGCTTGCGGCCGAAGAGGTCGGCGATCCGGCCGAAGAGGAGGGTGAACCCGGCGGCCGTGAGCGCGAACGCGGTGGCGATCCACTGCAACGAGCCCAGGGAGAAGTCCAGGCCCGCACCGACGACCGGCAGGGCCACGTTGAGGATGGAGAAGTCCACGGCGATCATGAACTGCGCGCCGAGGAGGAGGGTGAGAACGAGCCGCTGGCGGCCGGTGAGCCGGTCCCGCGCGGGGCGGACGGCGGTCGGGGTGGACATCGGGCGTCCCTTCCGGGGAGCGAGAACTAACGGGACCAGAGACCCGTTAGCCTGAACGGGGACGACCGTAGCAGAGCATCAGCGCTAAAGGGAACTGGAGACCCGTTATGACCGAACCCGGAACCGTGCGACCCGGCGGGCGCACCGCGCGGGTGCGGGCGGCCGTGCTCGAAGCCGCCGGGGACGCCCTGGCCGAGCGGGGCTTCCCGCATCTCGACCTCGCCGATGTGGCGCGCCGCGCCGGGGTGGGCAAGACGACCGTCTACCGCCGCTGGGGCACCACCACCGCGCTGGTCGCCGACCTGCTGGCGGACATGGCCGAGCAGTCGCTGCCGCGCACCGAGACCGGCTCCCTGCTCGACGACCTCCGGGCCAACGCGCAGCTCGTGCGCCGCACGCTCGCCGACCCCCGGCAGGGCGCGCTGTTCAAGGCGGTCATCGCCGCCGCCACCTGTGACGAACGGGCCGCCGAGGCGCTGCACCGCTTCTACGCGATCCGGGTGGACGAGTGGGCGCCCTGCGTCGAACAGGCCGTGGCACGCGGCGAGTTGCCCGAGGGAACCGATCCGGGCGAGGTGATCCGCGCCGTCTCGGCGCCGCTGTACTACCGGCTGCTGGCCGGCGGTCAGCCGCTGGACGAGGCGGCGGCCGAGCGCGCGGCCGGGGCCGCCGCGGCGGCGGCCCGGGCCGGCGCCTACGCCCGTTGACGCCGCGTCAACTTCCCTCTACCACAGTGTGCGGACGCGAATCGCCGCCACCCCCGGCGCCGGGCGAACGCCGCGTCTGCTGTACGGTGACGGCCTTCACTCGGGGGTAACTCACCGCCGCAATGCGGTAGTTCAGTAACATTCACACTGAGAGAGGGCCACAATGGCCACACATACACGGGGATTCTTCACACGCCGGTGCGTCGCGCTGGCAATCGCCACCACCGGGGGACTGCTGCTCGCCGGCTGCGGGGGCGGCGACTCGGACGGCGGCGACGGCAACGGCGGCGACGCCCCGGACAACGCGCTGACCGAGCTGTGGCAGAGCGAACCGACGCCGGGGGCCAACGAGGACGGGGTGGCGTCCACCGCGCTGTGGGCCACCGAGAGCACGGTCGCCGAGGTCACCGACGGCGGAGTGCGGAGCCTGGACGCCGCCGGCGGCGAGGTCCGCTGGGAGCTCACGGCACCGTCGGGCGTGGGCGAGGTGTGCGCCGTGTCGCCCACCACGAACGCCGAGGGCATCGGCGCGGTCATGTACAACGCGGCGCCCGGCGAGGACAGTTGCGGCATCCTGGCGGTGGTGGACTCGGACGCCGAGGGCGCCGAGCCGCTGTGGACCCAGGACCTGACGCCCGAGGACGGCCTGATCTCGTTCGTCGGCGTGACGGTCGCGGACGACGTCGTCTCGGTCAGCCTGGGCGGCAAGGACATGCACCAGTTCACGGTCGCGGGCGAGGAGCTCCCGCCGCCCACGGTGCCCGGCGGCACCGACTGCCAGGACGGCGCCCGCTGGGCGGCCGGGGGGAACTACCTGGTGGCCGTCGCCCAGTGCGACATCTTCGAGGAGGTCTACCAGTTCACGGCGTTCGACGCGGCCAGCCGCAGTGAGCTGTGGACCCTCCCGGAGATGCCGCTGGAGTACGAGGGCGTGGCCGAGGTCATACCCGGCGGCGAGCACCTGACCGTGCTGACCACGGCCGGCCAGCTCGTGACGTTCGACGAGAACGGCGAGGTGCTGTCCGAGATCGTCGAGGAGGTCGAGGGCGGCGAGATCGACCTCATGTTCGGCCCGCAGTGGGCCTCCGTCCAAGGCCAGGTGATGTTCGCGTTCGAACTCGCCAGCGATGACCGCCTGGGCTTCGACCTGACCACCGGCTCCGAGCTGTGGCGCGAGGCGTTCCCCGCGCCCACCACGCTCGGCGGCGGCGACGGCCGGGTCCTCGCGGTGTACGGCGAGGAGGCCGGCGCCGAGGCGGAGTGGTACCAGCACGTGGCGGCGCTGGACCCGCAGGAGGGCGCGCAGACGCTGGTGGGCGTGCTGCCCCGGATCGAGGGCGCGTCGTTCACCTCGCCGTCGACCCTCTCCGTGCTGGGCTCCACCCTCTATGTGACCTATGAGGTCGAGGGCGAGACCGGCGAGGTCACGATGCGGACCGCCGCGTACGAGCTGCCTGCCTGATCCTGGCGGGCTCAGCGGCGCTTGGGCCGGCGCAGGCCGGCCTCGCGCAGCCGGCGCACCAGCTCCCTGCTGCCGACCTCCACCGCGCCCAGCGCGACGGCGTCCCGGTAACGCTCCTCGGGCACGTCGTAGTGGTCCCGGTCGAAGGCGCGCGGCGGGGAGCCCAACCGGGCGGCGAAATCGTGCAGTTCGGCGAAGGACACGTCGCTCGCCAGGTGCGACCACAGCCGCCCGTGCCCGGGCCACGCGGGCGGGTCGATGTACACGGTCACCGGCGCGCCCCGGCCAGCGAGCCGACGGCGGCCACGGGGCGCCCGGTGACGCCGCACACCCAGTGCGGGTCCTCGCCGAGCTCCGGCTCGACGTCCAGCGCGTGGAACTCCTCCTCGGCGCACAACGGGCACAGCGGCCAGCGCCCGCGCGTGGCCAGCAGCGCGTCCTGGATGTCCTGGGCCAGCAGCCCGGTGACGAAAACCGCCCCCGCCGGCCACTGGTCGCACCACCAGCGGCGGTGCGAAACTGCCTTCTCCAGCATGGAGACTTCCTCCGGGCCGGCCACCCCGTCCGCCGCGAGATCGGCCAGTACCAGGGCCCTCCCCCGATGCAGGGCCTCTTCCGAAGTGGGCTGTTCCATACCGACCATTGGACCAGAGTTCTGGCGGTTTGCCGACCCGCCCGGCCACCTGGGAGGGCTTGACGGACATCTCTTCCGAAAATACGTTTCAGACGTGAGGAATGCCATGAAGGAAAATTTCGTCCGGCGGACCGGCAGACCCCGACCCGTCGCCGTGGCGCCCCGACCCGCTCCTCCCGAGCCGGGCGCGCTCGCCGCGAAGGTGCGAACCATGGCGCCTTCCATGACCCGTTCCATGCAGCGCGTCGCCGAGACGGTCGCCGGTGACCCGGCCGGCTGCGCCGCGCTCACCGTCACCGGCCTCGCCGAGCGCACCGGCACCAGCGAGGCCACCGTCGTGCGCACCGCCCGGCTGCTGGGCTACCCCGGCTACCGCGACCTGCGGCTGGCCCTGGCCGGCCTCGCCGCGCAGCAGGCGTCCGGCGCAGCCCCCGCCGTCACCGCCGACATCTCGGTGGACGACCCGATGAGCGAGGTCGTCGCCAAGCTCACCCAGGACGAACGGCAGACCCTCGCCGACACCGCGGGCGCCCTCGACCTGGCCCAGTTGGAGGCGTCCGTCGGCGCGCTGGTCTCCGCCCGCCGCATCGACGTCTACGGCACCGGCGCCTCCTCCCTGGTCGCCCAGGACCTGGCGCAGAAGCTGCTGCGCATCGGGCTCATCGCCCACGCGCACGCGGACCCGCACCTGGCCGTCACCAACGCCGTTCAGCTCCGCACCGGCGACGTCGCCGTGGCCATCACCCACTCCGGCCGCACGGTGGACGTCATCGAGCCGCTCCAGGCGGCGTTCGACCACGGGGCCACCACCATCGCCGTCACCGGGCGGCCCGACGGCGAGGTGACGCAGTACGCCGACCACGTGCTCACCACCTCCACGGCCCGCGAGAGCGAGCTGCGGCCGGCCGCGATGTCCAGCCGCACCAGTCAACTGCTGGTGGTGGACTGCCTGTTCATAGGCGTCGCGCAGCGCACTTACGAGAGGGCGGCGCCCGCGCTGCACGCCAGTTACGAGGCCCTGGCCCACCGTCACTCGCCACGTGAACGCTAATCACCCACCGGAGAGCCGCTCCCGATGTCCACCGAGTTCGATTCGCTGACGACCGAGGCGTACCGCCCGGAGCTGGCCGAGATCGACCAGCGCTCCACGCTCGACATCGCCCGCACGATGAACGCCGAGGACGCCCTGGTCCCCGGCGCCGTCGCCACCCAGTTGCCGCGCATCGCCGCCGCCATCGACGCGGCGGCGGAACGGATGGCGCGCGGCGGCCGGCTGCTCTACCTGGGCGCGGGCACGGCCGGGCGGCTGGGCGTGCTGGACGCCAGCGAGTGCCCGCCCACGTTCAACACCGCGCCCGGCGAGGTCATCGGCCTCATCGCGGGCGGCCCGGACGCCATGGTGACGGCCGTGGAGGGCGCGGAGGACAGCGACCGGCTGGCGGCGGCGGACCTGGCGGCGCTGGGGGTGACGGCGGACGACGTCGTCGTCGGCGTCTCCGCCTCCGGCCGCACGCCCTACGCGGTCGGCGCCGTCCAACACGCCCGCGCGCTGGGCGCGTTGACCATCGGTGTGTCCTGCAACGCGGACTCGCCGCTGGCGGCGGCGGCCGAGCACGGCATCGAGATCGTGGTGGGTCCCGAGCTGATCACCGGCTCGACCCGGCTGAAAGCCGGTACCGCCCAGAAGCTGGTGCTCAACATGATCTCGACCATCAGCATGATCCGACTTGGCAAGACATACGGGAATCTGATGGTCGACGTCCGCGCCTCCAACGAGAAACTACGCGCCCGCTCCCGGCGCATCGTCCAGCTCGCCACCGGCGCGCCCGACGACGTGATCGAATCCGCGCTCACCGCCACCGGCGGCGAGGTCAAGCACGCGATCCTCACCATCCTGGGCGGCGTGGACGCGCCGACCGCCGGCCGCCTGCTGACCGAATCGCGCGGACACCTGCGCGCCGCGCTGACGGCGGCCCGCTCATGAGCACCGCCGAGATACACCGCTGCCTGGCCGCGGCGGGCCGGACCCCGGACGAGCTGGCCGGGCACGAGCCGCTGTCCGGCGGCACCTACAACACGATCCACCGCGTCCGGCTGACCGACGGCACCCGCCTGGTGCTGAAGCTGCCGCCGTCCAGGGACGTGCCCGCGCTGACGTACGAACGCAACATCCTGCGCGGCGAGGTCGCGTTCTACCGCGCCGCGGCGGACGTCGGCGTACCGGCGCCCGCCGTGGTGGCCGCCGACGACGACTTCGTGCTGATGACCGAGTGCCCGGGCACCGGCTGGCACGAGGCCCCGCCGCCCGCCGCCGACCGGGACCGGCTGCGCCACGAGCTGGGCGCGCTCACCGCGCGGCTGCACACGGTCACCGGCCCGCGCTTCGGCTACCCGGCGGCGCGATACCGGCCGGTGCCGACTGGCCCACGGCGTTCACCGCGATGATGGACGCCCTGCTGGCGGACGCCGACCGCTTCGCCGTCCACCTGCCCGTGCCCGCGGCGCGCCTGCGCGAACTGACCGGCGCCGCCACCCCGGCACTGGCCGAGGTCACGGTGCCGGTGCTGGTCCACTTCGACCTCTGGGACGGCAACGTTCTGCTGCACGAGGGCCGCGTCAGCGCCCTCATCGACGGCGAACGGATGTTCTGGGGCGACCCGTTGGCCGAGCTGACCTCGCTCAACCTGCTGGGCATGCCCGACGACGACCCCGCCCTGCTCGCGGGCTACGGCACGACCACCTTCGACGACGCGGCCCACACCCGGATGGCGCTCTACCGCTGCTACCTCAACCTGATCATGCTGATCGAGGCCACACCCCGGGGCTACGGACAGGACCGGCACGCCTGGCTGGACGAACACGTGGCCCCCGCGCTGCTCGCGGACGTGGAACTACTGGAAAAACTCCGCTAGGCCGAGCCGAGGGCCAGCGGCCCTTAAGGGGCGCGGGGCCGTGACCTTGAGCGGCTCCGCCGCGTGGGCGCGACCAGCCACGTACGGCCGGCACGTGCGCGACCACAGCCCCAAGCGGAGCGCGTCGCGCTACGCGCGCCTCGTCGCGTCGTAAACCGCCGCCGTGGTCACGCCGTAGGCCATGTGCGGCACCACGTCCGACAGCCAGGCCCCCGCACTCCACGTGCCGGGCCGCGTCACGCCCAGCGCGGTGGCCGGTACATCGCTGCCCGCCATGACCGCGGCGCCGAGCAGTGGCCCGGCGAGGGCGGGCGGCGGGCCGTCGGCGCGTGCCCGGGCCAGCCCGTAGACGGCGCCCGCGCCCAGGCCCGTGAGAACGCCGAGCAGCGCGCCCGCGGCCTGCTCGCGGTTCGGGGCGCGTTCGTCGCCGTCCGGGTCGAGGCCGGCCCGGCGCGCGAGGCGGTCGGCGACCCGTTCCGGCATGGTGCTGGCCGGCCGGCCGCGGATCAGCATGTCGCCGTAGGTCACGGCGTTGAGGGCGATGGTGCCGGCCGCGCCGGCCAGCAGCCCTCTGGCGAGTGGACGCATGACTCCCGGAGTACCCGCCGGGGGCGCGGGCGAACGCGAAGGGGCGGCACCCCGTGCGGGATGCCGCCCCTTGCACCCTGCTGGCAGGGACGCGGATGGACTCAGAAGTCCATGCCACCGCCCATGCCACCGGCCGCGTCGCCGGCGCCGGCGGCGGCCTTCTCCGGCTTGTCGGCGATGACGGCCTCGGTGGTCAGGAAGAGCGCCGCGATGGAGGCGGCGTTCTGCAGCGCGGAGCGCGTGACCTTGGCCGGGTCGATGATGCCGTTGGCCAGCATGTCGACGTACTCACCGGTCGCGGCGTTCAGGCCGTGACCCGGGGTGAGGTTCCGCACCTTCTCGACCACGACGCCGCCCTCGAGGCCGGCGTTGACCGCGATCTGCTTCAGCGGGGCCTCCAGGGCCAGCCGCACCGCGGCGGCACCCGTGGCCTCGTCGCCCTCCAGCTCCAGCTTGTCGAAGACGCTGGACGCCTGGAGCAGGGCCACGCCACCACCGGCGACGATGCCCTCCTCGACGGCGGCCTTGGCGTTGCGCACCGCGTCCTCGATGCGGTGCTTGCGCTCCTTCAGCTCCACCTCGGTGGCGGCACCGGCCTTGATGACGGCCACGCCGCCGGCCAGCTTCGCGAGGCGCTCCTGGAGCTTCTCGCGGTCGTAGTCCGAGTCGGAGGCCTCGATCTCGGCGCGGATCTGGTTGACCCGGCCCTGGACCTGGTCGCTGTCGCCCGCACCGTCGACGATGGTCGTCTCGTCCTTGGTGATGACGACCTTGCGGGCCCGGCCCAGCAGGTCGAGGGTCGCGTTCTCCAGCTTGAGGCCGACCTCCTCGGAGATGACCTGGCCGCCGGTGAGGATCGCGATGTCACCCAGCATCGCCTTGCGGCGGTCGCCGAAGCCCGGGGCCTTGACGGCGACGGACTTGAAGGTGCCACGGATCTTGTTGACGACGAGGGTGGACAGCGCCTCGCCCTCCACGTCCTCGGCGATGATCAGCAGCGGCTTGCCCGACTGCATGACCTTCTCCAGCAGCGGAAGGAGGTCCTTCACGTTGCTGACCTTGGAGTTGACGATGAGGATGTACGGGTCCTCGAGCTCGGCCTCCATGCGCTCCATGTCGGTCGCGAAGTACGCCGAGATGTAGCCCTTGTCGAAGCGCATGCCCTCGGTGAGCTCCAGCTCCAGCCCGAAGGTCTGCGACTCCTCGACGGTGATGACGCCTTCCTTGCCGACCTTGTCCATGGCCTCGGCGATCAGCTCGCCGATCTGGGTGTCACCGGCGGAGATGGAGGCGGTGGAGGCGATCTGCTCCTTGGTCTCGACCTCCTTGGCCTGGTTCAGCAGGGCCTCGGAGACCTTCTCGACCGCGGCCTCGATGCCCCGCTTGAGGGCCATCGGGTTGGCGCCGGCGGCCACGTTGCGCAGGCCCTCGCGGACCAGCGCCTGCGCCAGCACGGTCGCCGTGGTCGTGCCGTCACCGGCCACGTCGTCCGTCTTCTTGGCTACTTCCTTGACGAGCTCGGCGCCGATCTTCTCGTAGGAGTCCTCGAGCTCGATCTCCTTGGCGATCGACACACCGTCGTTGGTGATCGTGGGGGCGCCCCACTTCTTCTCCAGCACGACATTCCGGCCCTTGGGGCCGAGCGTGACCTTGACGGCGTCAGCGAGCTGGTTCATCCCGCGCTCAAGGCCGCGCCGCGCCTCCTCGTTGAACGCGATGATCTTGGCCATGTGAAGTGGTCCTCCCAGGACTGGGGTGGATTGCTCCGGACCGCGCTGGCGCCCGCGACGGACGGCCCCGGGACCCGGCGGCTCCTTGCTCCGCCGGCCTCGTGACCTCACCGAACCGGTCCTTGCTGTCACTCTCACCTTCAGAGTGCTAACGCCCATGATTAGCACTCTGGCCATGAGAGTGCAAGCAGACAGGGGCGGCGCCGGCGCGGAACCGGGCACGCGTCAGGGCTCGCACCCGGCTGGGTGCGAGCCCTGTTCGGAGGTCGCGGTGCGGTCGGCGATTCAGGCGCTCACTCGGACCATGTCGGCCTGTGGACCCTTCTGTCCCTGCGAGATCTCGAACTCGACCCGCTGTCCCTCTTCCAGAGTGCGGTAGCCGTCCATCTGAATCGCGCTGTAGTGGACGAACACGTCCGCACCACCGTCTACCGCGATGAAGCCGTAGCCCTTCTCCGCGTTGAACCACTTGACGGTGCCCTGAGCCATTCCTAACTCCCCATTTTGCTGGCCCTTTCACGAGACCGCACTTCGCGGACCCGGGTCAGACCTCTCAGACCCCACCCCCGGGCGGTCGGGGGGTGTGCGCCGGAACGCGTCGACCGCCGCTGAATGTATCTGGACGGACGCCCAGTGCAACAGGCCATTCGGCAGAGAATTCTTGACGGATCAGAACGGGCAAATACCGCACAAGAGTAGAAAGTTGAATGTTTCTCCGCACCC
The DNA here is from genome assembly GCF_031845365.1 of Streptomyces litchfieldiae. Classification (NCBI taxonomy): domain Bacteria; kingdom Bacillati; phylum Actinomycetota; class Actinomycetes; order Kitasatosporales; family Streptomycetaceae; genus Streptomyces; species Streptomyces litchfieldiae. Next base: position 251,008 of record NZ_JAVREL010000005.1, read on the forward strand.
CAAAAGTGCCAACCCGACAATTGGTGCACCGATTCGGCGCATATTCTTGGCGGCAAGTGTCGTGAATTCACATGCGGAGCACACTGCTGAACGCCGGGGAAACGCTCATGCTGAAGGGGACACGCTCACTCTAGCGCCCGGGAACGCGCGGCCGCCCCGAACCCGAGAAGGCGCGGGGCGGTCGTAACGGAAACGGAATGTCAGCCTCCGGCGACCGCCGGGATGATCGAGACGCCGGCGCCGTCGGGCGTCGCAGTGCCCAGCCCATCGGCGAAACGGACGTCGTCGTCGTTCACGTAAACGTTCACGAAACGGCGCAGCCTGCCCTCGTCGTCCAGCACCCGCGCGGAGATGCCCTGGTGGTTCCGCTCCAGGTCGGCCAGCACCTCGGCGAGCGTCCCGCCCTCGGCGGAGACCTCGGCCTGACCGCCGGTGTAGGTACGGAGGATGGTCGGGATTCGGACAGTAACGCTCATGATGCGAGGCCAGCCTCTCGGAACGAGTCCAGGTTCGGACGGATGATCGCGGACGGACCGGTGGTCGGTTCCACCGCGTCCAGGGTCTTGAGGCCGTCGCCGGTGTTCAGGACGACCGTGGTCAGCGTGGGGTCGAGCACGCCGGCCTCGATCAGCTTGCGGGTCACCCCCACGGTCACCCCGCCCGCGGTCTCGGCGAAGATCCCCTCGGTGCGGGCGAGCAGCTTGATGGCGTCCACGACCTGCTCGTCCGACACGTCCTCGACCGCGCCGCCGGTGCGCCGCGCGATGTCCAGCACATAGGGGCCGTCGGCCGGGTTCCCGATGGCCAGCGACTTGGCGATGGTCTCGGGGCGCACCGGCCGGACCACGTCGTGGCCGGCCTTGTACGCCTGCGCCACGGGCGAGCAGCCGGTCGCCTGGGCGCCGAAGATCTTGTAGGGGCGGTCCTCGACCAGACCGGTCGCGATCAGCTCCTTCAGCCCCTTGTCGATCTTGGTGAGCTGGGAGCCGGAGGCGATCGGGACGACGAGCTGGTCCGGCAGCCGCCAGCCGAGCTGCTCGCAGATCTCGTAGGCCAGCGTCTTGGAGCCCTCCGCGTAGTACGGGCGGAGGTTCACGTTGACGAAGCCCCAGCCCTCCCCGGCGGGGTCGCCGATGAGCTCGCTGCAGAAGCGGTTGACATCGTCGTAGGTGCCCTCGATGCCGACGACGTCGCCGCCGTACACCGCGGCCATGACGACCTTGGGCTGCTCCAGGTCGTGCGGGATGAAGACGCAGGCCCGCAGGCCCGCGCGGGCCGCGGCGGCGCCGACGGCGCCGGCCAGGTTCCCCGTGGAGGAGCAGGAGAGCGTGGTGAAGCCGAAGGCACGGGCGGCCTCGACGGCGTTGGCGACGACCCGGTCCTTGAAGGAGTGGGTCGGGTTGCCCGAGTCGTCCTTCACGTACAGGCCGCCGGTGACGCCCAGCTCGGCGGCCAGCCGGTCGGCCTTGACCAGCGGCGTCCAGCCGGGGTTCATGTTCGGCTTGCCGGCCACGTCGGCGGGCACGGGCAGCAACGGGGCGTAACGCCAGATGTTCGCGGGGCCCGCCTCGATGCGGCGACGCAGGCCCTCGGGGTCGCCCGCCGGCAGATCGTAGGCGATCTCCAGCGGGCCGAAACAGGACTCGCACGCGAAGGCCGGAGTGAGCGGGAAGCGCTCCCCGCACTCCCGGCAGGAGAGCGCCACGGCGGGGCCGAGATCGACGGCCGGGGTGGCGTTGCGTGCGGACGCGGTGACTGTTGGCACAGACATGGGTACGAGGCCCTCTCCTCATCTTCCCCGCGACGCCTCTCGCCGCAGGCCGGAATTGGCACCTTCCCCACCGGGAGCCTCGCGTCGTCACGAGATCCGGCGGAAGGGTTGCCGGGGCTTCAACGGGCCGTTCCCTCTGCCCCTCTGGATGAGCGGTATGCAGTTGTCGGCAGGTGTTCCCGATATGCGGAGGACACCTGCGCTGTTCGAGACTGTAACGGACGGCCCGCACAATGGCCCGGGCCGTCCGATCCGCGAGACGCCTTTGGCCGATTCGGAAGAATCGCCGAAGAAACCTGGTCCCGACGGGTTCGGACTCCACCAGGAAGGGGCAGTACGGCCATACGGATGTAAATGTGGCCGAATGCGAACAGGAGCGACATTCGTGCTGGATGAGGCAGAGGAGTGGCTGGGCCGCCGGTCCTGGGACGCCGCCGACCGCCCGCTGCCGCAGCTCATGCGCGCGAAGCGCGCGGCGGGTGCGGCCGGGAGCATCAGCGTGGTTCTCCCCGCGCTGAACGAGGAGGCTACCGTCGGTGCCATCGTGGAAACGCTCCGGCGTGACCTGATGGAGGACGTGCCACTGATCGATGAGCTGATGGTGGTGGACTCCGGCTCCACCGACCGCACCTCGGAGGTCGCCGCCGCGGCGGGGGCCAAGGTGGTGCACCGCGACGAGATCCTGCCGCGGGTGCCATCCGTTCCGGGCAAGGGCGAAGTGCTGTGGCGGTCCCTGCTGGCCGCCAGCGGCGAGATCATCTGTTTCGTGGACGCGGACCTGCGGGACTTCGACTCGCGGTTCGTCTCCGGCATCGTCGGGCCCCTGCTCACCGAGACCGGCGTGCAACTGGTCAAGGCGATGTACGACCGGCCCCTCGGGGACAACCCGTCCGGCGCCAAGCAGGGCGGCCGGGTCACCGAGCTGGTCGCCCGCCCCCTGCTGAACCTGCACTGGCCGCTGCTGGCCGGCGTGGTGCAGCCGCTGGGCGGCGAGTACGCGGCCCGCCGTTCGCTGCTGGAGCGGCTGCCGTTCCCGGTGGGCTACGGCGTGGAGCTGGGCATGCTCATCGACACCCTCAACCTGGTCGGCCTCGACGCCGTGGGCCAGGTCGACGTCGGCGTGCGCAAGCACCGACACCAGGACGGGCAGGCCCTGGGCCGGATGGCGGCCGCGATCATGCGCACCGCGCAGAGCCGGCTGCCCGGCTCGGTGCTGCCCATCCGGCTGGGCCTGACCCAGTTCGAGCGCACCGAGGAGGGCGGGTTCACCGCGCTCACCCACCCGATCAACGCGGAGGAGCGCCCGCCCATGGCGACCATCCCCGAGTACACGGCGCGGCAGGCGGCGTAGTCGTTGTCCGAGCGCGTCACCGCCCCGGTTTCACCGCCACCCGACGGTGTGAAACCGGGGCGGTGTGATGGGGCCCACGTTTCGCGAGTGCCGCGATTGGCAAGCCTCCGCGCGTGACTGCCACCGAGCACTCCGCCGAGCACCCCCCGGGGCCCGACACCGAGGGTCAGGTCCTCGTCGCGTCCAACCGCGGCCCGGTGAGCTTCACCCTGGGCGAGGACGGCTCGCTCACCGCGCGGCGCGGGGGCGGCGGCCTGGTCACCGGCCTCAGCGCCCTCCGCCCCGGCACCGGCACCTGGATCTGCGCCGCGCTGGGCGAGGGCGACCGGGCGGCCGTGGCCCGCTTCGGGTCCCGACTGGACCCGGCCGACACGGGCGGCCAGGCGGTGCGGATGCTGGACATCCCCGCCGGGACGTTCGAGGCCGCGTACAACGGCGTGGCCAACTCCGTTCTGTGGTTCATCCATCACCTGCTGTACCAGACCCCGTTCGAGCCGGTCTTCGACGCCGCCTTCGAGGCGCAGTGGAGCGAGTACGCGGCGTACAACGCGGCCTTCGCCGACGCGCTCACCGAGGACGCCGCCCCCGGCTCGGCCGTGCTCGTGCAGGACTACCACCTGTCGCTGGTGCCCGGGCTGCTGCGCGAGCGGCGCCCGGACCTGCGGGTGGGGCACTTCTCGCACACGCCGTGGGCGCCGCCCGAGCTGTTCCGGGTGCTGCCGGACGCGATCGCCCGGCGGGTGCTGCTCGGCATCCTGGGCGCGGACCGCGCGGCGTTCCTCACCCGGCGCTGGGCGCGCGCGTTCGCCGCCTGCTGCGCCGACGTGCTGGGCGCGGAGATGTCGGAGGCGGACGGCCTCACGGTCACGCACGGCGGCCGGACCACGCGGCTGGGCGTGCACGGGCTGGGGGCCGACGCGGAGTTCCTGCGGGAACGGGCGTTCCGGCCGGATGTGGACGAGCGGCTGGCCGCGCTGCGCGCGCAGGTCGGCGACCGGCGGACGATCGTGCGGGTGGACCGCACCGAGCTGTCGAAGAACATCGTGCGGGGCCTGCTGGCCTACCGTCGGCTGCTGACCGACCGGCCGCAGTGGCGGGGGCGGGTGACGCACGTCGCGTTCGCCTACCCCTCGCGGCAGGACCTGGCGGTCTACCGGGAGTACACGGCCGAGGTGTCGCGGGTGGCCGAGGAGATCAACGCGGCGTTCGGCACGGAGGGCTGGACGCCGGTGGTGCTGCATGTGAAGGACGACTTCGCGCGTTCGCTGGCGGCCTATCGCATGGCGGACGTCGCCCTGGTGAACCCGATCCGCGACGGGATGAACCTGGTCGCCAAGGAGGTGCCGGTCGTCTCCGAGCGGGGATGCGCGCTGGTACTCTCCCGGGAGGCGGGGGCCGCGGCCGAGCTGGGCGAGGACGCGCTTCTGGTCAACCCGTACGACATCGCCGGCACGGCGGAGGCGCTGCACCGGGCGCTGTCGATGGACGCGGACGAGCGGGATCGCCGCACGAAGCGGCTGTCCGCGGCGGCGACGGCGCTGCCGCCGCAGACGTGGTTCTTGGAGCAGCTCGCCGCGTTGCGCGGCTGAAGCCGTTGGCTGGGACTGCCGTCGCGTATATGCCGGTCGTTCGTGGCTGGTCGCGCCCACGCGGCGGAGCCGCACAATGTCACCGCCTCGCGCCCCTTATGGGGCCCGCAGGTGGTCGGCCAGGGTGGCCAGAAGGTGGGCGACGCCTTCGGGGCCGTTGACCGTGATGTCGGTGGCTGCGGCCAGTTCCTGGACTTCGGTGCTGCCGCTGCACACCCGCAGGCCGGCCACGCCCGTGTCGCGGAGTTCGGCGACCGCCTCGAACGCGGCCAGGTCGCCCAGGTCGTCGCCCGCGTACAGCACCGAGCCGACGCCCGACTCCCGGGCCAGTGCGGTCAGGGCCGCGCCCTTGTCCATGCCCGGCGGGCGCAGCTCCAGCACCAGGCGGCCCGGCTCCAGGGCGAGGCGGTGCCGGGCGGCGAGCGCGGCCAGTGGGTCGCGCAGCGCGGCGAACGCGCCGACCGGGTCGGGTGCGCGGCGGGTGTGGACAGCCAGCGCGCCGCCCTTGTCCTCGATGAACGCCCCGGTGCCGGTGACCAGCGCGGGCAGCTCGGCGCGCGCGGCGGCGACGCCCTCGTGCGGCGGCGGGGTGCGCAGCTCCCCGGTGGCCGCGTCCCAGCGCTCCGCGCCATATGCGCCCAGCACGGTGAGGCCCGCCAGCTCGGGGTGGCCCGCGAAGCCGCCGAGGCGGACGGCCACTTCGGCGGGGCGGCCGGTGATGACGGCGACGACGGCCACCCGCCCGGCGAGCCGGGCCAGCGCGGGCACCGCGTCGGGGTGCGGCCTGGCCTGCTCGGGGTCGGCCACGATGGGGGCCAGGGTGCCGTCGAAGTCGACGGCGATCAGGGCTCGTTCCGGCTGGTCGAGAAGTGCCGTGAGGCCGGCGCGGCCGGCGTCCGTCGAGGGTACGGGGAGGCTGCCCATGTACATGACTTTACCGGCGCCGGCGGCGCGCCTCGCGCACCCGGCGCAGGCGGTTGACCATGACCGGGTCGTGGGCGAGGGCGAGGGGATCGTCCAGCAGGGCGTTGAGCAACTGGTAGTAGCGCGTGGGCGAGATGCCGAGGCGCTCGCGGATGGCCCGCTCCTTCGTGCCGGGGCCCGGCCACGCGCGGCGCTCGACGGCGAGGACGGCGCGGTCCCGGTCGCTGAGACCGTCCGCGCCGTCTCCCGCGGCGTGCTCCGGCTGGCTGGTCATCCGGGTCAGTGTAAGCGGCGCCTCGGACACCGCCCGGCGGCCCGGAACGGGCGTCAGGCCTCCGCGTCCCGGTCGGCCTCCTCGGCCGCGCTCTGGAGCCGGCCGAGGATGTCGGCGACGTCGCTGCCCTCGCGCACGGTGTTGCCGATCTCCCGGGAGATGTCCAGGGCGACGGTGTTCCAGGAGACCTTGCCGGAGGGGAAGAACGTGGCGCTCGGCAGCTCGTCGATGAAGGGCCGCAGGCGCTGGTGGTTCGGGGAGTCCGAGACGGCCATGGCCTGGCTGGTGGGGGTGGAGATCGGCAGGAGCTGGTTCTCGTCGGCGAAGCCGCTGACGTTCTCGTAGCCGCCGGAGAACGCCCAGTTGAGGAAGGTGCCTATCTGCTCGCGCTTGCCGTGCTGGTTGAAGGCGAGCAGCCAGGACGCCTCGCCCACGGTGGACAGGCTGGCGCCGCGGCGGCCGGGCACGGTCCCGGTGCCGGCGTCGAGCCCCGCCGCCTCGCACAGCGGCAGCAGCATCGGGTCGGCGGTGAGCATGCCGACGCGGCCGGAGACGAACTGCTCGTACAGGTCGTGGCGGCCGGTCTCCTCCGGCTTGGCCTCGCCGGTCAGGCCCTGGCCGGTCAGCTCGTCGCGCAGCCAGGTGAACGTCTCGACGTTGGCCGGGGATTCGATGGTGTAGCTGCCCGCCGCGTCGGTGAGGTGCCCGCCGCCGGCGAGCATCCACAGCACCGCCTCGACGTGCGAGTCGGAGTGGCCGAAGGGCAGGCCGAACGGGATGGGCACGTCCGCCGTGCGCAGCGCGCTGGCCGCGTCGAGCAGTTCGTTCCAGCTCTGCGGCGGGGAGTCGGGGTCGAGCCCGGCCTGGTCGAAGAGGGCCTTGTTGTAGAAGAGCCGCTGGATGATGGCGAAGACGGGCATGGCGTACTGGATGCGCCGCACCTCGCCCGCCGCGGCGACGGCGGGTATGAAGTCGCTCTGGACGGGCACGTTGAGCACGTCGTTGGCGCTGTAGAGCTGGCCCTGGGTGGCGAACTCGGCGAACGACGCGAGCTGCGCGAGGTCCGGCGCGTCGCCCTCCGCGACCAGCCGGGCGGCCTCCTCGGTGGCCTCCGCGAAGGGGACGAGGGTGACGGTCACCTGGATGTCGGGGTGTTCCGCGTTGAAGTCGGCGACCAGCTCCTCCCAGTAGCGCTGGGAGCTGCCGTCGTCGGTGAGTTCGGCGGCGAGCATCCGCAAGTGGCCGTCGCCGCCGCCCGATCCGCCACATGCCGTGGTCGTTGCCGAGAGGCCGATGGCGCTGGTGAGACCTGCCGTCAGGCCCATGAACCGCCGACGTCGCACGTTGACTTCCCCTTTGTGTCCTGATTGCTGCGTTTTCGGGTGTGCACCCGCGCCCCCGGTGGCACCCAAAAGTCAGAGTCTGCCCTGCCGAGGGCCGTCACAGCATCCCCACCAGTGGTATCGCTTTAACAACAGCCCCTGTGCGCCACGCCCTTACCCCCTATTCGGGACCGAATCGACCGGCGAGGAGCCGTACATGTCTCCCAATACGTCCAAAACCTCCCACACCGCACGGGAGATCGCCACCCAGCCGGAGTGCTGGCTGCGGGCCGCCGACGACGTCCGCGGCGTGCGCGCCGCGGGGTTCGCCGCCGCGCTGCCGCGGCCCGGCGAGCGGGTGGCGGTGACCGGCTGCGGCACCTCGTGGTTCATGGCGCAGGCGTACGCGGCGCTGCGCGAGGCGGCCGGGCAGGGCGAGACGGACGCGCATCCGGCCTCCGAGTTCCCGGTGGGGCGCGGCTACGACCGGGTGGTGGCCATCACCCGGTCCGGGACGACGACCGAAGTGCTGGAGCTGCTGGGCGTGTTGCGGCAGCGGCGGCCGGACACCCCGGTGCTGGCGCTGACCGCCGACCCGGCCGCGCCGGTGCTGCGGGCGGCGCCGCATGTGGCGGTGCTGGACTACGCGGACGAGGAGTCGGTGGTCCAGACGCGGTTCGCGACGAGCGCGCTGGCGTTCCTGCGGGCCGGTCTGGAGGCGGCGGGGGCGCTGCCGCCCGGGGTGGGCACGGTGGCCGGGGCGGCGGCGGACGCGGCGGCCGGGCTGGGCGACGAACTGCCGCAGGAGGCGCTGACGGCCGGGCAGTGGACGTTCCTGGGCCGGGGCTGGACGTATGGGCTGGCGCTGGAGGCGGCGCTGAAGATGCGGGAGGCGGCGGGCGTCTGGACGGAGGCGTATCCGGCGATGGAGTACCGGCACGGGCCCGTCTCGATCGCGGGGCCGGGGCGGGTGGTGTGGCTGTTCGGCGCGGCGCCGGAGGGGCTGGCGGAGGACGTGCGGCGCGCGGGCGGGCTGCTGGTGACGGCGCCGGGTGTGGATCCGATGGCGGATCTGGTGCGCGTGCAGCGGCTCGCGGTGGCGGTGGCGGTGGCCCGCGGGCTGGATCCGGACCGGCCCCGTCATCTGACGCGCTCGGTGATCCTTCCGTAGTGGACTAGACCTCTTCCCCCGTCTCGGGCGAGACTGGCGCGTGTGAGTCTCCAGGAGAACTACGTGATCGCCCTCGACGTGGGCGGCACCGTGCTGAAAGCCGCACTGACCGGGCGGGACAACAAGGCGCTGTACCAGGCGCGCCGGCCCACGCCGGGGGCCGGTGACCCGGCCGCCGTGGTGGCCGGAATCCTGGACTTCGCCGACGAGTTGCGCGGCGCGGGGCTGGACCGCTTCGGCCGCCCGCCGGCCGCCGCCGGGGTCGCCGTGCCCGGGATCGTGGACGAACGGGCGGGCGTCGCGGTCTACTCGGCCAACCTCGGCTGGCGGGACGTGCCCCTGCGCCGGATGGTGAGCGAACGGCTCGACGGCGTGCCCGTCGCGCTGGGCCACGACGTGCGCGCCGGTGGGCTGGCCGAGGGGCGGCTGGGCGCCGCGGCGGGCGAGGCCCGTTTCCTGTTCGTCGCGCTGGGCACCGGCATCTCCGGGGCCATCGGGATCGAGGGCCGGGTGGAGCCCGGCGCGCGCGGCGGCGCGGGTGATCTCGGACACGTCGTGATCCGGCCGGGCGGCGCCCGCTGCGGCTGCGGCCAGCGCGGCTGCCTGGAGACGGTGGCCTCGGCCGCCGCCGTCGGCCGCGCCTGGGCCGCCGCCTCCGGCACGCCGGGCGCCACCGCCGCCGACGCGGCCCGCGCGGTGGCCGACGGCGACCCGCGCGCGGTGTCGCTGTGGCGGGAGGCCGTGGACGGCCTGGCCGACGGCCTGCTCACCGCGATCACCCTGCTCGACCCGGCGACCGTCATAGTCGGCGGCGGGCTCGCCGAGGCGGGCGAGACGCTCCTCGCGCCGCTGCACGCCGCCCTCGCGGCGAAGGCCACGTACCAGCGGCTCCCCACCATCGTGCCGGCGGCGCTCGGAGACGCCGCCGGCTGCCTGGGCGCGGGCCTGCTCGCCTGGGACCACACCACGCTCCCTACCCACGCGGAGGTTTCCCCGTCATGAAGCGCACCGTGCTCACCGGCGCGAACGTGGTCCGGCCCACCGGAGTCGTCGAGGACGGCCGGGTGACGGTCGAGGGCACCCGGATCGCCGGGGACCGCCGCGAAGAGCCGGACGGCGTCGCCGAGTTGGACCTCACCGGCCACTGGGTCGTGCCCGGCTTCGTCGATCTGCATGTGCACGGCGGCGGCGGCGCCTCGTTCTCGGCCGGCTCGGCGGAGGAGGCGCTGCGCGCCATCGGGACCCACCGCGCGCACGGCACCACGACCATGGTGGCCTCCACCGTCACCGGCGACCTGGGCGAGCTGGGCGTCCAGGCGGGCGTGCTGTCCGAGCTGGTGGAGCAGGGCGAACTGGCCGGCATCCACTTCGAGGGCCCGTTCATCGCCGCCAACCGGTGCGGCGCGCACGACCCCGGCCTGCTGCGCGACCCCGACCCGGCCGCGGTGCGCAAGCTGCTCGACGCGGCGCGCGGCGCGGCCCGGATGCTGACGCTCGCGCCCGAACTCCCCGGCGGCATCGAGTCGGTGCGGCTGCTGCGCGACAACGGCGTGATCGCGGCGGTCGGCCACACCGACGCCACCTACGAGGTGACGCGGCGGGCCATCGAGGCCGGCGCGACCGTGGCCACCCACCTGTTCAACGCGATGCCGCCGCTGGCCCACCGCTCCCCCGGGCCGATCGCGGCGCTGCTGGAGGACGAGCGGATCACCCTTGAGCTGATCGACGACGGCACCCATCTGCACCCGTCCGTGCTCCAGTTGGCCTTCCGCACGGCCGGCGGTGACCGCGTGGCGCTCATCACCGACGCCATGGGCGCGGCCGGGATGGGCGACGGCCTGTATCCGCTGGGGCCGCTCAAGGTCGAGGTGTCCGGCGGCGTCGCCCGGCTCGCCGAGGGCGGGGCCATCGCCGGCTCCACCCTCACCCTGGACCGCGCCTTCCACCGCGCCGTCACGGTGGACGGGCTGCCGGTGACCGAGGTGGTCCGGGCGCTGTCCGCCACCCCCGCCCGGCTGCTGGGCGCCGACGACCGCGTGGGCTCGATCGAGGAGGGCAAGGACGCCGATCTCGTGGTCCTGGACGGGGAGTTCGGGCTCGTGGGCGTCATGCGCAAGGGCGAGTGGCTGGTGCGGCCGTGACCCTGGTGGCCTGCGCCGAGCTGCTGCGAGACGCCGGCGCCGCGGGCCGCGCCCTGGCCGCGTTCAACGTGATCACGCTGGAGCACGCGCAGGCGGTGGCGGCGGGCGCGGACGCGGCCGGCGCGCCTGCCGTCCTCCAGGTCTCGCAAAACGCGGTGGCGCACCACGGCGGGCGGCTCGCGCCGCTGGCCGCGGCGCTCACGGCGCTGGCGCGCGAGGCCCGCGCGCCGCTCGCGCTGCACCTGGACCATGTCACGAGCGAGGCGCTGCTGCGCGCGGCGCCCGCGGCGGGGTTCGGCTCGGTGATGTTCGACGCCTCGGCGCTGCCGTACGCGGAGAACGTCCGCGCCACCGCCGCCGCCGTGCGCTTCGGCCATCGGCACGGACTGCTGGTGGAGGCCGAGCTGGGCCGGATCGGCGGCAAGCCCGGGGACGCCCACACCCCCGGCGTGCGCACCGATCCGGCGGAGGCCGCGGGCTTCGTCGGGGACACGGGCGTGGACGCGCTGGCGGTGGCGGTGGGCAGCAGCCACGCCATGACGGAACGGACCGCCGCCCTGGACCACGGGCTGATAGCCAGGCTGCGGACGGCGGTCGGGGTGCCGCTGGTGTTACACGGCTCCTCCGGCGTGCCCGACGGGGAGCTGCGCCGGGGGGTGGCGGCCGGCCTCACCAAGATCAATGTGGGCACCGCGCTGAACGCCGCGCTGACCCGCGCCGTGCGGGCCCACCTCGCGGCCGACCCGGACGGCGTGGACCCCCGCCGCTACCTCGCGGCGGGCCGGACGGCGATGACGGCGACGGTGGTGCGCTTCCTGCGGGCGCTGGCCACTGGCTAGGACTGGTCGCGGTCCTCGGTGATGTACATCTGGTCGATGATCACGTCACAGGAGCTGGTGCAGGTGAACTGAACGGTGTTCGCCCCCTCCTTCAGCTCCACCTGGTTGTAGGTGCTGACCCAGCTCGAATCCCACTGGTCGCTGCCGGTGGCGTAGTCCTTCATGTTCACCGGGTCGGTGCGCGGGGTGCCGTTCACCGCGAACGACATGCCCTGGCCCTCGGTGACGGTCGAGTATCCGGTGTACAGGCGGTACAGGCCGGGCTCGCCCGTGAAGTCGAACGTCCAGGTGACGGTGGAGCCCGGCGCGCCCTGGATGGCGATGTAGGAGCCGTCCGCCGAGCGGGCGCCGCCTATCTCGGAGGCCACGGCGGCGCCGTTGCCCAACTGGAGGTCGGTGAGCTCGGCCGCGGGCAGCTCGCCCGGGTCCGGCTCCTCATCGGTGGGGTCGTCCGACGGGTCGTCGGTCGGCTCCTCGCCGCCGCCGTCGCCGCCGTCGTCCGTGGGCTCGGTGGTGGAGCCGCCGCCCGCCTCGGGGTCGTTCTCGTCGCCGCTGAACAGGATCGCCGCGCCGACGCCCAGCACCACGGCGACGACGACGGCGATGGCGCCGATCAGCAGCCCGTTGCGCCGGGGCTCGGGAGCGGGCCGGCGGCGGTCGGGCGGGCCGCCGTAGGGCGGGGTGCCGCCGGGCTGGGTCTCGGGCGCGGCGTAGTACGCGTCCGGGCGCGGCGGCTGGGCGGGCGGCTGACGGTGGCCCTGCTGGCCGCCGAAGGTCCGCTCCCCCACCGGGCGGACCTGGTTGTACGAGGGCTGCCGCGGCCCCTGCGGCGCCTGCGCCTGGCCGTTCTCCGGTCGATAGAGGTAGGCGAAGGGGTCGTCGCCCTCGTCGGGCGTGCCCTGGCCCGTGTGCCCCGCGCTCATCGACTGCCGCTCCTTACATACCGCTGATACTGCGATTCCCCCACCTGCCGTACGGGCGCGAGCCTACCCCGTTCGGACGACAGCGCCGACCGTCCGGCGCCGGGCCCGGCCGGGCGCGCGGTCAGCCCGCCCGGCGCCTGCCCTGGGACCGGGAGCGCTTCTCCACGTACATGCGCTGGTCGGCCGACTCCAGCACCTCCTCGGTCGTCATCCCGCACGCCGCCCACCCGATGCCGAAGCTCGCGCCGACCCGGACCGAACGGCCCTCGACGCGGATCGGCGGGATGATCCCGTTCCGCAGCCGGACCGCCAGGTCGGACGCCTCGGCCGGGCCGAGCCCCTCGGCCAGCACGACGAACTCGTCGCCGCCGAGCCGGGCGACCGTGTCGTTGTCCCGGACGCCCTGCTCCAGGCGGCGGGCGACCTCGACGAGCACGGCATCGCCACATACATGGCCGAACCGGTCGTTGATGGACTTGAAGCCGTCCAGATCACAGAAGAGAACGGCCAGTCCCTTGCCGTCGCCGCCGGGAGCCTCCGGCGTGTAGACGTGCTCGTGGAGGTCGTAGGGCCGCGGCGGGGGCGTGCCCAGGCCCTCGAACGCGTCGGTGATCCGGCCGCCGGCCGGGACCGAGTCCCGCCCGTAGCGGTCCGGCGGGGTGTCGCAGATCCGGCCGCCGAGCCGGGCGCGCAGCTCCGCGCTGTTGGGCAGCCCGGTCAGCGAGTCGTGGCTGGCGCGGTGGGCGAGCGCCAGCTCGTGGCGCTTGCGCTCCTCGATGTCCTCGACGTGGGTGAGCTGGACCTGCGGCCCGTCGGCGGCGTCGGCGACCACCGAGTTCCGCAGGGAGACCCAGACGTAGGAGCCGTCGCGCCGGGCCAGCCGCAGCTCGGCGCGTCCGCCCTCGGCCGAGGTGCGCAGCAGCACGCCGGTGTCCTCGGGGTGCACCAGGTCGGCGAAGCTGTAGCGGCGCAGCACCGCGCCGGGTCGGCCGAGCAGTCGGCACAGCGCGTCGTTGACCTTGATGAGGCGGCCGTTGTTGTCGCCGCCGACCTCGGCGATGGCCATGCCGCTGGGCGCGTACTCGAACGCCTGCCGGAAGCTCTCCTCGCTGGCCCGCAGCGCCTGCTGCTCGCGCTCCAGCCGGATGAGGGCCCGCTGCATGTTCCCCCGGAGGCGGGCGTTGCTGATGGCTATGGCGGCCTGGGAGGCGTAGAGCTGGAGCGCCTCGCAGCCCCAGGCGCCGGGGCGGCGGCCGTTGCGCGGGCGGTCCACCTCCAGCACGGCGAGCAGCTCGCCGTCCGAGGCGTACATGGGGGCGAAGAGCCGGTCCATGGGGTGCCACTCCTCGGGGTAACGAGGCGCGGGCCCGGTGGTGTGCCACTGCGGAACGTCGTCGTGGTCGAGGACCCAGCCCTCGGTGTAGGGGATGAACCTCAGCTCGCCCCAGCGCGTCCCCATGGCCAGGCGCCGCTCCCAGGACTCCCGGGAGCCGGTGCGGCCGGCGATGGCGGCCTCGGCCTTGTCGTTGCCCGCGACGGCGGCGACGAGGAGGTCTCCGTCGGGTCTCACGAGGTTGACGGCGGCGAGCTCGAAGCCCAGCGCGGCCACGGCGCCGTCGGCGATGGTCTGGAGGGTGTCCGCCATGCTGCGGGCGGTGTTGAGCTGAGCGACGACCTGGTGCAGCTCCCGCAGTGAGGCGAGGCGCACATAGGGCTCCGTCTCCGTTTCCATCACTCCCCCGGGCGCGGAATGCACGTGCAGATACACAGGCCACTGAATCACAATGAGCTGCCCACTAGGTACACAGGGTCAGCAATTAGTCGCCTACTGTGACTCATGTCACACTGCGGAAGGGGTCGGTCGCGGGTCGTACGACGTCCTGCCTCGGAGGTTTTGGCGTTTCCGGTCGGATCAGCCCAGGACGTCAGACGGGGTGCCCCCCCCCAGGCCCTTGGGGGCCTGGGAGGTACCCCCAGCAAGGCGCCGGATCACAGCTCATACGCATGGGGGCACCTCCCGGACGAAGTCTGGGGGAGTATTCGCGCGATTCGGCTGGGGGCGCCTCCCTGGGGGCACCTCCCGGTGTTAGCTGGGGGAGTTAGCCGGGGGAGTCGTGGGCCCGGGCGGGGACTCCAGAGAGGCCCTAGGGCCGGTATCGAGTTCCCGGTCGGATCAGCCCGCGGCGTCAGACGCGGTGCATCGCAAGGCACCGGATCGCAGCTCATACCCGGCCGTATTCGCGCGATTCGGCTGGGGGCACCTCCCAGACGGAGTCTGGGGGAGCGGCGAGGTGCCGTGACTGGCGTCGCGGGCCCGGGCGGGAACTCGATACAGGCCCTAGTCCTCTGGCCCGATGCGCGGGCGGGGGTGCGGCGCTTACCGTTTTGGCGTGTCCCTACCAGCGCAGCAGACCCAGCCCTTCCCGCATCCTGAGGGGGTGAGCGAGGAGGAGTTCCGCGGCGCCATGGCCCGGCTCGCGGCCGGCGTGGTGCTGGTGACGGCCCACGACGAGGAGGACGGGCCGCGCGGGGCGGCGGCCGGGATGACGGCGACGGCGTTCCTGTCCGTGTCGCTGGACCCCCCGCTGGTGCTGGTGAGCGTGCGCGAGGGCTCGCGGATGGACGAGCTGCTGGAGCGCCAGCCGCTGTGGGCGGCGTCGGTGCTGGCCGAGGACCACCGGGCGACGGCCGGACGGTTCGCGATGAAGGGACGGCTCAGCGACCGGCTGCTCTTCCAGGACGTGCCGCACGTGCTCGGGGAGGTCACCGGGGCGCCGCTGCTGAAGGGCGCGCTGGCGACCGTGGAGTGCCGGACCGAGCAGCGGGTGGCGGCCGGCGATCACACGCTGGTGATCGGCCGGGTCCTGCGCGCCGCGCTCCCGGCGTCCGCGGGCGGTCCCCTCCTGTACTTCCGGGGCGGCTACCGGCGGCTGGGATAGGTCCTGTCCGGTCGGTCGATTGGGGTCCCGCTGGGGGCACCTCCCTGGGGGCACCTCCCAGCGTTAGCTGGGGGAGTTAGCTGGGGGAGTTAGCCGGGGGAGTCAAGGGCCCGGCCAGACCGGCCGGACAGGGCCTAATCCAGGCCCTGCGGGCGGCCGCGGCCGCGGCCGCGCTTCACCTCGGAGCGGCGGCGCTTGTCCGCCAGCCGGCGCTCGGTGACCCCGCGCGGCACCCGCCGCGGCTTGCGCGGCCGGGGCGGCGGCGCGGACGCCTCCGCCAGCAGCGCGGCCAGCCGCCGGGCGGCCGTCTCGCGGTTCCGCCACTGGGAGCGGTGCTCGCTCGCCCGCACGGTCACCACCCCGTCGCTCAGGCGCTCGGCCAGCCGCTCCAGGGCCCGTTCCTTCCAGACCTCGGGCAGCGCGTGCGTGGCGGCGAGGTCGAAGAGCACCTCGACCCGGGTGTCGCTGGTGTTGACGTGCTGGCCACCCGGCCCGGAGGAGCGTGAGAAACGCCACCGGAGCTCGGACTCCGGCACGGAGACCGAGCCGCGAATGACATACGGACCGGACATGCGTTCCATGGTCCCCTGCCCCGCCCGGCCGCGCACGCCGGTTTTTTCGGCACGAACCGCGTGGAACCTGCCAACCCCTCGACATCGTTGGGGACAGTGAGAGTAACGTCATCGCAAAGGCGACCCTGAGCGAAACGAATAAGGGGATCTACATGGGTGTGAGCCTGTCCAAGGGTGGCAACGTCTCGCTGAGCAAGGAGGCGCCGGGCCTGACCGCCGTCACCGTCGGCCTCGGCTGGGACGTCCGCACCACCACGGGTGCCGACTTCGACCTGGACGCGAGCGCCTTGGGGGTGAACTCGAGCGGCAAGATCGTCTCGGACCAGCACTTCGTCTTCTACAACAACCTGGCGACGCCGGACGGGACGATCCAGCACACCGGGGACAACCTGACGGGTGAGGGCGAGGGCGACGACGAGCAGATCAAGGTGAACCTGGCCGGCCTGCCGGCCGAGGTCGACAAGATCGTGTTCCCGGTGTCGATCCACGACGCCGACAACCGCGGGCAGAACTTCGGCCAGGTCCGCAACGCGTTCATCCGCGTGCTGAACCAGGCGGGCGGCGCCGAGATCGCCCGCTACGACCTGACCGAGGATGCCTCCACGGAGACCGCCATGGTCTTCGGCGAGCTCTACCGCAGCGGCGCGGAGTGGAAGTTCCGCGCGGTCGGCCAGGGCTACGCCTCCGGCCTGGCGGGCATCGCGCAGGACTTCGGTGTGAACGTCTGAGCGGTCACGGCACGGCGGAAGCCGGTGGTCCCCGTCCGGGGCCACCGGCTTCCGTGCGTCCGGCGCGGTTTGGAGCCAGCGGGGCAGGGAGGCAATTGCAAGACGTCGCGTCTCGAATTACGCTGCGGGCATGCGAACCATCCTGATCACCGGGTCGTCCGACGGCCTCGGGCGGTATCTGGCGCTGCGCCTGGCCGAGCGCGGCGACCGCGTCATCGTCCACGGGCGCAGCGCCGAGCGGGCGGCACAGGTGCGGGAGGAGATCCAGCGGGCCACCGGGGCGGCCGACCGCGCCGATGTGCTGCTGGCCGACTTCGCCGAGCTGCGGCAGGTGGACCGGCTCGCCGACGAGGTGCTGGCCCGCCACGACCGGCTGGACGTCCTGGTGAACAACGCGGGCATCGGCGGCGCCCCGCACGCCGGGCGCGAGCTGAGCCGGGACGGCGTCGAGCTGCGGTTCGCGGTCAACTACCTGGCCGGCTACCGCCTGACGGAGCGGCTGCTGCCGCTGCTGCGCGCCTCCGCGCCGGCCCGCGTCGTCAACGTGGCCTCCGTCGGCCAGCAGGCCATCGACTTCGACGATCCGATGCTGGAGCGCGGCCACACCGTGATGGGCGCCTACGCGCAGAGCAAGCTGGCCCAGATCATGTACACCTTCGACCTCGCCGAGCGGCTCGACGGCGCCCTGGTCAACGCGCTGCACCCCGCCACGTTCATGGACACCACCATGGTCCGCGAGGGCGGCATCGCCCCCTGGAACACCGTCGAGACGGGCGCCCGCGCGGTGCTGCGCCTGATCGACGACGCCGATCCGGGCACCGGCGGCTACTTCGACGGCGAGCGCCCCGCCCGCGCCGACGAGCAGGCGTACGACCGTCAAGCGCGGCGCCGGCTCACCGAGCTGTCCGACACCCTCATCGCCCGCGCCCTCGGCTGAGCCCGCGCTACCGGCTCTCCACGCGCACCCCCAGCTCGGCGGCGAACAGCGGTGCCAGATCCAGCAGTTGGCCCGGGCTGATCACCGCGCCGGACAGCCGGTCCACGCCCCGGGCCAGCTCCAGCCTGACCGCGCCGCGCAGGTCCACGTCCTTCAGCGTCGCCGCCGAGAGGTCCGCGCCGCGCACGTCGCAGTCCTCGAACGACACCCGCTCGCACCGCGCCCCGCCGAGGTCCGGCTCCACCAGCACACAGCCCACGAAGGCCACGTCCACCAGCCGGGACTGCCGCAGGTTGAGATAGTCGATCTTCCCGCCGCGCACCACCACGCGGGTCAGCGTGGCCCCGCTGAGCTGCACCCCGCCCAGCCGCGCCTCGGAGATCTCGACGTCCCGCAACTGCGCGTCCGCCAGGTCCGTGCCCACGCCGCGCACCCCGGCCAGCACGGTGTCCATGATCCGGGCCCGTTTCAGCCGGGCCTCGTCCAGCACGCACTGCCGCAGCGCGCAGTCCATGAAACGCGCCCCCGACGCCTGGGTCCCCGTCAGATCCAGGCCGTCGAACTCAACGCCGTCGTAATCCCCTTCCGCCTCCAGCTCCGCCCCGTCGAACGCCCGCAGCTCGGGCAGGGTGAACACCGGGGGCCGCGGCGCCTTCACCGCGTTCCGTTCCGCCATGGCGCCATCCTGCCGCGCACCACTGACAACGCCCCCCGGCCGGCGCCACCCACGTTTGACTTCAAGTGGACTTGAAGTTGCACGCTGGGTCCAGCCCAGCGCGCCGACCACGGCGCCCGTTCCCCGGGGAGACGCCCATGCACGCCATCCGCCTGCACACCTTCGGCCCGCCCGAGAACCTGCGGTACGAGGAGGTGCCCGACCCCGAGCCCGGCCCCGGGCAGGTCCGCATCGCCGTCGCCGCCGCGGGCGTGCACGTGGTGGACACCGCGCTGCGCGCCGGACCGGTCGGCGGCCGTTTCCCCACGCCCGAACTGCCCACCATCCCGGGCCGGGAGGTGGCCGGCACGATCGACGCGGTCGGCGAGGGCGTGGCCGTGTCCTGGCTGGGCCGGCGGGTCGTCGCGCACCTCGGCATGGTGCCCGGCGGCTACGCGGAACGCGCCGTCACCGCCGTCGCCAACCTGCACCCGCTGCCCGACGAGGTGTCCGAGGACCAGGCCGTCGCCATGGTCGGCACCGGCCGGATGACGATGGGCATCCTCCGCTTCACCGAGCTCGGCCCCGGCGACACCGTGCTGGTCCTGGCCGCGGCCGGCGGCATCGGGGGGCTGCTCGTGCAGTACGCCAAGCACCGGGGCGCGACCGTCATCGGCGCCGCCGGCGGCCCGGCCAAGGCCGACGCCGTCCGGGGCCTGGGCGCCGATCTCGCCGTCGACTACGCCCAGGAGGGCTGGGCGGACCGCGTGCGCGCCGCGTACGGCGACCGCCCCCTCAGCCATGTCTTCGAGGGCGTCGGCGGCGAGCTCGGGGTGACCGCGATGCGCCTGCTGGCGCCGGGCGGTGTCCACCTCACCTACGGCTACGTCTCCGCCGGCATCGGCCACGGCGAGCAGGCCGCCCTGCCCGAGAAGGAGCTGGCCGAACGCGAGATCGTCTCGCAGTCGGTCCTCGGCCCGCCGCTGTTCGAGAAGATCGGCGGGCCGGAGAACCTGCGGGTGCTGGAGGAGGAGTCCCTCGCCCACGTGGCCGCGGGCACCCTGACGCCGCTGGTCCACCACTTCCCGCTCGCCGACGCGGCCGCGGCCCACCGCGCGCTGGAGAGCCGGGCCACCATCGGCAAGGTCGTTCTCATCCCCTAGACGTTCCCCCGGGGAACACCGCACTCAGACGCGGACCGCCTCGATCAGCACCAGTCGTTCCGGGAACTGGATCGGGGCCCGGACGCCCACCTTCTCCAGTACCCGGCCCGGCAGCGTGACGCCCTCGGCCCACCAGGCGAGGGCGTCCCAGGCCGGGCGCCGCACATCGCCCGGCGGCAGCGGCCGCACGCGGTAGTCCCCGTCCGGGTCCAGCCCGGGCAGCCGGACCAGGCCGGGCGGGGAGGCCACGCTCGTGGCCACCTGCGCCAGCGTGTAAACGGCGCGCGCGCCGTCGCTCGCCACCACGCCGTGCACCCACAGCGCCGGATCGGGGTGGTCGCCGCGCACCACGGTCCCGGTGTGCAGCAACGGCCGCAGCTCCTTGTAGAGCTTGATCCACTCGCCGAGCGCGGCACGGTCCGCCTCGCTCGCCCGGGTCAGGTCCCACTCGATCCCGAAGTGGCCGAACAGCGCCGTCCCGGCCCGGAAGCCCAGCGTGTGCGTCCGGCCGGTGGTGTGCGCCTCCGGGGCGCCCACGTGCGAGCCGAGCAGCTCCGGCGGGAGCAGCAGCCCCGTCCAGCGCTGGATCCGCTGCCGCTCCAGCGCGTCGATGCAGTCGCTGGTCCACACCCGGTCGGTGCGCTCCAGGATGCCGAGGTCCACCCGGCCGCCGCCCGAGGAGCAGGACTCGATCTCCAGCCGGGG
This sequence comes from Streptomyces litchfieldiae, assembly GCF_031845365.1. Lineage (NCBI taxonomy): Bacteria > Bacillati > Actinomycetota > Actinomycetes > Kitasatosporales > Streptomycetaceae > Streptomyces > Streptomyces litchfieldiae. The sequence goes on from NZ_JAVREL010000005.1 coordinate 271,012, forward strand.
GTGCCGGGCCCGCAGCTCGTCCAGCAGCCGGTACACGGCGTGCGTCTGCGCGTGCACGCCGGCCTGCCCGGTGGGGCTGTGCCCGGCCTCCACCAGGTCGCGGTTGTGGTCCCACTTGAGATAGGTGAGGGCGTACTCGGTGACCAGCGCGTCGAGCCGTTCCAGGATGTACGCGTACGCCTCCGGGTGGCCGAGGTCCAGCACCTGCTGGTGGCGGGACTCCGGCGGCAGCCGGTCGCCGGTCGCCAGGATCCACTCGGGGTGGCTGCGGGCCAGGTCGGAGTTGGGGTTGACCATCTCCGGCTCCACCCACAGGCCGAATTCGAGCCCGTGCTTGCGCACGTGGTCGACCAGCGGGTGCAGCCCGTCCGGCCACACCTCCTCGTCCACGTACCAGTCGCCCAGGCCCGCGTGGTCGTCGCGCCGGCCGCGGAACCAGCCGTCGTCCAGCACGAACCGCTCGGCCCCCACCTCGGCGGCCAGGTCCGCCAGTTCCTTGAGCTTGGCGAGGTCGTGGTTGAAGTACACGGCCTCCCAGACGTTCAGCGTCACCGGGCGGGCCGAACGCGGGTGGCTCTCGCGCCCCCGCAGATACCCGTGGAACCGCGCCGCCAGCTCGTCCAGGCCCGTGCGCCCGTAAGCGCCGTAGACCCAGGGCGTGGTGTACGCCTCGTCGGGCCCGAGGGCGATCTCGCCCGCCAGCAGCAGCTCGCCGCCGCCGAGCAGCGAGACGCCGGCGTGGGTGCGTTCGGCCAGCGAGCGCTGGTTCCCGCTCCAGGCCACGTGCAGGCCCCAGACCTCGCCGGAACGGAAGCCGAAGCCGCGCTCCCCGGCGACGTGAACGGTGGCCGCGTCGGTGCCGGTGCGGCCCTTGCGGTTCTCCCGCAGATGCGTGCCGATGGTGAACTCGTGCCGCTGCGGGGTCCGTTCCCGCAGGTGCCGGCCGGTCATGTCGAGCAGCTCGGTGGCCCGCTCGGGCACCGGCAGGGTGAGCAGCACGCCGGACAGCGAGAACGGCGCCGTGCCCGCCTCGGCCTGGCTGGTGACCGTGGCGCGCTGGCGCACCAGCCCGGACTCGGTCAGCTCGATCTCGATCCGCAGTTCCAGCTCGGCGCGGACGTCCTCGGCGGTGACGGTCACCGCCCGGTCCGCCGTTTCGAGGGAGGTGACGGCGAAGGCGGTGGAGAAGTCGGCGCCGGCCCGGTGGCCGGTCAGGCCGGGGGTGCCCAGCCACCCGGCGGAGTGCTCGGGCAGCACGCCGACCGGCACGACGACATCGACGTTGTTGGAGGCAACCTGCGGCACCCCGGCCCGCGTGAGAGCGGCGAGGGCGCCCTGGGACAGCTCGCCCAGATCCTCGCCCCAGTGCACGACTCGCGGCAGCCCGTTGCCCGTACAGTCCAGCACGAGACTGGTCCCCGCGGCACGGAGGTGGAGGAAGGTCTCGTCGCGCATCTGAGATCCCCTGATCGATCCTGTTGAGACTTGCGCGATATTTCTATGTTCGCGCACCGGCTCAGTCAACACCGGGGGAGGGGCGGAGCCGCCTGTCGGACTCGAACCGACGACCTGCTGTTTACAAGACAGCTGCTCTGGCCAACTGAGCTAAGGCGGCGGGCACTCACGGCCTCTACCGGCCGCGACGGCCGCTCCAGCCTACACGGGCGCGATCAGCGGGTCGGCCGGTTTTCGCCCCGGCGGCCACCGGCCGTGAAGATGATCTTGCGATGAGTTTTTTTCCTCACCGGCTACTGACTTTCGCGGGTGTTTCGAGTTAGGTTCACTCCGCGTCCATATACATGGCCGTAACACCTTCCTACTCGGATCGTCCGGCACGTTCCTGCCGGTAGAAGGAGAAGTGACGTCATGGCTACGGTCACCTACGACAAGGCCACCCGGGTCTACCCCGGCTCGGAGGTCCCCGCCGTCGACCAGCTCGACATCCAGATCGCGGACGGCGAGTTCCTCGTTCTGGTCGGCCCCTCCGGCTGTGGAAAGTCCACCTCCCTGCGCATGCTCGCGGGCCTGGAGGACGTCAACGGCGGCGCCATCCGCATCGGTGACCGCGATGTCACCCACCTCCCGCCGAAGGACCGGGACATCGCGATGGTGTTCCAGAACTACGCGCTGTACCCGCACATGACCGTCGCGCAGAACATGGGCTTCGCGCTCAAGATCGCCGGCGTCAACAAGGCGGACATCCGCAAGAAGGTCGAGGAGGCCGCCAAGATCCTCGACCTCACCGAGTACCTGGACCGCAAGCCGAAGGCCCTCTCCGGTGGTCAGCGGCAGCGTGTCGCCATGGGTCGCGCCATCGTGCGCGAGCCGCAGGTCTTCCTCATGGACGAGCCGCTGTCCAACCTGGACGCCAAGCTCCGTGTCCAGACCCGTACCCAGATCGCCGGCCTCCAGCGGCGCCTGGGCGTCACCACCGTCTACGTCACCCACGACCAGGTCGAGGCCATGACGATGGGTGACCGGGTCGCGGTCCTCAAGGACGGCCTGCTCCAGCAGGTGGACAGCCCGCGCAACATGTACGACAAGCCGGCCAACCTCTTCGTCGCGGGCTTCATCGGCTCCCCGGCCATGAACCTGGTCGAGGTCCCGATCACCGACGGCGGCGTGAAGTTCGGCAACAGCGTGGTGCCCGTCGAGCGCACCGCCCTGACCGAGGCGCAGAACAAGGGCGACACCCACGTGGTCGTCGGCTGCCGCCCCGAGCACTTCGCCGTGGTCAACGGCAGCGGCGAGGCCGGCGGCCTGGCCAAGGCCGACGAGAAGCAGGCGGCGGGCCTCGCGGTCACCGTCAACGTCGTCGAGGAGACCGGCGCCGACGCCTACGTCTACGGCACCGCCGAGATCGGCGGCGACGTGAAGGACCTCGTCATCCGCGTCGACAGCCGCGACGTCCCGGAGAAGGGCTCCAAGCTGAACGTCGTGCCGAAGCCGGGCGAGACCCACGTGTTCGCCGCCGGCTCCGGTGAGCGCCTGAGCGACTGAGCCCCGCCGGGCCTCGGGGAACCGGGCGCCCGGAACGGCCAACGGGCCGGGTTTCCGCACACGTTGCGGAAACCCGGCCCTTCGCACGTCAACCGCCGGATTCGAATATCGGTGACTCCATCACCCGGGAGGGTGGCCCAATGTCACCAAATCACTACCCCTCGCTACGATTCAGCAAGCCCCTCACCGTCTCGCGAGGAAGAGTCACGTGAATCAGGCACTCCTTTCCATCGGCAGAAGTCTCGCCGTCGCCCTCCCGGTCGTCCTGGTGCTGTCCGGGACGCTGGCCGTCACCCGCGTGCCGTGGGTCGCCGCCCCGTCCGAGGCCCAGATGCTCACCGCCTCCGCCGAGCAGAAGCAGCAGGCGCCGCAGGACGTCCTGAAGGACCGGCTGGTCACCACGCTCCGCCAGCAGGACCCGTCCACCGCCCTGACCGGCCTCCAGGAGGCCGTCACCCGCGAGCCCTCCCTCGCACCCCACTGCGCCGAGATCGCGCGGGCGCTGGGCGAGGCGGCGGTGGAGAAGTACGGCAGCGCCCAGCGCGCCCAGCAGCACGCGCGCCCGGTGTGCGACACCGCGTACGCGTCGGGCGTGGCCGCGGCCAACTGACCGGGGCGGAAGCCGGACGACGCGCCCCGGCCCGGACGGCCCGAAGGCAGATCCACGATGAGGTCCTGTCCGGTCGGTCGATGGGGGTTCCCCTGGGGGAGTCAGCTGGGGGAGCAGCGAGGTGCCGTAGCTGGCGGCGCGGGCCCGGCAAGATCGGCCGGACAGGGCCTAGGCTTCGGGTATGACCGCAGCTCCGCACGACGCCCCGCAGCCCACGCAGGCCGTGGTCCTGGCCGGCGGCCAGGGTTCGCGGCTCCGGCCGTACACCGACGACCGGCCGAAGCCGATGGTGGAGATCCCTGGCACGGGCGTGCCGATCATCGGCCACCAGCTCACCTGGCTCGCCGCGGAGGGCGTCACCGACGCCGTCATCTCCTGCGGACACCTCGCCGAGGTGCTTCAGGAGTGGCTGGACTCCACCGAGTTGCCCCTGCGCGTCACCACCGTCGTGGAGAGCGAGCCGCTGGGCCGGGGCGGCGGCCTGAAGTACGCCGCCGCCGCGCTGCCCCGCCCCGACGAGCCGTGGTTCGCCACCAACGGCGACATCTGGACCCGTTTCTCACTGCACGAGATGGCCGCGTTCCACGACGAGCGCGACGCCCTCGCCACCCTGGCGCTGGCCCGGCCCCGGATCCCCTGGGGCGCCGTGGACACCGACGAGTTCGGCCATGTCCTCGACTTCATCGAGGCACCGCCCTCGCCCTACCTGATCAACGCCGGCGTCTACGTCTTCGCGGCCGAGTTCACCAAGCTGCTGCCGGACCGCGGCGACCACGAGCGCACCACGTTCCCCCGGCTGGCAAGGGAACGCCGCCTGGCCGGCTTCCCGTTGCCGCAGCGCGCCTACTGGCGGGCCATCGACACCGCGAAGGACCTGGCACAGGCGGCGAAGGACCTGGCGGGCTGAGGCCGAGTCCGTCCCGTCGTCACCGAATCCCCGACACCGCCGGGAGGCCGTCGACGACGATCCGTTCGGTGATGGCGAGATCGGTGAAGACGGTGCCCTCGGGGTGGAAGTGGCCGTCCTCGATCTCCACCGCCCGGGAGCCCAGGTGCGCGCCCGTGCTCTCCTCGAAGACGTACGTCATCTCGTAGCCGAGGTCGGCGCCGACCCGGCTGACGGCGACGCCCTCCCGGCCCACCGCGTCGGTGCCCGCGCCCACGGTCACGCCGGGGATCCGGTCCATCGCCAGGAACAGCGCCTCGCTCAGGTCCGGCGGCAGGAGGGAGTCCTCGAAGATCCCGCCGATGGTCTCGAACGCCCACTGGTCGGCCTGGTCCTCGGAGTCGGCTTGGCCGTTCTCCTCGTAGATCTGCCCCAGCAGCGCGTCCGGATCGGTCGTCAGCTCCCGGAGGTAGTCGTAGGAGGGCTGTCGCAGATTCGCCGGGAACTCCCCGCCGACGCCCGGCACATGATCGGGGTCCGGCACGGCCTCCGCGATCGGGTACCCGTCCCCGTCCCGCACGATGAGGGACTCGCCGTTCACCTCGCCGTCCACCTCGCCCGCCACCATCGGCCAATCCGGCGTCACCACCCGCAGCCCGTCCGGGGCCAGCTCCGAGTTCACGTACCAGCCCTCGCCGCCGTCCGGAGACAGCCACTGCTCGAACTCGTACGGGCCGTGCTCGACGCGTTCCACGTTGTCCCCGTTGTTGGGCGCGCCCCCCATGTCGCGCGTCACGGATCCGGCCGTGTAGATGAACTGATCGTCCCCGACCTCCACTTCGGGCACCGCCGCGGCGGCGGCGGCGAGCCGGGCCAGGGTGGACCCGGAGGCGGCGGCCGTGCCCCCGCCGTCCCCGGCGCGGGCGAACGTCACGGCGGCCACGATGACCGCGGCGGTCGCCACGGGCACCGAGACCAGCACCATGCGGCGGCGGAAGGAGGGGGCGACGGAGGTCTTCGTCATCTCGCGCATCAGATGCTCCTCAAGCAGCAGACGGCGGTCGGCGGGGAGCTCCGGCGCACCCGGGTCGGGCAGCAGCCGGGCCAGCTCTCCGAGGCCGGGGTCCTCGCCCCGGCGCCAGGGGGAACGGATCATGGGTGCCTCTCCACACTCGACCGGACCGCCAGAACCCGGCGGCCACCCGGTGCTTGTCCGCGCGGGGCCAGCGGTTCCCCGCGCAACTCCTCCTCGGTGAGCCGGCGCAGCTTCGCCCTGGCCCGGAACAGCCGGGACCGGACCGTCCCCACGCGCACGCCGAGCGCCGCCGCCGCCTCCGCATAGCCGAGGCCGGACCAGACGCAGAGCATGAACACCTCCCGCTCGCCCTCCCGCAGGCGCTCCAACGCGGCCTTGGCGGCGGCCAGTTGCTGCTGGTCGGCCAGCCGGCCGACCAGCTCGTCGGCGAAGTCGGGCAACGCGTCCCGCGCCGGGAGCCGGGCCATGGCCCGCTCATGACGGCGCTTGGAACGCGTCGTGTTGCGCAGCACGTTGACCGCGATGCCCATCAGCCACGGGCGAGGGGTGTCGCCCTCGTTCCGCAGCCGGCCCCGCAGCCGCCACGCCTCCAGAAAGGTCAGGGACACGACGTCCTCGGCCAGGCCGGGATCGCCCGTGGCCCGCACCGCGTATCCGTAGACGAGCTGTGCGTAGGAGGTGAACAGCTCCCGGAACGCCTCCGGGTCACCGTCGCGCACGCGGGCGTGCATGGAATAGCTCACCCCCCGTCTTGTCCGGTCGCGCGCTCCGGTTCCCGTGGCGCCTGTCACACGTTATGCACCGAGGAGGCCACCTAACCGAGCAGCCCGCCAATTGGGCTGAGGCTGCTCTCCTCACCCCCCTCTTCGGCGGGCGCGCTCTCCTCGGCCGGCTCGGCCGCGTCCCCCGCGTCGGGGGCGGCGGGCGCCGGAGCCGGCTGCTGCCCCTGCTGCTCAGCGGGGGACCGGGGCGCCGGCTCGGCCGGCTGCTGCGGGGCCGGCACCGTCCGCTCGGCGCTCGGCGACTCCGCCTCCCGGGTGTCCTCGGCGGACGGCTCGCCCGCGTCGTCGGGCTCCCGGCGGTCCGGCGCGGCGTCCTCGGCCGGATCGTTCGGCGTCCTCGGCGTCTCCTCGGCACCGGCGCCGTCCGCCGGGCGGTCCTCCGCCCGCTCGTCGCCCTTCTCGGTCTCCCCGGGCAGCGGCTCGCCGGGCAGATGGTTGCGCGGGGGCTGACCGGGCTCGGGGACCGTGGGGAACTGCGCGGACCGCACCGCGCTGCCCAGCAGCGAGCCGATCAGCAGCGCCAGCCCGAGCAGCAGCGTGGCCAGCGCCGCCCCCCGGCGCAGCACCCGGTGGCGCAGGTCGCTCAACGGGGCGCGTGGCCCCAGCGTGCGCCACGCCTCACCGGCCAGCCGCGCGTCCAGCGAGTAGACCGGGGCACCGGCGATCACCAGGGGCGACCACGCCGCGCACAGCAGCAGGTCGGGGGTGTCGTAGGCCGGGCCGTGCCCCCAGCTCACGGTGACCAGCAGCGCCAGGGACAGCAGCGCGCCGAGCCCGGCGGCCAGCCGCTGCCAGAGGCCGAAGACCGTCAGCACCCCGACGATGATCTGGGTGAACGCGACGCTCAGCCCGGCGCCCACCGGGTGGGCGAGCGCCCAGTCGTGCAGCGGGGCGGCCACGCTCCACGGCTGGAGCGAGCTGAGCCAGGCGTTCAACGAGCCGCGCTCGCCGCCGTCGAAGTACACCGGATCCGTGAGCTTGCCCATCCCGGCGTAGATCGCCACGAACCCGAGCAGCAGCCGCAGCGGCAACAGCACGACGCCCAGGCTCAGATGACGGCCCGGGTGGTACGCCTGGCGGCCGTCGTGAACGGCCGGGCGGGGCCGCTCCCGGGGCTCCTCGGCCGGCGGCCGGGCCGCGGTCGGCGGCGTCCCGGCCCGCTCGGGCGGCTGGGGCCGGCGCGGGCTCACGACCGGGGCCGGCGCCCTCTCGGTCGCCACCCGCGGCAGCACCCGCGTGTCACCGCCGCCGGCCACCGGCGCGTGCCCGGCCTCGCGCACCGCGCGGATCAGCGTGCCCGCCCCCGCGTCGCCCGGCGCGCTCCGCCCACTCCACACGAGCGGACGCCGGCGGGCCGCCGCGGGCACCCGGGGCAGCGGGCCGGTGGGCGGAACCGCGATGCTCACCGGGGGCGGGGTGGCGAGCTGCACCCGGAAACTGGCGTGGTTCACGATGACCTGGGCGGGGTCGCACGGCACCTTGACCGTGTTCAGCACCGGCTCGTCCATCGTCAGGCCGCGGGGTGTTCTGGTGTCCACACTCATCTAACCGAGTGACACAGACTTAGGACACTGCCTTGACCGAAGTCTGTCCGCGACCCGTCAAGGGCACGCCGGCGGCCGCCCCCGCCCGGCCTCAGCGGCGCCGCCGGGCCGCCTCGTAGAGAACGATCCCGGCGGCCACGCCGGCGTTCAGGCTCTCGGCACCGTCCGGGGCCATGGGGATGCGCGCCCGGATGTCACAGGTCTCGCCGACCAGGCGGGACAGGCCCTTGCCCTCGCTGCCCACCACGACGACCACCGGCCCGGACAGCGCCGCGACCTCGCCGAGCTCGACCTCGCCGTCGGCGGCCAGGCCGACCACGGTGAGCCCGGCCTTCTGGTACGCCTGGAGCGCCCGGGTCAGATTCGTCGCGCGGGCCACCGGGATACGCGCCGCCGCGCCCGCGGACGTCTTCCACGCGCCGGCGGTCATGCCCGCCGCGCGCCGCTCGGGCACCACCACGCCGTGCCCGCCGAACGCGGCGGCGGAACGGACCACCGCGCCCAGGTTCCGCGGGTCGGTGACGCCGTCCAGTGCGACGATCAACGGGTCCTGGCCCGCGTCGGCCGCCGCGTCGGTCAGGTCGTCCGGGTGGGCGTACTCGTAGGGCGGGACCTGGAGGACCAGGCCCTGGTGGTTCAGCCCGCCGGTGAGGCGGTCCAGCTCGGCGCGCGGGGCCTCCATCAGGTGCACGTCGCCGCGCTCCATGGCGAGCTTCACCGCGTCGGTGACGCGGTCGTCGGTCTCCAGGAACTGCTGCACGTACAGCGCCCCGGCGGGCACGCCGCCGCGCAGCGCCTCCAGCACCGGGTTGCGGCCGACGACCATCTCGGAGGGCGCCTTGCCGCCCCGCCGGGCGGCGGCCTGCCGGCCGGCGCCCTGCTTGCGGGACTTGGCCTCGGCGGCGCGCTGCTTGGGGTGCCCCTTGCGCATCTCCGCGGGCGGGGTGGGGCCCTTGCCCTTCAGGCCGCGGCGGCGCTGGCCGCCGCTGCCGATCTGAGGCCCCTTCTTGTTGGACGTGCGGCGGTTGGGCCGGGGGCTGTTGCCTGGCATGAGTGCGTGTGTTCCTTCTTCAGCTCAGTTCCCAGCGGGGACCGCTGGGAGTGTCCTCGATCACCAGGCCGGCGGACTGGAGTTCGTCACGAATGGCGTCCGCGGTGCCGTAGTCCTTGCGCTCGCGCGCGGCCTGCCGCTGCGCCAGCACCAGCCGCACCAGCGTGTCCACCACGCCGGTCAGCTCCTCGCTCCGGCCGCCGGCGGCGGCCCACGGGGCGGCCAGCGGGTCCAGGCCCAGCACGCCGAGCATGGCGCGCACCTGGGCGGCCAGCGCGGTGACCGACTCCTTGTCGCCCTCGGCCAGCGCGGCGTTGCCCTGCCGGACCGTGATGTGGACAGCGGCCATGGCCTGCGGCACACCGAGGTCCTCGTCCATGGCGGTGGCGAAGTCCTCCGGCATATCGGCCGCGGGCGCGAACTCGCCGACCTGCTCGACGGCGCGCTGGAGGAAGCCCTCGATGCGGCCGAACGCGGACTCGGCCTCGGCCAGCGCCTCCTCGCTGTACTCGATGGTGGAGCGGTAGTGCGGGGTGCCCAGGTAGTACCGCAGCACCACCGGGCGCCAGCGCTTCAGCATCTCGGCGGCGAGCACCGAGTTCCCCAGGGACTTGCTCATCTTCTCGCCGCTCATGGTGACCCAGGCGTTGTGCACCCAGTACCGTGCGAACTCGTCCCCCACCGCCCGGGACTGGGCGATCTCGTTCTCGTGGTGCGGGAAGATCAGGTCGATGCCGCCGCCGTGGATGTCGAACGCCGCGCCCAGGTACTTCTGCGCCATCGCCGAGCACTCCAGGTGCCAGCCGGGCCGGCCGCGCCCCCAAGGGGTCTCCCAGCTCGGCTCGCCCGGCTTGGCCGCCTTCCACATGGCGAAGTCGCGGGCGTCCCGCTTGCCGGTCTCGCCCTCGCCGGAGGGCTGGAGCAGATGGTCCAGATCCTGGTTGGACAGCTCCAGATAACCGGGGAAGCTGCGGACGTCGAAGTAGACGTTCCCGTCGGCCGGATACGCGTGACCGCGGCCGATCAGGGTGCGCATCATCTCGATCATCTCCGGCACATGGCCGGTGGCACGTGGTTCATAGGTGGGCGGCAGGCAGCCGAGCGCGGTGTAGGCGTCGTTGAACGCGCGCTCGTTCTCGAATCCGATGGCCCACCACGGGCGGCCCTGCTCGGCGCTCTTGGCGATGATCTTGTCATCGATGTCGGTGACGTTCCTGATGAACGTCACCTCGTAGCCGCGATGGGTGAGCCAGCGCCGCATGATGTCGAAGTTGAGCCCCGAGCGGATGTGCCCGATGTGCGGGGCCGCCTGCACCGTCGCGCCACAGAGGTAGATCGAGACACAGCCCGGCACGAGGGGGCTGAAGTCGCGGATCTTCCGGGCGGCGGTGTCATAGAGGCGAAGGGTCACGCGTCCAGAGTAGTGGGCCGGGGCCCTCCCCCGTGCCTGTCGGCACGGGGTCCGGCCGTACCCGAAGGTCTCGAACGGCCCGGACGGCGCACCGGCTTCAGGACCGGCTTCAGGACCGGGGCAGCACCAGGGCGGTGGCGATCGCGGCCAGCCCCTCGGCGCGCCCGGTCAGCCCCAGCCCGTCGGTCGTGGTGCCGGAGACCGAGACGGGCGCGCCGATCGCCTCGGACAGCGCTCGCTGCGCCTCCGCGCGGCGGCTGCCGATCCGGGGCCGGACGCCGATGACCTGGATCGCGACGTTGCCGATCTCGAACCCGGCGGCGCGCACGATACGGGCCGTCTCGCCGAGCAGGGCGACGCCGGAGGCGCCGGACCACTCGGGCCGGTCGGTGCCGAAGTGCTCGCCGAGGTCGCCGGTGCCCGAGGCGGAGAACAGCGCGTCGCAGGCGGCGTGCGCCGCGACGTCCCCGTCCGAGTGCCCGGCCAGCCCGAAGGAGGCGTCCGGCCAGTGCAGGCCCGCGCACCACAGCGCGCGGCCCTCCTCGAACGCGTGCACATCGGTGCCGACGCCCACCCGGAGGGCGGCGGGGGTGTCAGAAGCCATCGTTCTTTCTCCGGCGGGCGAGCACGGCCTCGGCGAGCACCAGGTCCAGCGGCCGGGTCACCTTGAACGCCTCCTCGTGCCCGGGCACGAGGACCACGGGAACGCCGAGCCGCTCCACCAGACCGGCGCAGTCGGTGGCGTCGCCGTCGCCCGGTCGCTCATGGGCCTCGACCAGAGTGGCGCGATCGAAGCCCTGGGGCGTCTGCACCGCACGCAATAGCGAACGGTCCGGCGTGCCGACCACCGGCTCCACCCCGCCGTCGGCGGCCGGAGCGGCGATCTGCTTCACCGTGTCGGTCACCGGGAGGGCGGGCACCACGGCGGGCGCGCCGGCCCGCACGGCGGCGGCCACCGCGTCCACGGTGTCCACCGGGACCAGCGGCCGGGCGGCGTCGTGCACCAGCACGACCTCGATGTCCTCGGGCAGCACGGCCAGGCCGCGTTTGACGGACTCCTGCCGGGTCGCGCCCCCGGCGACCACGACTTGGTCGACGGAGGGTGGCGGGGGGTGTTCGTCCAGGAGCGAGCGGACGGCGTCGACCTCGGCGGGCGGGGCCACCACGACGACGAGCGCGACGGCCCGGGCGCGGGCCATCGCGCGCACCGCGTGCACGAGCATCGGGGTGCCGTTGAGCGGGCGCAGCGCCTTGGGCGCGCCCGGGCCGAGCCGGACACCGCTGCCCGCCGCCGGGATGACGGCGGCGGTGCGGGGGAGCCGGGCGGCGGCGTTGGATGTGGTGTCTGTCATTTGGCGACGAGTGCAGGTTTGTTTGCAGGGTGGTGTTGGGTATGGCCTGAGCGTGCCGGGCACCACACGATCGGACCCTTCCGTGACAGGCCGGTCGAGCCAGCTTCACGGGCCCGGCACACCTTCCGAAAACGATCCGTACATGCGGCAGCGCCCGTAGACACTCGGGGAATGCCTTCCGGGCGCTGCGGCAGGCTGTCGCACGCTGACGAACTGAGTGTTCGAGAAGCCGTGTGTTCGACGAGTTCAGTGTTCGAGGATGGGTGGGCCGCGCTTTCAGGAGCCGTGCCTGATCAGGAGGCGAGAACCTCGTCCAGCAGGGATTCGGCTTTGTCCTCGTTGGTGGCCTCGGCGAGGGCGAGCTCGCTGACGAGGATCTGCCGTGCCTTGGCGAGCATGCGCTTCTCCCCGGCGGACAGGCCACGCTCGCGCTCCCGGCGCCACAGGTCACGCACGACTTCCGCGACCTTGATGACATCGCCGGAGGCCAGCTTCTCCAGATTCGCCTTGTACCGGCGGGACCAGTTGGTCGGCTCTTCGGCATACGGCGCGCGCAGCACCTCGAAGACCCGGTCCAGCCCGTCCTGCCCGACCACATCGCGCACGCCGACGAGCTCGGCGTTTTCCGCCGGCACGCGCACTTCCAGGTCACCCTGGGCGACCTTCAGTACCAAGTAGGTCTTGTCCACGCCTTTAATCTGGCGAGTTTCGATGGCCTCGATCAGCGCGGCCCCGTGATGGGGATAGACCACGGTGTCGCCAACCTTGAACGTCATGTGACAGGTACCCCTTCCGTGGCTCTCCATGCTAACACGGAAAGACGCCCCTTTGAATGACGTTTTCGCAGGTCAGGACCCATCTCGGGGGTTGACAAGGCCGCCTGTGGCGTGCTTCGACCGGTTCATACCGGCAGGTATCCGCAGGTGAGGGCGGGTCTTGACGGCTGGGGCAGTTCGTGGATCTACGCCCGGATGAAGACGAGAAAGGTCGGTTGACCGCCGAAAAGTGTCTGATTTGTCATGGTTGGCAGAATGCTCCCGGACACCAGTGCCGCTCTCGATGAATTGATCAACGGAAAGTCCCTTGATCACCAATTCCGCCGCGGCTTCCCGCAGCTTCCCGCAGCTTCCGAGGTGGGGCCCGGCGTTAGGCCCGGTAAGCGGCTTGGGTACCCTGTGGGCCGATAGATCAACAGGACTGTCCGAGGAGATGCCGCCGCCGTGAGCAGCAGCCTTCGACGCGGCGTGACCGCCGCTTTCTTCGCGCTCTCGATCGCCGCGCTGGCGGCCTGCGGCGCCGGCCATGACGCCGAGACCGGCGAAATCCGGCCGGACAACGCTGCCGCCCAGGTCGACGACATCAAGGTGCAGAACGTCAACGTGATACTGGCGGACGACGGCGAGGGCCCCGGTGCCGTCAGCGCCCGGCTGTTCAACGAGAGCGCCGAGGACCAGGTGCTGGAGGCCGTCCGGGTCGCCGACTCGGGCACGGCCTTCGAGCTGACGCCCGCGGAGGGCGAGAGCCGCGTCGTCGTGCCGGCCCACGGTTCGGTGGCGCTGGGCGGCGAGGGCAACGCGACCGCGCGGCTGGAGGACCCGGCCGCGGCGGACGTCGCCCTGGGCAACGCGCAGAAGCTGGTCTTCCTGCTGAGCGAGACGGGCGAGATCAGCCTGTCCGCCCGGGTGGTCGCCGACTCCGACGCGTTCGGCCACTACGAGGGCTGGGGCGCGACCCCGACCCCGGAGGCGCCGGCGGAGCCCGAGCCCCCGGCGGACGACGAGGCCGGCGCCGACCCCTCGGGCGAGGCGGACCCCGGCGCGGAGACCGAGGGCGCCGCGACCGAGGGCACCGAAACCGAGGGATCCGGGGAGCCGGCCGACGGCGAGACGGGTGAGACGGGCGCCACCGGTGAGACCGGCGAGACCGGGACCACGCCGGACGAGAGCGCTTCCGAGGACCCGGCGGACGACGGCCTCGTCGAGGACTGACCGGCACGGGCGACGGCACACGCGACGGCCGGGGGCGTGCCCCCCGGCCGTTGTCGTACGGCGGCGACCGTTCCGGAGCCCTGGGCCCGGCGCCTTAGGGCATGTATCGAGTTCCCGCCCGGGCCCGCGACGCCAGTCACGGCACCTCGCCGCTCCCCCAGACTCCGTCTGGGAGGTGCCCCCAGCCGAATCGCGCGAATACGGCCGGGTATGAGCTGCGATCCGGTGCCTTGCTGGGGGTACCTCCCAGGCCCCCAAGGGCCTGGGGGGGCACCGCGTCTGACGCCGCGGGCTGATCCGACCGGGAACTCGATACAGGCCCTAGGGCTCGAACTTGTAGCCGAGACCGCGCACGGTGACCAGGTACCGCGGGGCGCCCGGGTCGGGCTCGATCTTGGCGCGCAGGCGCTTGACGTGCACGTCCAGGGTCTTGGTGTCGCCGACGTAGTCGGCTCCCCACACCCGGTCGATGAGCTGCATGCGGGTCAGCACCCGTCCGGCGTTGCGCAGCAGCATCGCCAGCAGGTCGAACTCCTTCAGCGGCAGGTCCACCTTGCGGCCCGAGACGGTGACCACGTGCCGGTCGACGTCCATGCGCACGGGGCCCGCCTCCAGGGCGGCCGGGCTCTCCTCCTCCGACTCGCCGCGGCGCCGCAGCACCGCGCGGATGCGGGCCACCAGCTCTCGCGAGGAGAACGGCTTGGTCACGTAGTCGTCGGCCCCTATTTCCAGGCCGACGACCTTGTCGATTTCGCTGTCCTTGGCGGTCACCATGATGACCGGGACATTCGAGCGGCCCCTCAACTGGCGGCAGACCTCGGTGCCGGGCAGGCCCGGCAGCATGAGGTCGAGCAGAACCAGGTCGGCGCCGTTGCGCTCGAACTCGTCCAGCCCCTCGGGCCCCGTGGCCGCGGTGGCGACCTCGAAGCCTTCCTTGCGGAGCATGTACGACAGAGCGTCGCTGAACGACTCCTCGTCCTCGACGACGAGCACTCGGGTCACGGGAGGACCTCCCGGGCGGGATCGTTGGTGCGGGTGGGCTGTGGCTCCGGTCCGGCGACCGCGTCGGCTTCGGCGCTGTCGGGGAACTCGGCCGGTTCATGAAGGGTGCCACCGAGGCCCTCGCGTTTCCTGCGGGCGGCCAGATGACGTTCCCGCGCGCTGCCGGGTTCCGGCAGCCGCAGGGTGAACGTGGAGCCCTGTCCTTCAGCGCTCCACACCTGGACCTCCCCGCCGTGCGAGGCGGCCACGTGTTTGACGATCGCCAGCCCGAGGCCGGTGCCGCCGGTGGCCCGGGAACGCGCCGGGTCGACGCGGTAGAAGCGCTCGAAGACGCGCTCCCGGTCACTCTCGGGTATGCCGACGCCCTGGTCGGTCACGGCGATCTCGACCAGGTCCCCGCCCTGGGCGGGGACGCGGGAGCCGGCGATGGCGACGCGGGTGTGCGGCGGGCTGTAGTTGACCGCGTTCTCCACCAGGTTGCCCAGGGCGGCGGCGAGCTGGGCGCGGTTCCCCCAGACGGCGAGCTCGCCGACGCCGCCCGAGAGGATCGTGATCTGCTTGCTGCCGGCCTGCTGGCGGCAGCGGTCCATCGCCTCGGTGACCAGCTCCTCGACGGGCACCAGTTCGGCGTTGGACAGCATGTCGTTGTCCTGGACCCGGGAGAGGTCGATCAGCTCCTGGATGAGGTTGGTCAGGCGGGCGGCCTCGTTCTGCATGCGGCCGGCGAAGCGGGTGACCGCCTCGGGGTCGTCGGCGGCGTCCAGCACCGCCTCGGAGAGCAGGGAGAGGGCGCCGGCCGGGGTCTTGAGCTCGTGGCTGACGTTGGCCACGAAGTCGCGGCGGACGGCCTCGATGCGGCGGGCCTCGGTCAGGTCCTCGACCAGCAGCAGCACCAGGCGGGAGCCGAGCGGGGCGGCGCGGGCGGAGACGGCCAGCACGTCCGCGCGGCCCAGGCCCCGGCCGCGGCGCGGGAGGTCCAGCTCCAGCTCGCGTATCTCGCCGTCGCGGCGGGTGTCGCGGGCCATCTTCAGCATCGGCTCCACGGCCAGCCGGCCGCCGCGGACCAGGCCGAGCGCGTACGCCGCGGAGCTGGCCTTGACCACGCCGTCGCCCTCGTCGAGGACGACGGCCGAGGAGCGCAGGACCGACAGCACCGTGTCCACGCCGGGCGGCAGGACGGCCTCGGCGGGCTGGGGGGCGCCGTACGGACGTGTTCGTTCGCGCTCACTGAGACGGAATGCCAGCATGGCAATGACGCCGGTGCACACACCGGCTATCGCCGCCACTGCGGCGACCGCCGCGTTCACGTCCATATCCTCAGGTTATGCGGGGCTTGCCCGTGGGCCACAGATGTGACCGAAGATGCTCGTCCGACCGCCCGCGAGAGTTCACCTTGCTGACAGCGATGATTCACTTGACGGGGCGGAAGCGGCTGCTTTCCGGGCAGAGCCTCGGACGACACAGACCTGCCGCCGGCCGGTGAGGAAGGACAGTCATGCGTGACGCATATCACGAAGAGCTTGATGCGATCAGCGACCACCTGGTCGAAATGGCGCGATTCGTCGGGTCTGCCATTGGCCGGGCCACCACGGCGATGCTGGATGCCGACCTGAAGCTCGCGGAGAGCGTCATAGCCGCGGACGACAAGGTCGACACCATGCAGCGCGACCTGGAGAACTCGGCGATAGCCCTGCTGGCCAGGCAGCAGCCGGTGGCGACCGACCTGCGCATCGTCGTGATGTCGCTGCGGATGAGCGCCGACCTGGAGCGCTGTGGCGACCTGGCGCAGCACGTCGCGAAGGTGGCCCGGCTGCGGTTCCCCGACTCGGCGGTGCCGCGCGACCTGTCGGCCACCATCCTGGAGATGGGGCAGCTCGCCCAGCGGCTGATGGCCAAGGCCACCGAGGTGCTGATCACCAAGAACGTGGACCTGGCGATGCAGCTCGAACAGGACGACGACGAGATGGACTCGCTGCACCGGACGCTGTTCAGCCACCTGCTGGACGACCGGTGGAACCACGGCATCGAGACGGCGGTGGACGTGACGCTGCTCGGCCGTTACTACGAGCGCTTCGCCGACCACGCGGTGTCCATCGCCCGGCGGGTCGTCTACCTGGTCACCGGCGAGCACGCGGACGAGTTCACGCCGGAGCCGGAGACCACGGCCTGACCTCACGGCCCGGCCCGCGAGTGCGCCGTGGCGCACGGGCCGTGCTTCCGAGCGCCCGTCGCGCGCGGTTGACGCGCGGTGCCGGTGGCGGCGGGAATGGCTGCGGAAGTCTCGTTGCCGAGGAGGGATTTCATGGCTGCCTCACCTGCCTCACCCGCCCCGATATCCGTGCCCGCCCCCGCGCGTCCGCTGGAGCGGCGTCCGCTGCCGCTGCTGGGCGGCTGCGGCTGTGGCTCCGGTTGTAGCTGCGGCTGCCAGTCGGGCTCGAGCTGCCAGTGCGGAGGTAACTGCTGAGCACCCCGCCGGCCCCGGGGGTCCGCTAGCCGGCGGGGTCCCAGGGCAGCTCCGCGACCAGTTCGAACGTGGCGCCGTCGGCGCCGTGCCGCAGCGTTCCGCCGTCGAGCGCGGCCCGTTCCTCCAGGCCGGCCAGGCCGGCGCCCGCGCCGGGGATCTCCGCGCCGGCGGCGGCCGTGCCGGAGGCGAGCGGATTGCGCACGGTCACGGTGAGCCCGCGGCCGGGGGCCCCGGCGAGGGACACGGTGACGGGGGCGTCCGGGGCGTGCTTGCGCGCGTTGGTCAGGCCCTCCTGGACCACCCGGTAGGCCGTGCGCTGCACCGGACGGCGCAGCGCCGCGGCAGCCCGGGCGTCGTGGTCATGGGTGAGCGTGACGCGCTGCCCTGCCCGCGCGGCCTCGGCCACCAGTGCCTCGATGTCCTCGATCCCGGGCTGTGGCGCGCCCTCGGCCGCGCCGGTGCCGCGCAGCACGGTCAGGACCCCGCGCAGCTCCTCCAGCGCCTGGTGCGCGGTGTCGCGGATGAGCTGGGCGCTGTCGCTGATCTCCTGGACGGTCAGCGGTTTGGCGCCGCCGGTGGCGCTGTCGGTGCGGTAGGCGAGCGCCCCGGAGTGCACCGAGAGCAGCGAGATCCGGTGGGCCAGCACGTCGTGCATCTCGCGCGCGATGGCCTCCCGTTCCGTCCGGCGGGCGTCGGCCAGCCGCCGGGCGTGGTCGGCTCGTTCCCGCTGGGCGTCCGCGCGCAGCCGCAGCACGAGCTCGCGGCGCACCCGCATGCCGATGCCCCAGGTGAAGAGGAACAGCATGTACGCCGCGATGAACGCGACGGTGCTCCAGCCGCCCTCGTCCGGCACGGTGTACGCCAGCATGTAGGGCGCCGAGGCGGCCAGGTGCGCCAGGACCACCAGCAGGCCGGTGCGCAGGGGAACGCGCAGGCCGAGGTTGAGCAGGGCGACGCTGAGCGCGCCGAAGAACGTCGTGGAGATCGTGGCGACCGGCAGCAGGCCGAGCGCCAGGAGCAGCGGGTGGCGGCGGCGCCACCACACGGCGACGCAGGCGAGGGCGCCCAGCGGTGGATCGAGGAGGACGATCCACCGCGGGAGGTAGTCCGCCTCCTCGACGACCGGCAGGAGGGCGGCCCACAGCAGCACGGCGAAACCGAACGCCACCGTGTCGACGACCCAGTCGCGGCCGGTGCGGCGGGGAGCCCGGCCGGAACGGGCTCCCGAGGCCGGGCGCCGCTCCCCGGCGGACAGCAGCTCGCCGGGCAGCAGCCAGCGGTGCTCCCAGGTCTCCGACGCCCCCGTGTCGCTCATGCGCCTGAGCTTATGCGCGCGGAGGCGCCACCCGGTGCCCCTACTTCTTGCCCTGGTTCTTGACGGCCTCGATGGCCGCCTTGGCGGCGTCCGGGTCGAGGTAGGTGCCGCCGCGGACGACCGGGTGGTAGTCGGCGTCGAGCTCGTAGAGGAGCGGGATGCCGGTGGGGATGTTCAGCCCGACGATGTCGTCGTCGGAGATGTCGTCCAGGTGCTTGACCAGCGCGCGCAGGCTGTTGCCGTGGGCGGTGACCAGCACGGTGCGGCCGGTGTTGAGGTCGGGGACGATGCCGTCGTACCAGTACGGCAGCATCCGGATGACGACGTCCTTCAGGCACTCGGTGCGCGGGCGCAGTTCGCTGGGGATCGCGGCGTAGCGCGGGTCGTCGCTCTGCGACCACTCGGCGCCGTCCGCCAGCTCCGGCGGCGGCGTGTCGTAGGAGCGGCGCCACTTCATGAACTGCTCCTCGCCGAACTCGGCGAGGGTGGCGGCCTTGTCCTTGCCCTGGAGGGCGCCGTAGTGGCGCTCGTTCAGCCGCCAGGTGCGGCGCACGGGGATCCAGGCCCGGTCGGCCGCGTCCAGCGCGAGGTTCGCGGTGCGGATGGCGCGCTTGAGGGTCGAGGTGTGCAGCACGTCGGGGAGCAGCCCGGCGTCCTTCAGCAGCTCGCCGCCGCGGACGGCCTCCTTCTCGCCCTTCTCCGTCAGGTTGACGTCCACCCAGCCGGTGAACAGGTTCTTCGCGTTCCAATCGCTCTCGCCGTGGCGGAGCAAAATCAGCTTGTACGGTGCGTCGGCCATGCCCCCGAGATTAGACGAGGCGGCTGGCCCGGCCGGATGCGGCCCGGAGTTCCCCCGGGGTACAAAGTGAAGTAATGAGGGCATTTTCGCTGCGCGGGTCGCGGGGTCGGCACGCGCTGTTCAGTGTCCGCTCCATCGTCGGCCAGATGTTCATCCTCCAAGTGGTGCTCGTTTCGCTTCTGGTCGTCGCCGCGGCGCTCGCCCTCGTCCTCCAGTCGCGGCAGGACAAGACGGACGCCGCGTTCGACCGTTCCCTCGGCGTGGCGCAGACCGTCGCCAACGCGCCCGGCACCCGGGAGGCGCTGGTCGCCCCGGACCCGACGGCGGTGCTCCAGCCGCGGGCCGAGGCCATCCGCAAGGACGCCGCGGTGGACTTCGTCGTCGTGATGGACCCGACCGGCATCCGCTACACCCATCCCAAGCCCGACCGCATCGGCAAGCGCTTCGTCGGCACGCTGGAACCGGCGCGGCGCGGGGAGGTCGTCCGGGAGTCCATCAAGGGCACCATCGGCCCGCTGCACCAGGTCGTGGTGCCCGTCGAGAACGCCGACGGCGACGTGATCGGGCTGGTCAGCGCCGGTGTCACGGTCGACCGGATCAACCTGATGATCGCCGACGAGCTGCCCATCGTGCTGGCCTCGGCGGCCGGCGTCCTCGCGCTGGCCACCGGCGGCGCCGCGCTGGTCGGCCGCCGGCTGCTGCGCCAGACCCGCGGGATGGGCCCGCGCGAGATCACCCGCATGTACGAACACCACGACGCGGTGCTGCACGCGGTCCGCGAAGGCGTGCTGATCTTGGACGAGCACAACCGGCTGCTGCTCGCGAACGACGAGGCCCGCCGGCTGCTGGGCCTGCCGCCGGACGCGCCGGGGCGGCCGATCGACGAGCTCGGTCTGGACCGGGCCACCGTCGAGCTGCTGTCGGCCGACCGCGAGGTCACCGACGAGGTGCACCTGACGGGCGGCCGGCTGCTGGCCGTCAACCACCGGCCGATGCCCCGGGGCGAGGGCCCGCCCAGCAGCGTCACCACCCTGCGCGACACCACCGAGATGCGGGCGCTGTCCGGGCGGGCGGAGGCGGTGCAGCGGCGGCTGTCGCTGCTGTACACGGCGAGCGTGCGCATCGGGACCACACTGGAGGTGGCGCGCACGGCCGAGGAGCTGACCGAGGTCGCGGTGCCGGATTTCGCCGACTTCGTGACCGTGGACCTGGCCGCACCGGTGCTGCGCGGCGAGGTCGCGTCGGGCCGGGAGGCACCCATGCGCCGGGCGGCGACCGGTGGCATCACCGACGACCACCCGCTGTGGGCGGCGCGGCAGCGGGTCTCGCTGGACCCGAAGTCGCCGCAGATCAGGGGGCTGGCCAGCGGGCAGGCCGTGGCCGAGAGCGATCTGGCGGGCACCGACTGGTGGCGGGCGGGCGATGAGGAGCACGCCCGGCGGCTGCTGGACTACGGGATCCACTCGCTGATCGCGGCGCCGCTGCACGCGCGCGGCATGGTGCTGGGCGTGGCCAGCTTCTGGCGGTCCCGCAACCCGGAGCCGTTCGACACGGAGGACCTGTCGCTGGCCGAGGAGCTGGCGGCGCGCACGGCCGTCTGCGTCGACAACGCGCGCCGTTACACCCGCGAGCACGACATGGCCGCCACGCTCCAGAGCAGCCTGCTGCCGCGCGGGGTGCCGGAGCAGAACGCCGTCGAGGCGGCCTACCGCTACCGGCCCGCGCAGGCCATCGGCGGCGACTTCTTCGACGTCATCCCGCTGTCCGGCGCGCGCGTCGCGCTGGTCGTCGGCGACGTCGTCGGGCACGGCCTGCACGCCGCGGCCACCATGGGCCGGCTGCGCACCGCGGTGCACAACTTCGCCGCGCTGGACCTGCCGCCGGACGAACTGCTCGGCCGGCTGAGCGAGTTGGCCGACCGCGACGACCGCGACGAGTCGGACACCGACGGCCTGGGTTCGGTCACCGGCGCCACCTGTCTGTACGCGATCTACGACCCCGTCGAGGGCCATTGCACGATGGCCCGGGCCGGGCACCTGCCGCCGGCGCTGGTCCACCCGGACGGGCGGGTGGAGTTCCCCGAACTGTCGGCCCAGCCGCCGCTGGGCGTGGCCGCGGTGCCCTTCGAGACCGCGGAGCTGCGGCTGGCCGAGGGCAGCCGGCTTGTGCTCTACACCGACGGCCTGGTGGAGGCCCCGGACCGGGACATCGACGAGGGCCTGGAGCTGCTGCGCACCGCGCTGACCGGCCGGCCCGGCGATCCGGAGGAGATGTGCGACGCGGTGCTGGGCACGATGCTCCCGGCCCAGCCGCGCGACGACGTGGCGCTGCTGATCGCCAGCACCCGGGTGCTGCCCCCCGACCGGGTCGCCTCGTGGGACGTGCCGGTCACGCCCGCGTCGGTGACCACGGTCCGGGCCGAGGCCAGCCGCCGGCTTGCGTCCTGGGGGCTGGAGGGCATCTCGTTCATCACCGAACTGATTCTGACGGAGCTGATCACCAACGCGATCCGGCACGCCTCCGGCCCGATCCGGCTCCGGCTGCTGCTCGACCGCGCGCTGATCTGCGAGGTCTCCGACAGCAGCAGCACCTCGCCGCACCTGCGCCGGGCCGCCACGACGGACGAGGGCGGCCGCGGCCTGTTCCTGGTGGCGCAGTACGCCGAGCACTGGGGCACCCGCTACACGGCGACCGGCAAGATCATCTGGGCCGAGCAGCGGTTGCCCCGGGGGTACCCGGTCTGAACGGATCTACTCGGCGCCCTCGGGTCCGGCGGGCCGGGTGAGGTGGGCGAACGCGTCCAGGTTGCGGGTGGATTCGCCGCGCGCCGTGCGCCAGGCGTACTCCTTGCGGATCGCGGAGGCGAAGCCGAGCTCCAGCAGCGTGTTGAACGAGCCGTCCGCGGCCTCCAGCACGGTGCCCAGGATCCGGTCGATCTCCTCCGGCGTGACCGCGGCCAGCGGCAGCCGCCCGGCCAGATAGACGTCGCCGAGCCGGTCCAGCGCGAACGCGACGCCGTACAGCCGGGTGTTGCGCTCCAGCAGCCAGCGGTGCACCGCGGCGTGGTTCTCGTCGGGGCGGCGGATCACGAACGCGTTCACCGACAGCGAGTGCCGCCCCAGCACCAGCGAGCAGGTGGTGGCCAGCTTCCGGGTCCCGGGCAGCGTCACCACATACCGGCCGGGCTCGGGCGACTCCCAGGTGGCGCCGGAGTCGCGCAGGCAGTCCTCGATGATCCTGCTGCTGTCAGCCATGCGCCGATCCTAGGGGCTTGTCTGACAGCCCCCGCCGGGCGCACGTCGTCTGGCACCGCATCTCGCTGCTCCCCCAGACTTCGTCCGGGAGGTGCCCCCTGTCGCATCGCGCGAGTACGGCCAAGTACGAGCTGCGATACTCCGCCTTGCTGGGGGTACCTCCCAGGCCCCCAGGGCCTGGGGGAGCACGGCACCAGACGACGTGCGCTGACCCGACGCGAATTATCAGACAGACCCCAGGCCCGCGCCCGCCCGCGCGAACCGGCGTGCCTCGGCGGCGGCCCGGTAGACCGCGAGCGTGTCGGCGGCCGTGGCGTCCCAGCCGAAGCCGCGCGCGTGCCGGGCGGCGGCGGCGCCCAGCCGCTCGGACAGTCCGGGCCGGTCGGCGAACCGGCGCAGGGCGCGCGCGTAGTCCGCCGGGTCGTGGCCGTCGATGAGGAAGCCGGTGTCCCGGTCGCGCACGACGACCGGCAGGCCGCCGACCGCCGCGGCGATCACCGGCGTGCCGCACGCCTGCGCCTCCGCCGCGACCAGCCCGAACGACTCGCTGTAGGACGGCATCACCAGCACGCTGGCCGCCCGGTACCAGTCGGCCAGCTCGGCCTGCGCGACCGGCGGGCGGAACAGCGCCAGATCGGCCAGGCCCAGCCGCGCGGCCAGCTTCTGCATGCGCTCGGGCCGGGCCAGCCCGGTGCCGCTCGGCCCGCCCACGATCGGGACCAGCAGCCGCGAACGCAGCGACGGGTCGGCGTCCAGCAGCTCGCGAACGGCGTGCAGCAGGATGTCGGGCGCCTTCAGCGGCTGGATGCGGCCGGCGAACAGCGGGATGAACGCGTCCGGCGGCAGCCCCAGCCGGGCCCGGGCGGCGGCGCGGCCGTCACCGGGCCGGAACCGCTCCAGATTGACCCCCGGGTGCACCACGGCCGTGCGCCGCGGGTCGGCGTCGTAGTGCCGCACCAGCTCGGCCGCCTCCTCGGCGGTGTTGGCGATCAGCCGGTCGGCGGCCTGCACGATCTGGGTCTCGCCGATCACGCGCGCGGCCGGCTCGGGGGTGTCGCCGGTGGCCAGCGCGGCGTTCTTCACCTTGGCCATCGTGTGCATCGCGTGCACCAGCGGCACGCCCCAGCGCTCGGCGGCCAGCCAGCCGACGTGCCCGGACAGCCAGTAGTGGGAGTGCACCAGGTCGAAGTAGCCCGGCCGCTCGCCCGCCCAGATCTGCATCACGCCGTGCGTGAACGCGCAGAGCTGCGCGGGCAGCTCCTCCTTGCTCAGCCCCTCGTAGGGGCCCGCGTCGATGTGCCGCACCAGGACCCCGGGGGCCAGCTCGGCGGTCGGCGCCAGCGCGCCGGAGGTGGCCCGGGTGAAGATCTCCACCTCGATCCCCAGCGCCGCGAGCTGCCGCGACAGCTCGACGATGTAGACGTTCATCCCGCCGGCGTCACCGGTGCCCGGCTGGTCCAGCGGGGAAGTGTGCACACTCAGCATCGCGACCCGGCGGATGTGTGGCACCAAGCCTCCTGAATCGTCTGCGGCTCCGAAACCGTTGCGGCTTCCTCCGTACAACCACGCCCGGGGCGCACGCCTTCCCGATCCGCCCAGCCCATTGTGCCCAGCCATTACCCTCGACCGCATGGCCGAGGGGATGGTGACCCGCGGGACCACCAACCCCAACCGGCTGCGCCGGATGGACCGGTGGATCGCCGCCGCGCACGCCCCCGCGCTGCGCCGGGCGCCCGTGCCGCCGCTGGCCGTGGACCTGGGCTACGGCGCGGCGCCGGTGACCGCGGTGGAGCTGCTGGGGCGGCTGCGCCGGGTGCGCGCCGACGCGCGGGTGACCGGCGTGGAGATCGACCCGGCGCGCGTGGCCGCCGCCGCGCCGTACGCGCGCCCCGGGCTGCGTTTCGTGCGCGGGGGTTTCGAGGTGCCGCTGCCCGGCGGGGAACGTCCGCTGCTGATCCGGGCGGCCAACGTGCTGCGCCAGTACGACGAGGCCGAGGTGGCCGGCGCGTGGGCGCGGTTGTGCGCCCGGCTGGCGCCGGACGGGCTGCTGGTGGAGGGCACCTGCGACGAGATCGGCCGGCGGCACGTCTGGGTGGCGCTGGGCCCCGAGGGTCCGCGCACCGTGACGTTCGCCACCCGGCTGGCCACCCTGACCACGCCGTCCGAGCTGGCCGAACGGCTGCCCAAGGCGTTGATCCACCGGAACGTGCCGGGCGAGCCCGTGCACCGTTTCCTGCGTGACTTCGACCGCGCGTGGGCCGCCGCCGCGCCCTACGGGCCGCTGGGCGCGCGCCAGCGCTGGGTGCGCGCCGTGCGCGCCCTGGCCGCCGACTGGCCGCTGGCCGACGGCCCGCGGCGCTGGCGGCAGGGCGAGGTCACCGTCCGGTGGGCGGCGGTGGCCCCCCGCCGGTACCCGGGCTGAGCAGGGCCAGCGCCTCGTCCAGCAGCGCGCGGTTGCCCGGGTGGCTGAGCTGCGCGCGGGCGTGCGCCGGCGGGAGCCAGCGCACCTCGTCCACCTCGCGGCTGGGCACGAAGTGGCCGCCCACCGCCTCCGCCACCCAGTAGACGACCTCCTTGGGCCGCCCCCGGGCCAGGTAGCGGGCCGTGGTCAGCGACGGTCCGAGCCAACACTCCACGCCGGTCTCCTCGCGCACCTCGCGCCGCGCCGCGTCCGCCGGGGCCTCGCCCGCGTCCAGCTTGCCCTTGGGGTGCGACCAGTCGTCGTACTTGGGCCGGTGCACGAGCGCGACCTCGATGCCGCCGCCCGCGACGTCCGCCGCGCGGCGCCACAGCACACAGCCAGCGGCCCGTATCGGCCCCGCGTCAGCCATCTCCGCCACGCCGCTTCCTCCGGCCCTCGATCAGCGTCTCCTGGACGTTCCGCAGCGGCCGGCCCTCGGCGTCCGTCGCGTGCCGGGTCCAAGTGCCGTCCGGCCCGAGGTGCCAGGAGGCGGTGGTGTCCGCGGTGCCGGTGGCCAGCAGCCGGTTGAGCGAGGAGCGCTGCGCCGGGTCGGCGACGCGCACGAGCACCTCGATGCGGCGGTCCAGGTTGCGGTGCATCAGGTCGGCGCTGCCCAGCCACACCTCGCCCTCCCCGCCGGCGCCGAAGGCGAAGACGCGAGAGTGCTCCAGGAAGCGGCCGAGCACGCTGCGCACCCGGATGTTCTCGGACAGGCCCGGCACGCCGGGGCGCAGGGCGCAGATCCCGCGCACCCAGACGTCCACGGGCACCCCCGCCTGGGAGGCGCGGTAGAGCGCGTCGATGACGGCCTCGTCGACGATCGAGTTGACCTTGATCCGCACATAGGCGGGCAGGCCGTCGCGGTGGTTCTCGATCTCCTGCCGGATGCGGGTGAGCAGGCCCTCGCGCAGCGAGCGGGGGGCGACCAGCAGCCGGCGGTAGTTGTCCCGGCGGGAGTAGCCGGAGAGCCGGTTGAACAGGTCGGACAGGTCCGCGCCCACCTCGGCGTCGGCGGTCAGCAGCCCCAGGTCCTCATACAGGCGCGCGGTCTTCGGGTGGTAGTTGCCGGTGCCGACATGGGCGTAACGGCGCAGGTCCTCGCCCTCCTGCCGGACGACGAGGGACAGCTTGCAGTGCGTCTTCAGCCCGACCAGGCCGTAGACGACGTGGCAGCCGGCCTCCTCCAGCTTCCGCGCCCACTTGATGTTGGCGTGCTCGTCGAACCGCGCCTTGATCTCGACCAGGACCAGCACCTGCTTGCCGGACCGGGCGGCGTCGATGAGAGCGTCCACGATCGGCGAGTCGCCGGAGGTGCGGTACAGCGTCTGCTTGATCGCCAGCACGTCCGGGTCGGCCGCGGCCTGCTCCAGGAACGCCTGGACGGAGGTGGAGAACGAGTCGTACGGGTGGTGCAGCAGCACGTCCCGCACGCGCAGCGCGGCGAAGATGTCCGGCGCGGAGGCCGACTCCACCTCGGCCAGGTCCCGGTGGGTGCCGGCGACGAACTTCGGGTACTTCAGATCCGGCCGGTCCTGCCCGGCTATGGAGCCGAGGCCGGTGAGGTCCAGCGGGCCGGGCAGCGCGAAGACCTCCTCGTGGGTGATCTTCAGCTCGCGCACCAGCAGATCGAGCATCTCCGGGTCGATGGACTCCTCGACCTCCAGCCGCACCGGCGGGCCGAAGCGGCGGCGCAGCAGCTCCTTCTCCAGGGCCTGGAGCAGGTTCTCCGCGTCGTCCTCCTCGACCTCCAGGTCCTCGTTGCGGGTGACGCGGAAGACGTGGTGGGAGAGGACCTCCATGCCGCGGAACAGCTCTTCGAGGTGGGCCGCGATGACGTCCTCGACGGGCACGTAACGCTGCCGGGGCGTCGCCTCCAGGAAACGGGACAACAGCGGCGGGACCTTGACGCGGGCGAAGTGCTCGTTGCCGCTGGCCGGGTTCCGCACCTTGACGGCGAGGTTGAGCGAGAGGCCGGAGATGTAGGGGAACGGGTGCGCCGGGTCGACGGCCAGCGGCGTGAGGACCGGGAAGATCTTCTTGCGGAAGAGGGAGAAGAGGCGGGTCTGCTCCTGCTCGGTCAGGTCCGGCCAGCGCAGCAGGTGGATGCCCTGCTCGGCGAGCTGGGGCCCGACGGTCTTCTGGTAGCAGGCGGCGTGCCGGGTCATCTGGTCCCGGGCCGTGATGAGTATCGTCCCGAGCACCTCGCTGGGCGCCTGCCCGGTGACGGTGCGGGTGGCCACGTCGGTGGCTATGCGGCGCTTGAGGCCGGCGACGCGCACCATGAAGAACTCGTCCAGGTTGCTGGCGAAGATCGACAGGAAGTTCGCCCGCTCCAGCAGCGGCGTGTCGGGGTCCTCGGCCAGCTCCAGCACGCGCTCGTTGAACGCCAGCCAACTCCGCTCCCGGTCCAGGAAACGGTCGACGGGCAGCTCGGCGCTCGCCGGCACGGCCTGCTGGGTCTCCCCCGGCTCGATGACGGTCTCGGGCGCCGACTCCGGCTCGGCGCGCTCGCTGGGCTCGGCCGGCTGGGGCACGGTGTACGGACGGTTCTGCCGGACGCTCGTCTCCTGGCTCATACGTCCATTCTCACGCCTTCCGGACGAACGGGGCACGTCAGTGGGGTTAACAGAGTTAACCGATCGCACCCCGTCCGCGCCCTCCGCCCGGTAACGGTCCACCCACCGCTTCACGGTCCGCGCCGAGACGCCGTACCGCTCGGCGGCCCGCCGCAGGGACCACCCGTCGTCCACGACGCTCCGGGCGATCCGCAGCCGGACGGCCTCGGTGAGCGTGGGACGCGAGCGCTTGCCGGGACTCATGAATCGGACAGTACCCGCCCCGGGGCAACCTGACTCCGCCCGGCCCCGGGCCCCGTCCCCCGGCTAGGGCCTGTATCGAGTTCCCGGTCGGATCAGCCCGCGGCGTCAGACGCGGTGCCCCCCAGGCCCTTGGGGCCTGGGAGGTACCCCCAGCAAGGCACCGGATCGCAGCTCATACCCGGCCGTATTCGCGCGATTCGGCTGGGGGCACCTCCCAGACGGAGTCTGGGGGAGCGGCGAGGTGCCGTGACTGGCGTCGCGGGCCCGGGCGGGAACTCGATACAGGCCCTAGGACTCGGTCCGGTACATCAGATCCGTCTCGAACGTCCGGAAGCCCAGGCCCTCGTACACCCGCAGGGCCGGCGTGTTGTCCGCGTCCACGTACAGCATCGCCGTGGCCAGCGACCGGTCGCCAGCCAGGTGGCGCAGGCCGATCGCGGTCAGGGCGCGGCCCAGCCCCAGGCCCTGGGCCTCGGGCGCGACCCCGAGGACATAGACCTCGCCCAGGCCCTCCTCGGCGTGCACCTTCGTCCAGTGGAAGCCCAGCAGCCGCCCGTCCGCCGTCCGCTCACCGAGGAAGAAGCCCGCCGGGTCGAACCACGGCTCGGCCTTCCGCGCGTCGAGGTCGCGCTGGGTGAGCGAACCCTGCTCGGGGTGGTGGGCGAACGCCGCCGCGTTGACGGCCAGCCATGCCGCGTCGTCCTGACCGGGCACGAACGTCCGCACCCGCACGTCCTCCGGCAGCTTCGGCTCCGCCAGCCGCAGACCGCCCAACGGACGCCGCAACTGCCGTAGTTCGCGGAAGAGCGTCAGGCCCAGCAACTGCGCCAGATGCCGCGCCGCCGGATGCGCGCCGTGCGCCCACAGCCGCAGCCGGTGCCCCGACTCGGTCAGCAGCGCCTCCCCCAGCACGCGCCCGTAGCGCCGCCCCCGGTGGTCGGGGTGGACGACGAGTTCGCCCGAGGGGGCCTCCACCGGGTCGGTGCCGTCCAGTTGGGCGTAGCCGACGAGCACCCCCTCCCGGCGCATCAGCACATGCCGCACGCCCGCGCGCGCCCCGCCGCGCAGCAGCAGCCTGCCCTGCTCGGACACGGCGCTCTGCCCGTCGGCGCGCGCCGCCGCGTCGATCAGCCGCAGGACGTCCCGCAGTTCGTCCTCCGTCACCTGGTCCCGCACCAAGACGTCGCTCATGGTGGTGACCCTATGCCCGGTCCCGGTAGAGGACTTCGACGTACGCGATGCGTTCCTCCGCGCCACCGATGACGTCGAGGACGAGCATCCCCTGCTCCGGCTCCAGGATCACGTTCCGGTGCCCAGGCCCGTACGGCTTGCCCTCGGGGTGCTCGACGGTGGCGAAGCTCCGGCAGAAGTCGTCGCCGCAGCCGCAGTCGGCGACCAGCCGCAGCTCCGGGATCTGCCGGGCGAGTCCGGGCTCGCCCGCCTCGTTCAGCAGGGTCGTCAGCTCGGCGGCCAGCCGTGGATAGAGGTCGCCGACCAGAGGATTCGGATCCATGCGACGACCGTACCCATCGTTTCATCTCCTTGTTACACAACACCTCCTGACTGCTACGCGCGTAGCCACTAGGGTGCGGGCGGACTGAGGAGGATGAACCGCTCATGCACGCACGGAAGTACAGGCTGACCGCCGGCGCGGCGGTCGTGGCGGCCGCGGGGGCGCTCGCGGTCGCCCTGCCCGCCGCCCACGCGGCGCCCGACGAGCAGGGCGCCGGCCGGGGCCACGGCGGGGCCGGCCGGACCGTCGACCTCCAGGTGCTGGCCATCAACGACCTGCACGGCGCGCTCGAACCGCCCACCGGTACCAATGGCCAGGTGATCCACGAGCACGAGGACGGCACCACCGAGGCCATCGCCGCGGGCGGCGTGCAGTACCTGGCCACCGGGCTGCGCGAGGCCAGGCAGGGCGAGAGCCGCTCGGTGACCGTCGCCGCGGGCGACCTGATCGGCGCCACCCCGCTGCTGTCGGCCCTGTTCCACGACGAGCCCACCATCGAGGCGCTCAACGAGCTGGAGATGGACGTCGCCGGCGTGGGCAACCACGAGTTCGACGAGGGGTGGCGGGAGCTGATCCGGCTCCAGGAGGGCGGCTGCCACCCGGAGGACGGCTGCTATGTGGAGGGCCGCGAGTTCGAGGGCTCCGACTTCCCCTACCTGGCCGCCAACGTGGTCCACGAGGACACCGGTGAGCCCATCCTCGACCCGTACACCATCCAGAATTTGAACGGCGTCAAGGTCGGGTTCATCGGCGTCACCCTGGAGGGGACGGCGGACATCGTCACCCAGGAGGGCATCCAGGGGCTCGAATTCCTCGACGAGGTCGAGACGATCAACCGCTACACCGCCGAGCTGCGCCGGCGCGGCGTGAACGCGGTCGTCGCGCTGATCCACGAGGGCGGCTACCCGGCCTCCCCCGCGTACAACGCCGACTGCGACGTGGACGGCGGCGACCTGTCCGGCCCGATCGTGGACATCGCCCGGCGCACGGACGCGGGCGTGGACGCGCTGGTCACCGGCCACACCCACCAGCCGTACGTCTGCACCGTTCCGGACCCCACCGGCCGGGACCGGCTGGTCACCTCGGCGGCGTCGAACGGCCGGCTGTTCACCGAGCTGAACATGAAGTACGACTACCGGACGCGGGACATCGTGCGCACCTCGGTCGAGGGCACCAACCGGGTCGTGCACCGGGACCAGGAGCCGGCCCCCGACCTCACCCAGTTGATCGCCGACTGGAACGAGCTGGCCGCCCCGGTGTCCGGCGAGCCCATCGGCTGGATCTCCGAGGACATCCAGGGCCGGAACGCGGGCACGCCCGAGTTCCCGCTCGGCGACCTGATCGCCGACGCCCAGCTCGCGCACGCGCGGGAGTTGGACCCGGAGACCGATCTCGCCCTGATGAACCCGGGCGGCGTGCGCGCGGACCTGACGTACGCGGCGTCCGGCTCGGAGGGCGACGGCGTGGTCACCTATGGCGAGGGCTTCACGGTCCAGCCGTTCTCCAACACGGTCAACCTGCTGGATCTCACCGGCGAACAGTTGCTGACCGTGCTGCGCGAGCAGGTGAGCGGGACCAACGAGGCGGCGCCGAAGATCCTCCAGCCGTCCGAGGGCCTGAACTACACGCTGGACCTGACCCGGTCCGGCGCCGACCGGATCGTGGCCGACTCGGTGACGGTCGGCGGCGCGCCGCTGGACCCGGCGGCCACCTACCGGGTCGCGGTCAACTCGTTCCTGGCGGGCGGCGGCGACGGCTTCGGCACCCTCGCCGACGGCGCGAACCCGCTGGTCGGCTCGGACGACATGGTGGCGCTCGCCGACTACCTGACGGCGAACTCCACGGCGGACGCGCCGCTTGCGGCCCCGGCCGCCGACCGGATCACGGTCGTCCAGTAGCGGCCGTTCAGGCGGACACGACCGGTGCCCCGGGCGGCTGCGGCCCCCGGGGCACCGGCCGTGCCACGCCGGCGGTGCGCCGGGTCAGGGCGATCGCCGTGACCAGCAGTCCGTCGCGCGCCGCCCACCGGCCGGTGAACTCCGGCAGCCGGACGCCGTCCACCACGGGCCCCGGGACCAGCAGCCGGGCGGTGAACGTGCCCGCGCCCGGGTCCACCTCGATCCGCGCCTCCTCGAAGTCCAGCCACTTCCGCGTCAGCGGGAACCACACCTTGTAGACGCTCTCCTTGGCGCTGAACACCAGCCGCTCCCACGCCACTTCGGGCCGCCGCGCGGCCAGCTCGCGCAGCGCGGTCCGCTCCTCGGGCAGCGTGATCAGGCCGAGCACACCCGGGTCGGGCAGCGGCTCGTTCGGCTCGGCGTCGATCCCGACCCCGGCCAGCTCGCCGTCCCGGGCCACCGCGGCGGCGCGGT
Organism: Streptomyces litchfieldiae; assembly: GCF_031845365.1. NCBI lineage: Bacteria > Bacillati > Actinomycetota > Actinomycetes > Kitasatosporales > Streptomycetaceae > Streptomyces > Streptomyces litchfieldiae. The sequence goes on from NZ_JAVREL010000005.1 coordinate 302,671, forward strand.
AGCCCCGGCAGTGCGTCATGGTGCCGACGAACCCGGCGGGCCAGCTCGGCGCGCCCCGCTCCCCCGGCAGCAGCGGCACGCGCGGCCCGCCGAGCCGGGCCAGCGCGGCGCGCGCGCACCCGCGCACGGTGCCGAACTCGCGCCGCCGCTCGGGCACGGCCGCCGCGATGTGCGCCTGCTCCTCCGGAAACAGCTCGGCCGGCTCGGCCGGATCCCCGAACGCCTCGACGACCGCCGCGGCCGACGGCAGCAGCGCGCTCAGCAGTCCCCCGCTCACCGATCCACCACCGTTTCCGCCGGCAGCACCGGCACCAGTTGCCCCGGGGGGCGTGAGCGGCGCTGCCACTCGCGGGGGTAGCCGAGCGAGACCTCCTGGTGCGGCACTCCCTCGTGGTGGATCAGCCGGGGGATGTGCAGATGCCCGTAGACGACGGTCGCGGCGCGGAAGCGGCGCGGCCAGTCCGCCGTGGCCTCGGTGCCGCACCACAGCGCGAACTCCGGGTAGCGCAGGATTCGGGTGGGCTCGCGCACCAGCGGGAAGTGGTTGACCAGGATGGTGGGCAGGTCCTCGGGCAGCTCGGTGGCCAGCCGCCGCTCGGTGAGCGCGACCCGCGCCCGGCACCACGCCTCGCGGCTGGGATACGGATCGTGCTGGAGGAGGAACTCGTCGGTGCAGATCACCCCCGCCTCCTCGGCCACGTCCAGCGCCTGCCGCTTGGTGAACGTGCCGGCCGGGCGGAACGAGTAGTCGTACAGCAGGAACAGCGGCACGATCACCGCCGGGCCACCGCGCCCGTGCCACACCGGATACGGGTCCTCCGGGGTGACGACGCCCAGCCGCCGGCACAGGTCCACCAGCCACGCGTAACGCCGCTCGCCGGTGAGCCGCACCGGGTCGTCCGACGGGGTCCACAGCTCATGGTTGCCCGGGACCCACACCACCTTGGCGAACCGCTCGCTCAGCAGGGTCAGCGTCCACTCGATGTCCTCCGCGAGCTCGCCGACGTCGCCCGCCACCAGCAGCCAGTCGTCGTCACCCTCCGGCCGCAGCCGGGAGACGATCTCCCGGTTCTCCTCGTACCGCACATGCAGATCACTGATGGCCACCAGCTCTCCCACGCGCAACTCCCCTCGAAAGCCGGAACGTTCACCGTAACCCACGACCCTCAAGAAACCTTTAAGTAAGCCTTAGGATGGCCGGTATGCCACCCCAGATCGCCAAGGAACTCACCATCGGGCAGCTCGCCCAGCGCAGCGGCGTCGCGACCTCCGCGCTCCGGTTCTACGAGGAGCAGGGCCTGATCAGCAGCCGCCGCACCTCGGGCAATCAGCGCCGCTACCGCCGGGACATGCTGCGCCGGGTCGCGTTCATCCGGGTCTCGCAGAACGTGGGAATGCCGCTCACCGCGATCCGCGAGGCGCTGGCCCGGCTGCCGGAGGGCCGCACGCCCAACAAGGCGGACTGGGCCGTCGTCTCCGAGACCTGGCGATCCGACCTCGACGCCCGGATCCGCCAGTTGACCCGCCTGCGGGACAACCTCACCGGCTGCATCGGCTGCGGCTGTCTGTCCCTGGAGACCTGCATGCTGGCCAACCCGTACGACATCTGCGGCCAGGAGGGCTGTGGCCCGCGCCGCCTGCTGGACGACTCCGTGGCCGCCGGCGTGGGCGTGGGCACCGGGGCGGGCGGCTGCGGCTAAGCGCCGTCCGCGGCGCCGTTCCCGGCCCCGGGCGGGGGCACGGGCGCGCCGGGCAGGCTCGTGACGGCCTCGGTGCCGCCGCCGTCGGCCGGGCGCAGGCTGACGTCCCCGCCGCACTCGCGCACGGCGCGGGCCACGATCGACAGGCCGAGCCCCGAGCCGGGCAGGCTGCGGGCGCCGGGCGAGCGCCAGAACCGTTCGAAGACGTGCGGCAGTTCGTCGGCCGGAATGCCCGGCCCGTGGTCGCGCACGCGCAGCACGCCGTTCCGCAGCGCCACCTCGACGCCGCCGCCGTCGCCCGCGCCGCCGAACTTGACGGCGTTGTCCAGCAGGTTCACCACGGCGCGCTCCAGCGACGTCGGCTCCGCCCGCACAAACCAGGGGTCGAGCTCGGCCTCGATCGGCATCCCCCGGGCGCGCAGCCGGGCGCGGGCCACCGCGCGCGAGACGATGTCGTGCAGCCCGACCAGCTCCAGCTTTCCGCTGCCCGCCGCGGCCTCCGGCCGGGACAGCTCCTGGAGGTCTCCGATCAGTGCGGCCAGCTCGCTGAGCTGCGCCGTCACCGAGGCAAGCAGCTCCCGCCGGTCCGCCTCGGGCAGCGCGCGGCCGGTCTCCTCGCTGCGGATCAGCAGCTCGATGTTGGTGCGCAGCGACGTCAGCGGGGTGCGCAGCTCGTGCCCGGCGTCGGCGATGAGCTGCTGCTGGAGCTCGCGGGAGGAGGCGAGGGCGGCCGTCATCGAGTTGAACGAACGGGACAGCCGCGCGATCTCGTCGTCCCCCGTCACGGGGATCCGCACGCTCAGGTCCTCGGTGCGCGCGATGTGCTCGGCGGCGTGCGTCAGCCGGTCCACCGGCCGCAGCCCCGCCCGGGCCAGCGCCACGCCGACCCCGGCCGCGCCCACGCCGCCGGCCACCCCGACCAGGACGAGCACCACGGTGAGCGACCGCAGCGGCCCGTTCACCTCGCTCAGCGGCCGGGCCACGGAGACCGCGGCGCGGCCACCGCCGAACGGGCCCTCCACCGGCCGGGTCATGACGCGGTACTCCGCGCCGTCCGAGCCGGTGGCGTTGTGCAGCTCCTGAGGGCTGCGGCCCTGCGCCACCGCGATGTCCGCCTCGGTCACCTCCAGGCTGGCGCCGCCCGCGATCAGGCACCTCCGGCCCTCGTCGTCCACGATCTGGATCGTGTAGTCGATCAGCCCCGGCACCTCGCCGTTCTCCTGGGCCGGCTGGTCCGACTCCGAGGCGCACACGCCCGCGCTCAGCACCCGGTCGATCTGGACGGGGTCGGCGCGGGTGCTGAGCAGCAGGTCGTCCACCGACTCGCGGAACTGCCCGCGCGCCAGGATCCACACCGCCACCGTCGAGACGGCCACGCCCAGCACGACGGCCAGCGCGGTCAGCATCGCCAGCCGGGTCCGCAGCGGCAGGCCCGCGTACCAGCGTTTCACCCGGGGCTCGCTCCGGCTCATGCGCGCAGCACGTAGCCGACACCGCGCACGGTGTGCACCAGGCGCGGCTCACCGCCGGCCTCGGTCTTGCGGCGCAGATACATGATGTAGACGTCCAGGGAGTTGGAGGAGGGCTCGTAGTCGAAGCCCCAGACGGCGTGCAGGATCTGCTCCCGGGTGAGGACCTGCCGGGGGTGCGCGAGGAACAGCTCCAGCAGCGTGTACTCCGTCCGCGTCAGCTCCACCGGCCGCTCGCCGCGGGTGACCTCGCGGGTCACCGGGTTCATCCGCAGGTCGGCGAAGGACATGACCGGCTCCCGCTCGGGGTCGGCGGCCTCGCCGCTGTACGCGCCGCGGCGCAGCAGCGCGCGCAGCCGGGCCAGCAGCTCGTCCAGCTCGAACGGCTTGACGAGGTAGTCGTCGGCGCCCGCGTCCAGCCCGCTGACGCGGTCGCCGACGGTGTCCCGCGCGGTGAGCATCAGGATGGGCACCCTGTCCCCCAGGGCCCGCAGCCGCCGGGCCGTGGTGAGCCCGTCCATCCGCGGCATCAGCACGTCCAGCACGATGGCGTCGGGCGTGTACGTCTCCAGCTTGGCCAGCGCCTCGACGCCGTCCTCGGCGGTCTCGGTGGCGTAGCCCTCGAACGCCAGGCTGCGCCGCAGTGCCTCGCGCACCGCCGGCTCGTCGTCGACGATCAGCACGCGCGAACCGGAACCCTCAGCCATGCGCCCAGTCTCGCATCACGCACCGGCCTCCAGGCTGCTCAGCACCTGCCGCACGGTGTTCACCGGGATGGCGAAGCCGAGCCCGGCGCTGCCGGCGTCCTGCGAGGTGCTGTACATGGCCGAGTTGATGCCGATGATCTCGCCGTCCATGTTGACCAGCGCGCCGCCGGAGTTGCCCGGGTTGAGGGAGGCGTCGGTCTGGATCGCCTTGTAGGTGGTGGTGGACGAGCCGATGTCGCCGTTGTACTGCCCGCCGCCGAACTCGAACGGCCACTCGCTGCCCGCGCCCGGCTGCTGTTGCGGGGCCTCCTCCTTGCTGACGGTCACCTCGCGGTCGAGGGCGGAGACGATGCCGCTGGTCACGGTGCCGGTCAGCCCCTCGGGGGAGCCGATGGCCACGACCTGGTCGCCGACCGCGACGTCGTCGGAGTCGCCGAGGGTGGCGGGCTTGAGGCCGCTGACGTCCTGGGCCTGGATCACGGCGAGGTCGGTGTCCGGGTCGGTGCCGGTGACCGTGGCCGTGGCGGTGGAGCCGTTCGCGAAGGTGACCTCCACGGTGGAGGCGCCGGAGACGACGTGGTTGTTGGTGAGGATCTCGCCGTCCGCGGAGAGGATCACCCCGGAGCCGGTCGCGGTCCCGGTGGAGATCTCGACCACGCTGGGGCTGACGGCCGCGGCCACCGAGGCCACGGTGCCGTTCGTCCCGGTGGACACGCTGGTCGCGGAGGTGGCGCCGCCCGATCCGCCGATGCCGCCCGAGGAGTCGTCCAGCAGCGTGGCGGTTCCGCCGCCCACCGCGGCGGCGACGATGGCGACGGCGGCGAAGAGCGCCACCGGCTTCCGCGCCCGGTGCCGCGGGCCCGGGGCGGGGGGCCCGGCGGGCTGCGGCGGGTAGACCGGATTGTTCTGACCTGCACTGCTTGCCTGGTATTCGCTCATGTCACCGACTGTGCGCCGCGAACATGAGAGGACTCTGAGGCGTACCTCAGAATCGCCTGCCTAATTCAACGGGGTCAGTCGGCGGGGCAGCCGCAGGACCGGCGGATCCGCATATGGACCGGGAACTGGCGCAGCCGGTCGCCAGGCGCGGGGCCGCCGCCGTTGTCCGAGGGGTCGCCGATGGCGAGGTCCACCGCGGCGCGCGCCATCGCCTCGCGGTCGGAGCCGACGGTGGTCAGCGGCGGATCGGTCAGCGCCGCTTCCTTCACATCGTCGAAGCCGGCCACGGCCAGCTCGCCCGGCACGTCGATCCGCAGCTCCCGCGCCGCCCGCAGCACGCCGATGGCCTGGTCGTCCGTCGCGCACACCAGCGCGGGCGGCCGGTCGGGCCCGGCCAGCAGCTCCAGCGCCACCCGGTAGGCGTCGTAACGGTTGTACGGGGCCTTGAACAGCCGGCCCTCCGTGCTCAGCCCGGCCTCCGTCATGGCCTGGCGCCAGCCGGTGACGTGGTCCGTGACGGGGTCGCCCGACTCGGGCGTGGAGTCCACGCCGCCCAGGCAGGCCACATAGGCGTGCCCATGGTCCAGCAGATGCCGGGTGACGCTCCGCGCGCCGCCGACGTCGTCGAGCACGACGGCCACGTCGTCGATCGCGTCCGGCCTGCGGTGCAGCAGCACCACGCGGGCGTCCCAGGCGTCGATCTCGGCGGCGGCGTGCTCGCTGGGCCCCTGGCTGATGAGGATCAGCCCGGAGACGCGCATCCCCAGGAAGGCCCGCAGATAGTGCACCTCGCGCTCGTCGAGGTAGTCCGAATTGCCGACCAGGACCATCTTGCCGCGCTCGGCCGCGGCCTGTTCGACGGCGTGGGCCATCTCCGCGAAGAACGCCTGCCGCGCGTCCGGCACGATCAGGCCTATCAGGTCCGTGCGCTGGGAGGCCATCGCCTGCGCGACCCGGTCCGGGCGGTAGCCCAGCTCCTTGATCGCGGCCAGCACTCGCTCCCGCGTACCCGGCGCCACCGGACGCGGCCCGTTGTTGATGACGTAGCTGACGACCGCGGTCGACGTACCCGCCAGTCGCGCTACATCGTCCCGCGTCACCTTGGCCACGGGCCGTAGTCTACGCGCGCAACCGCCCCAGGGGGTACGGGGTTCAGGACCCTGTCCCGGCCTGGGGCGGCGGTGACGCGGAGGGGCGTGCGCGGCGCTCAGTTGCGGCGCGCGGCCTCCTTGACGAGCTGCTCGGCCTCACGCGTGACGGCGCGGGCGTGCTCGTCCTCGGCCTTCTCCTTCTCGGGCACCACGAAGCGGTAGCCGACGTTCCGCACGGTGCCGATCAGCGACTCGTGCTCCGGGCCGAGCTTGGCGCGCAGCCGTCGGACGTGCACGTCCACGGTGCGGGTGCCGCCGAAGTAGTCGTAGCCCCAGACCTCCTGGAGGAGCTGGGCGCGGGTGAAGACCCGGCCCGGGTGCTGGGCGAGGTACTTCAGCAGCTCGAACTCCTTGAAGGTGAGATCGAGCACACGGCCCTTGAGCTTCGCGCTGTAGGTGGCCTCGTCCACGGACAGGTCGCCGTTGCGGATCTCCATCGGGCTGTCGTCGGTGGAGAGCTGCTGGCGGCCGGTGGCCAGCCGCAGCCGGGCCTCCACCTCGGCTGGGCCCGCGGTGTCCAGGACCACGTCGTCCACGCCCCAGTCCGCCGTCACCGCGGCCAGGCCGCCCTCGGTGACGATGAGGACCAGCGGGCAGCCGGGGCCCGTGGAGCGCAGCAACTGGCAGAGGGAACGGACCTGCGGCAGATCCTTGCGGCCGTCGATGAGAATGACGTCGGCGCTGGGGGCGTCCACCAGGGCCGGGCCCTCGGCGGGGGCCACCCGTACGTTGTGCAGCAGCAGTTCGAGGGCAGGGAGCACTTGCGAGGACGGCTGGAGGGCGTTGGTCAGGAGAAGCAGCGAACTCATTCGGGGGCGTTCCTTCCTCAGTCCTGGCAAGGGGACGATGCGAGCGGCTCTGCCCGGAAAGCGCAAAAGGACCCGGGATGGCGTCAGTGCCCGGATCCTTTCAACGCCAGCAGCATAACCGAAACAATTCACCTTGTGCACGGGCGCGGGTCACACTCCATCGGGTAACGGCGTGGGCCGGGCGCGCACCGGGTGGCGCGGGAGGCCATCATGAGTCGGCACCACCCGGACACAGGCACAGACCCGACAGACACCGAGAGCGGAGACCCGATGGCGAGGGGCACGATCCGTTACTGGGCCGCGGCGAAGGCCGCCGCCGGCACCGCGGAGGAGGCGTACGAGGCCGCCACGCTCGCCGGCGCGCTGGCCGAGGCGCGCGACAGGCACGCCGACCGCCCCGAGTTCGCGCGCGTGCTGGTGCGCTGCTCGTTCCTGGTGAACGGGGCGCAGGTCGGCGCGGGCGGGCACGACGCCGTGGCGCTGCCGGAGGGCGGCACGGTCGAGGTACTGCCGCCGTTCGCCGGCGGTGCGGTGTGAGCGCCCCGGCGGAGGCGCCGCGGGTCGCGGCCGGGCCGCGGCACCGCGCGCGGTCGCCGATCATCGCGCCGGGCATCCTGCCGGCGCTGCTCACCGTCGCGCTGGCCGGGCTGCTGGCCGGGAGCGCGCAACTGGGACAGGCGGCGGCGCTGCCCGCGGTGGTGGTGCTCCAGGCGGTCACGGCGGCGGGCTGGTTCCGGCTGAACGGGATGTGGCCCGCGCGGCAGGGCATCCTGCTCGCCTTCCTGGGCGGGCTGGCCGCGGACGCCGCGCTGCTGCTGGCCCCGGTGGACCGGGCGCCGGAGGCGGTGATCGGGGTGGGCGGGGCCTGGTTCCTGCTGGTGCTGGTGTTGCAGCTCCGGCACCGGGGGTCCGCCGACGAGCGGCTGGACTCGCTGACCGCGACGGCCGCCTCCGCGTTGCTGACCGTGCTCGCCGCCGGTCATCTGGCGGCGGTCGACGTCTCGGAGACCGCCGTGACGGTGACGGCGGCCGGGGTCGCGGCGGCCACGCTGTTCCGCGCGCTGCCCGCCCCCGCCTTCCTCTCCCCCGTCCTCGCGCTGCTGGCCGGCGCCGGGGCCGGGGCGGTGGCCGCCTACCGGCTGGCCGACACGGGCGCCGAGGCGGTGGCGGTCGCCGCGGCCGGCGGGCTGTGCGCGGTGATCGGGCTGCGGGTGGCCAGCTACGACTTCCCCTCTCGGTTCGTCCACTTCACGGCCGGGGTCGCGCTGCCGCTGACCGCCGCGGCGCCCGCGGTGTATCCGCTGGCCCGGGCGCTGTGGTGATCGCGCCCGCGCTCCGACGCGTGTAACGGACATGCTGCAAGCCGCGCCCGGCCCTCCGCCGGGCGCGGCGCGCGGGATACAGTCCCCCGGACTTGTGTGACCACCACCAGGGGGATCCCGACCCGATGCGCGCTCTGCGAATAAGTTCGATCATTTTTGGCGTTCTGGTCGTGCTGGCCATCGTCGGTGACCGCGTGGCGCTGTGGATCGCCGAGGGAGAGGTGGCCTCCCGGGCCCGGGACACCCTGGGCCTGGCCTCGGAGCCGAGCGTGTCGGTCAAGGGCTTCCCGTTCCTCACGCAGGTCGCGGGCGGTCATCTGGACCGGGTGGACCTGGGCCTGGACGCGTACGCGGCGCAGGTGGACGGCCAGACGCTCACCGTTTCCGACCTGAGCGTCGAACTCGAGGGCGTGGAGCTGACCGACGGCTACACCGGCGCGGTCGCCGAGCGGGCCGACGGCGGGGGACTGGTCTCGTACGAGGAGCTGACCCGCGCCTACGGCGAGCTGCTGGCCGTCAGCGGGAACGGCTTCGGCGTGGAGTTCGGCTACGCGGAGGGCGGTCGGCTGCTGCTCACCCTCCAGGCCAGCATGATGGGCCAGAGCCTGGACGTCGGCGAGGTGACCGGCGACATCGTGCTGGAGAACGGCACCCTCACGCTCGAGGTCGACGAGGAGGAGATCCCGGACACCGGCGGCCCCGAGGTGCAGCAGGCCATCCGGGACCAGCTCGACCAGGAGCACACGATCAGCGGCCTGCCGGACGGGCTGACCCTGGACTCCGTGCAGCCCACCCAGGAGGGGCTGGCCCTCACGGTCACCGGCAGCAACATGACGATCGGCTGAGCCGCGGCCGGCCCGGGCCCCGGGCGGCGATCCGGCCGGCGATCCCGGTATGCAGACAACGATGTCTCAGCATCCGGAACACCAGTGACACGAACGGCGGCGAATCCGTACGATCGCGGGCATGACGCGACAGGCTGCGGGCACCCCCGCCGGGGGACTGACGAAGCGACGGGCGGTTGATCTGTGCCGCGTCGCCGCCATGCTCTGTCGCCGCGTCGGCTGACGACCACGCCTCATCTTCCGTGCGGTGCCGCGCCGCGACTCTCTTCGCCGCGTATGCCCACGCCCCCGGTACGCCCCCTCAACGCCCGATCGCCGAAGGAGAACAAGCATGAGCCGCAGTGACGTCCTGGTGGACGCCGACTGGGTCACCTCCCACCTCGACGACCCGAAGGTCGTGCTCGTGGAAGTCGACGAGGACACCTCCGCCTACGAGAAGAACCACATCAGGAACGCCGTCCGCATCGACTGGAAGAAGGAGCTCCAGGACCCGGTCCGCCGCGACTTCGTCGACCAGGCCGGTTTCGAGGCGCTCCTGTCCGCCAAGGGCATCGCAGGCGACGACACGGTGGTCCTCTACGGCGGCAACAACAACTGGTTCGCGGCCTACGCCTACTGGTACTTCAAGCTGTACGGCCACCAGGACGTCCGCCTGCTGGACGGTGGCCGCAAGAAGTGGGAGCTGGACGCCCGCGAGCTGGTCGAGGAGGTCCCGGAGCGCGCCGCCACCGAGTACCGCGCGCAGCCGCAGGACACCTCGATCCGCGCGTTCCGCGACGAGGTCGTCGCCGCCATCGGCACGCAGAACCTGGTCGACGTCCGCTCCCCCGACGAGTTCAGCGGCAAGCTGCTGGCCCCGGCGCACCTGCCGCAGGAGCAGTCGCAGGTCGGCGGCCACGTGCCCACCGCCCGCAACATCCCCTGGTCCAAGTCGGCCAACGACGACGGCACCTTCCGCTCCGACGAGGAGCTGGCGGAGCTGTACCGGGAGGAGGGCGTGGACCTGGCGAAGGACACCATCGCCTACTGCCGCATCGGTGAGCGTTCCGCGCACACCTGGTTCGTGCTGCACGAGCTGCTGGGCGTGCCGAACGTCAAGAACTACGACGGGTCCTGGACCGAGTACGGCTCGTTGGTGGGCGTTCCCGTCGAGACCGGCCCGGCCAAGTAACCGGCCGAGACGGCCGACAGAGAAGGAGAGAGGGACGCGCCATGTGCGGAGCGAAGCCCGGCGGCCCGGACGCCGCCTCGATCAAGCCCGGTGAGACGACGATCCAGGGTTCGGTGACCCGGGACGGCGAGCCGGTGACCGGTTATGTCCGGCTGCTGGACAGCACCGGCGAGTTCACCGCCGAGGTCCCGACCTCCGCGAGCGGCCAGTTCCGCTTCTACGCGGCCGAGGGCACCTGGACCGTGCGCGCGCTGGTCCCCGGCGGCACGGCGGACCGGAAGGTCGTCGCCCAGCAGGGCGGGCTGACCGAGGTCACGATCGCGGTCTAGGCCGGCCGTCCGACCGGACCGACACACGATGAGGGCCGCGCTCCCCGACGGGGGGCGCGGCCTTTGTTGCCCCGTTTTGCGTGCTTTTCACTCGTGGAGTTATGGGCGGTTGTGCGTCATGTCAGTAGACGAGCGCGCGTACGCCCTCGGGCATGATCTCGCTCACGAAGACCTGCGCCCCGGCGATGCGTACGCCGTCGATCACATCCTCCTCCTCGATCCCCCTCCGGGCGGCACACTGTGTGCACAGGGTGATCCGCCCCCCGGCCTGGATACCGTCGATCAGGTCCGGCAGCGGCGCGGCGTGCGGAAGCTGGAACTCCGCCGCGCGGCCCGGGAGGGCGAACCACGCCGATTCCCCGGTCAGCCACAGCGACACCTCCACCCCACTGGCGGCGGCGACCGCCGCCACCGTGAACGCCTGTGAGCACCGCTCCGGGGCATCCGCCCCGGCCGTCACCTTGATCACCAGTTTCTGTGCCATGGCGCCACCGTAGCCCTGCGAGCCACGGGGCTAACGGGTCGTGCCACAGGTGCCGCAGACCCAATCCCCGCGGGGGCCCTGGTGCATGGCTCCACCGCAATTCGGACAACTCATGATCACACCCTTTCCACACGCTTAGACGCGGAAGCGTACGAGCGCGTTCAGCCGCAGTGATCACAAAACGGTCAAGCCGCACGAAGCCGTTGCCTCCGGCGGCCCACCTCAACTGAGATTCCCCCTGGACGAGGACTAGACTCGGGCGCGCGTGGAATTCACATTCCCGTGCTGCACCACGAAGCGCCACACCGCACCACGAGGAGCACTTGTGCTAGAGGCATTCTTCATCACCCTGATGGCCCTGGTCGTCGTCGGCAGCGGCGCCTTCGCGGCCCTCGTCGTGATGAAGCTCTACCAGGGCCAGCGCTGACGATGATCGAGATCCCGTCCGACCTGAACCCCGGTCTGGTCCCGCTCGCGTTCCTCCTCGGCACCTGGCAGGGCGCCGGTGTGGCCGCCCTCGACAAGTTCGGCGGCCCCGACGCCGAGGCGTGCAACTTCGGCCAGGAGGTCACGTTCTCCCACGACGGCCGCGACTTCCTGGAGTTCTCCTCCCGCACCTGGCGGCTGGACGCCGACGGCAAGCGGCTGGACCCGCTGGAGACCGAGCACGGGTACTGGCGCATCAAGGACCGCCAGTTGGAGGTCGTCATGGTCCGCGACCAGGGCGTCGCGGAGGTCTGGTACGGCGAGCTGGCCGAGGGCAAGCCGCAGATCGACCTGGCCACCGACGCCGTCGCGCGCACCGCGGTCTCCCCGCCGTACACGGGCGGCAAGCGGCTGTACGGCTATGTGAACGGCGACCTGATGTGGGTGGGCGAGAAGGCCACCCCGGACGTTCCGCTCCAGGCCTATATGTCGGCCCACCTGAAGAAGGCCGTGGACCCGCGCCTGGGGGCACCTCCCAGCCCGGAGGGCTGGGGGAGGGTCGCCGACATCAAGGACCTGCCGGACGACGGCATCGCCTTCTTCCGCTGATCCCTCGCCGCTGGCGAGGGCGCACGGCGGGCGCGTCGAGGTGGACACGGAGCCGGGCCGCGGCGCCACGTTCCGGCTGGTGCTCCCCCGGAACGCTCAGAACGTGCGCAGCGCGCCGCCGTCCACGGGGATCACCGAGCCGGTCACATAGCCGGCGGCCGGCGACAGCAGGAACGCGGCGACCCGGCCGAACTCCTCGGGCTCGCCGTACCGGCCCAGCGGGATCCCGGCCAGGGCCCGCTCCCGCGCGGCCTCGTCGGCGCCCGCGTCCAACTGGCGCATGCGGTCGGTGGCGATCCGCCCGGGCAGCAGCCCGAACACCCGTACCCCGTGCGGTCCGTACTCGTCCGCCAGGTCCTTGGCGACCATGGCCAGGCCGGGCCGCAGCCCGTTGGAGATGCCCAGGCCCGGGACCGGGGACCGCGCCGAGGTGGACAGCACCATGCCGACGGCGCCGCCCGCGCCCACCCGGCCGACGATCGTGCGGGCGGCGCGCACCGCGCCCAGGAAGACCGACTCGAACGCCGCCCGCCACTGCTCGTCCGAGGCAGCGGCGGCCGTGCCGGGCGGCGGGCCGCCCACCGAGATCAGCGCGCCGTCCAGCCGGCCGAAGCCGTTGAGCGCCGCCTCGACCAGCCGCCCGGGGAGGTCGGCGGCGGCCAGGTCGCCGGGCAGGCCCACCGCCTTCTCCGCCCCGCCCAGCCGCTCGACGGCGGCGGCCACCTCCCGTTCGTCGCGCGAGGACACCACCACCCGCGCGCCGTCGGCCACCAGCGCGGCGGCCGTCGCATAGCCCAAGCCCTTGCTTCCGCCGGTCACCACGTACACCCGGTCGGCCAGTCGCAGATCCATCGCGCGCTCCTTGTCGCTCGTCGGCCCCCGCCCATGATCGGACACGGCCATACTTCCAGCGGACTTTGAGGCGGCACGCAGGGGGCGCCCACACGAGGCGCGCAGCATCCGGGACATGACACCGAAGAAGCACACCCGGCCGGCCCTGGCCACCGCCCTGCTCACCCTCGCCGCGCTCACCGCGCTCCCGGGGTGCGGCTGTTCGCCGATTGCCTGCGCGAGAACGGCATCGACACGCCGGCCCCGGACCCGGCCGCCGGGCTGGAGACCGGCGCGGTGGCCCTGCTGGTCGGCGGCGTCGGGGTCGCCAACACGATGGTGATTTCGGTCCTCGAACGGCGCTCCGAGATCGGTCTGCGCCGTGCGCTGGGCGCCACCCGGGGCCAGATCCGCGGCCAGTTCCTGGTCGAGTCGCTGCTGCTGTCCGCCCTCGGCGGGGCGGGCGGGGTGCTGGTCGGAACCGTGGTGACCAGCGGTTACGCCGCCGTGCAGGGCCGGCCCGCCCTCGTTCCGGCGTGGGCGACGGGCGGCGGGCTGGCGGCCACGGTCGGCATCGGCGCGCTGGCCGGCTTCTGGCCCGCGGTGCGCGCGGCGCGACTCGCGCCGACGGAGGCACTTACGGCGGTTTGACGCCGGAACCCGCAGGATGGAGACGCCTCCTTGCACGGACCCCGCCGAATCCCCTCGGGCGGGGTCCGTGCCCTCCTCCACCCACCTACACTGGGCGACGTGGTGAGCACCGACTGGCAGACCGATCTGCGCAAGCGCGGCTACCGGCTGACCCCGCAGCGGCAGCTTGTGCTGGAGGCTGTCGACAAGCTGGAGCACTCCACCCCGGAGGACATCCTCACCGAGGTCCGCCGCACCGCCGGCGGGGTGAACATCTCCACGGTCTACCGCACGCTGGAGCTCCTGGAGGAGCTGGGCCTGGTCAGCCACGCGCATCTGGGCCACGGCGCCCCGACGTACCACCTGGCCGAGCGCCACCAGCATCTGCACCTCATGTGCCGCGACTGCGAGAAGGTCGTGGAGGCGGATCTGGAGGTGGCCGGGCCGTTCGCCGAGGAGCTGCGCGAGCGCTTCGGCTTCGAGACCGACTTGCGGCACTTCGCGATCTTCGGCCGCTGTCAGGAGTGCGCCGCGCGCGGGCCCGAGCCGCGGGAGGGCCCGGCGTCGTAGGCTGGCGGCATGTCGTACGCGAGTCCGCTGTTGTCCCTGCCGGGCGCCGTCGCCGCCGACCAACCGGATGCCGGGGTCGCCGCGCACTACGGCGATCTCTTCCGCGAGCAGCGCGCGCTCGCCGCCGGCGACGGCTTCGTCGACCTGTCGCACCGGGACGTGGTCACCGTCACCGGGCCGGACCGGCTGGGCTGGCTGCATCTGCTGCTCACCCAGCACGTGGCCGAGCTGGCGCCCGGGCAGGCCACCGAGGCCCTGATCCTCTCCGCCAAGGGGCACATCGAACATGTGCTGTACCTGGTGGACGACGGCACGACGACCTGGCTGCACACCGAGCCCGGCGCCGCGGGGGCGTTGATCGCCTATCTGGAGAGCATGAAGTTCTTCTACCGGGTGGAGGTCACCGACCGCACCGCCGAGTTCGCGGTGGTGCACCTCCCGGCGGGCTCCATCGCCCAGGTGCCGGCCGGCACGGTGGTGCGCGAAACGCCGTACGGGCGGGACGTGTTCCTGCCGCGCGACCGGCTGACCGCGTTCGCCGAGGCGCACGGCCCGGCGGCCGGCGTGCTCGCCTTCGAGGCGCTGCGCGTCGAGGGGCACCGCCCGCGGCTGGGCCGGGAGACCGACCACCGCACCATTCCGCACGAGCTGGGCTGGCTGGACACCGCGGTCCATCTGCACAAGGGCTGCTACCGCGGCCAGGAGACGGTGGCCCGGGTGCAGAACCTGGGCCGGCCGCCCCGGCGGCTGGTGTTCCTGCACCTGGACGGCAGCGAGGTGAAGCTGCCCGAGCACGGCGCCCCGGTCCGGCTGGCGGCGGACGGCGCCGAGGGCCGGCAGTTGGGCTTCGTCACCACCTCGGCCCGCCACCACGAGCTGGGCCCGATCGCGCTGGCCCTCATCAAGCGGAACGTGCCGGCCGACGCGGATCTGCTGGCCGGTGACACCCCGGCCGCCCAGGAGATCGTCGTCCCGGCCTGACGCCTTCCGTGGCTCACAGTTCGAGCAGCACGGTGAACGGCCCGTCGTTGGTCAGCGAGACCCGCATCTGCGCGCCGAAGCGACCCGTTTCGACGTGCGCCCCCAGCGCGCGCAGGTGCGCGCAGACGGCGTCGACAAGCGGCTCGGCGACCTCGCCCGGGGCGGCGGCCTGCCACGTGGGGCGCCTGCCCTTGCGGGCGTCACCGTAGAGGGTGAACTGCGAGACCACGAGCAGCGGCGCCCCCGTGTCCGAGCAGGACTTCTCGCCGTCCAGCACGCGCAGCGTCCACAGCTTGCGGGCCAGCTTGGCGGCCGTTTCCCCGGTGTCCTCATGGGTGGCGCCCACCAGCACACACAGGCCCTGGCCCTGAATCTCACCGACAGTCTCGCCGTCGACCACGACGGCGGCTCCGTCCACCCGCTGCACCACTGCTCGCATGCGGATCATCATGCCGGAACGCCACCGTTCCCCCCGAGCGCCCTCCGGATGGGTGCCACAACGCTGCGCGGGCTGGGTACACAGTGACACGATGCGTGCCGAGGGGTACGTAGCGCACCACCGCGCCACAACAGGGACGAGGGGACTAAAACCGCATGATCACACCGGGCCCCGGCACGCGCAGCGTCCACCGGGACGCCGCGCGGCCCGATCTGTCGGCGCTGCGGCTGGCCGAGCTGCGGGAGCTGCGCCGGGCGGCGCAGCGCGAAGAGGCCGATCTGAGCTTCGTGCGGCGGCTGTTGCAGGGCCGCATCGACATCCTCCAGGCGGAGCGGCGGCGCCGCGTCACCCAGGAGCCGGGACCGCTGGACCAGCTTCCGGTGATCCTGGCCGACGGGCCCTCGCGGCAGCGGTCCTCGGCGCGTCATGTGACGCTGGGCACGCCGTCGAGCGAGGAGTACCGGCTGCTGGCGGAGGAGATGCTGGGCGAGGTCGAGCTGTCGGACCTGTCCGCGCTGGGCGACGACGGGCTGCACGACGCGCTGGGCCGGCTCGCCCGCTGGGAGGCCGAGGTGTCGCGGCGCCGGCAGGCGCTGCACCGGACGGCGGACCACTGCGGCGCGGAGATCGCGCGCCGGTACCGTGAGGGCGAGGCCCAGGTCGACGACCTGCTGTCTTAGGTCCTGTCCGCGTGCGTGCCTGGGGGTACCTCCCGCTTGCGGGGGAGCGTCGCGGGCCCGGGAAGACCGGCCGGACAGGGCCTACGGGCAGGGGCCGCACGATCCGCCGAGTTCAGGAGAGTTCTGCCATGGACCCGATGACGCCCGTCCTCGCCGAGGTGGTCCGGTCCGGCTTCGTCGAGGGCCGGCACCGCGGCTCGCTGGTGGTGCTGGCCGCCGACGGTTCGGTCGAGCGGGCGCTGGGCGACGTCACCGGGCCCGTCTTCCCGCGGTCGAGCAACAAGCCCATGCAGGCCGCGGCGGTGCTGCGAACCGAGGTCGGCCTGGCCGGCGAACGGCTCGCGCTGGCCGCGGGCAGCCATGCCGGGGAGGACTTCCACCGGGAGCTGGTGGCCCGGATGCTGGCCGACGCCGGGCTGGACGAGGAGGCGCTGCGCTGCCCGGCGGACCGGCCGGGCTATGGCGCGGGGCCGGGGCCGAGCTCCCGGCTGGCGATGAACTGCTCGGGGAAGCACGCCGCGATGCTCGCCGCCTGCGTGGCGCGCGGCTGGCCGCTGGAGACGTACACCTCGCCGTCGCATCCGCTCCAGACGCTGATCCGGGACACGGTGGAGGCGTCCACCGGGGAGCCGGTGGCCCATGTGGGCGTGGACGGCTGCGGCGCGCCGCTGTTCGCGTTCTCGCTGACCGGGCTGGCGCGGGCCTTCCGCGCCTATGTGCTGGCCGAGCCGGACAGCGCGGCGCGGCGGGTGGCGGACGCGATGCGGGCGCACCCGGAGTATGTGGCGGGCACCGGGCGGGCCGACACGCTGCTGATGCGGGCTGTGCCGGGGCTGCTGGCGAAGGCGGGCGCGGAGGGCGTGCAGGCGGTGGCGCTGCCGGACGGGCGGGCGCTGGCGCTCAAGATCGAGGACGGCAACGGGCGGGCCCGGGTCCCGGTGCTGGCCGCGGCCCTCACAGCGCTGGGCGTGGACGCCTCGGCGCTGCCGGACGAGCCGGTGCGGGGCGGCGGCGAGCCGGTCGGCGAGATCCGCGCCGTCATCTGAGGCGGGGCCGGGCCGCTCCCCCGGACGCCCGGAAAACGCGTTGGCCCGGGCGTCCGGGGAGCGCATAGCCTCACCCGTATGGCCCTGCAGACCCGTTTTGTCGCCGACAGCCCCTCCGACACCGACGCCTGGATACGCGCCGCCTTCACCGGCTTCCTCAACCCACCGGCCATCCCCCAGGAGAGCCTGGACCAGCGGCGGGCCCGGCAGGACTTCTCCCGGGCGCGCGGGACGTTCGACGGCGACCGGTGCGTCGCCACCTTCCGCAGCTTCGATCAGCGGCTGACCGTGGTGGGCGGCGGGACGATCGCCGCCAACGCGATATCCGGCGTGACGGTGACCGCGACCCACCGGCGGCGGGGGCTGCTGAGCCGGATGATGCGCGACGACCTTGCGGAGGCCAGGGAGCGCGGGGACGTGGCGGCCACGCTGATCGCCGCGGAGTACCCGATCTACGGACGGTTCGGTTTCGGCCCGGCCACCTCGTTCGTCGACTGGAAGGTGAACGGCCTGCGGACCGGACTCGACCCGCGCTGGTCGCTTCCGGAGAGCGAGGGATCGCTCGCGTTCGTCGACGGAGCGGAAGTACGCAAGGTCGGACCGGATCTGCATGAGCGGTTCCGTCTCGGCCAGCCGGGGGCGATCGACCGCAAGGCGCTGTTCTGGGAACGGGAGACGGGCGAGGTGCGCTTCGCCCCGGATCCGTGGGAGGAGCCGTTCCACGTGCTCCACCGGGACGCCGCCGGCGTGCCGCAGGGCCTGGTCACGTTCACCACGAACGACGACTGGGAAGCGGGGATGCCGAACAACACCGCCACCGTGCGCGATCTGTTCGCGACCTCACCCGACGCCGAGCGCGCGCTGTGGCGCTTCCTGCTGTCGGTGGACTGGGTCTCCACGGTGAGCGCCGTCTGTGCCGCCCCGGACTCCGTGCTGCCATCGATGCTGCCGAACCGCCGCGCCGCCGCCGTCGCCAGGTCCGCCGACTTCCTCTGGCTGCGCCCGCTCGACCTGCCGAAGCTGCTCGGCGCCCGGACGTACGCGACCGAGGGCGAGCTGGTGCTGGACGTGCGCGACCCGCTCGGGCTCACGCAGGGCCGCTATCTTCTGAGCGCCGCGCGGGAGGGCGGCGAGGCCCGGCCCACCACGCGCGAACCCGATCTGACGCTGGGCACCGGGGCGCTGGGCCAGCTCTACCTGGGCGAGGTGACCGCGGCGCGGCTCCTGGCCTCCGGCGAGCTGAGCGAGGACAGCGAGAGGGCGGCGGCCCGTGCGGATCTGCTGTTCCACACGGGACGCCGCCCCTGGTGCCCCGACATCTTCTGAATTTCTTTCGATTTTCAGATTCTCATCTGACGTCTTCTGACCCGGCACCCTCTGGCCGATTCCGCTCGGCGGATCGCTCAGAGGCTGCCGACCAACAGTGTCACCAACACCGTCGCGCCCACACATGCACAGGTGAAGTTCCGCCTGTGCACCCCCGTCCGCAAGATCAAGAGACCGATCAGGCCCGGCAGACCGAACTGGATCTCCACTGCCCGCTCCACCGCGATGCCGAAGGCAGCCACGGCGATAGTCGAGACAAGCATGACCCCTCCTCACATCACGTCAACTTTGCCGAACTTCCGTTTAGTTGGCCAAGTTGTCGACCAACTATACGCTTGTTTTCCCCAGTTGGCGGTACGTTGGAAACGTCCTCATATCAACCTTCCGGATCTGGCCGAAAGTTGTATGGTGTTGAGCCGTGAGTCAGGAGACCGCCCCGGACAGCGAGACCACGCAGCAAGCCGGTGATCTGCTCTCTCCCGACCACGTCGCGGGGGTGTTGCGGGACCGCATACGTTCGGGGGAGCTGCCGCGGCACGCCAAGCTGCCCACCCAGCGCGCTCTGGTCGAGGAGTTCCGCGTCAACCGGACCACGGTCCGGCAGGCGCTGGCGATCCTGGAGCGCGAGGGCTACCTCAGTGCCCGGGGGCGCGGCGCCCCCGCCGTCGTCAGCTCTCCCGCCCTCGACCTCCCGCGCCCGGCCGGCGTCGAGGTCGCCGACCGCATCGCGGTGGCGTTCCAGTCCGACGACATCACGATCGACGCCTTCTGCCTGACCACCGAGACCCTCAACGCCGCCCTGTCCGGCCCGCTCATCGCCATCTCCACGGGCGAACTGGCGCCCGAGTCCATCTCCATTCGAGTGATGCTGGCCGACCCCGACGCGCCGCTGGCCTATCCCCGGCTGGTCTCCGACGCCGGTGACCGGCGTCCGCTGGAGCGCCTGCGCCGCCTCACCCGCACCTTCTCCACCTCCGTGCGCCACCAGCTCACCTCCCTCGCCGAGATGGGCCTCGTGCCCAAGGTCAGCGTGGAGATCCGGGGCGTTCCCATCACCCCGGTGCAGAAGGTCTATCTGCTCAATGGCACCGAAGTGCTCACGGCCTACTACCAGGTCGTTCCGAGAGTCGTCGAATACGAGCAGGAACAGCTTGAGATCTATGACGTACTCGGCCTGAACTCAAAAGTATTCCGCTCTTCCTCGGACACCGCGTTTGTCGAGGAGTCCCACCAGTGGTTCGAGTCCCTCTGGTCAACGCTGGCCCAACCGCTCACACTCGGTTAGATGAGGGAACTCATCAGTAACGCGCACTGTGTTCTCTTCGACTTCGACGGTCCGGTCTGCCACCTCTTCGCCGCGCACTCCGCCGAGTCCATCGCGGATCTGCTCCGCGACCTCGCCGCCGAGCTGTCGGTGTCGGGGCTGCTCACCGCGGAGTTACGGGACTCGCCCGACCCGCACCAGGTGCTGCGCGGCATCGCCAGCCGCCGGCCCGCGCCCGGAGTCGTGTCCCGGCTCGAAGCCGCGCTGACCCGCGAGGAGATCTCCGCCGCGGCGACCGCGCATCCCACCCCCTACGCCGCCGCGCTGATCGCGGCACTGTCCACCCGCGGCCGGCAGGTCGCCATCGCCACGAACAACTCCCCCCTGGCCGCGGAGCATTACCTGAACCGGCACCAGCTCGCCGGCTACGTCGGCGGCCGGGTGCACGGCCGCACCCGCGACATCGCGCTCCTCAAGCCGCACCCGGACTCGCTGCTGCGCGCGCTGGCCTCCACGAGAACGCCGCCGCGCCGGGCGCTCATGATCGGCGACAGCGTCGCCGACCTCGTCGCCGCCCGCGCGGCGGGCGTTCCGTTCCTGGGTTTCGCCTGGGACGACGGTGGCGCGGACCGGCTCGCGGCGGCAGGCGCGCACGAGGTGGTGCGCTCCCTGGAGCACGTCCTCACCGCGCTGATCACCCCCGCGCCCGGGCGAGATGCACCCTTTTGAGCCATCGGAAACGTTCCCGCGGCGGCGTACCGTTCTGCTACTCGTAACCAACACGCTGCCGGAAGGCCATCACCATGAGCCAGCCGCTGCCACGGTCCACCCTGCGCGGTCACCACCGCGTCTGGCAGGTCCTGCGTGCGGAGGGCGAACTGGCGCCCCCGGGACGGCTCAAGGCCGGCCTGCCACGTCCCGGGGTGCACCGCTTCGACCCGCGCTGCTTCACCAATGAGGAGGACGTTCTCGTCGAACTCGCCCAGCTCGGCATGAAACGCATCGCCCCGGTCTACCGGTTGGGGCCCGGCGACATGCGGGTGCACGGCTATATCGAGGGCGAGCCGCTGTCCGTTTCCCGACCCCCGGGAACGGCACTCTCCCGATCCGAAATCGCCCAGCTCGCCGACCTTTTCGGCCAGTTGGGCACCATTCCCCCCGCCGCGCTGGAGCGGGTGCACGCCTGCCCGTCGTTCCTGCGCCCGTACACCAGCCGGGACTTCCTGCGCGGGCTCGTGCGCTTCACCCGCCGCCGGGTGTACGCGGTGCACGGGCCCGCCCTGCGCGGGCTGTTCCACGCGCTGCGCGTCGACCCGGCGGTCCTCGCCCCCACCGGCCCGCTGGTCAGGAGCGCCGCGCTGCTGGCCGACCGGCCGTTCTGCCTGCTGCACGGCGATCTGCACCGGGACAACCTGATCGTCGCCGAGGCCGACGGCATGCTGTGGACCATCGACTGGGAGCTGGCCCTGATCGGCGACCCGCTCTACGACTTGGCCACGCATCTGCATCTGATGCGGTATCCGCCCACCCAGGAGCACGCCGTGCTCACCCGGTGGGCCCGGGTGATGGAGGGCCAACTGCCGGGCTCGACCGCGGGACTGTCCCGCGACCTGCCGCGCTACCTCGCGTACAAACGCGTCCAGTCCGTCTTCACCGACGTGATCCGGCAGGCCCATCTGGTGCGCGCCACACCCCCCGACGAGCTGCCCGAACAGCTCGGCAGAGCCGGGGAGTTGGTCAGCGCGGCGCTGCGCGGAGCGGCGCGGACCCTGGGGCTGGGCAAAGTGCCCGGCCCCAGGGCCGTGGAGGCGGTCTACGCCGCGTTCAGTGCCGTTCCAACTGCACCTTCGGCAGTGCCCGCTCCAGCGGGGCGGGCAGCCACCAGGCACGCCGGCCCATGAGCTGCATGGCGGCGGGGACGACGAGGCAGCGGATGATCACCGCGTCCACGAAGATCGCCACCGCCATGCCGAAGCCGAGCTGCTGGAGCATGCGCTCCGGGCTGAACAGGAAGGCCGCGAAGACCACGATCATGATGGCGCCCGCCGCCGTGATCACGGCACCGGTGTTCGCCAGGCCCTCGCGGACGGCGAGCTGCGGGTCCTTCGTGCGCTCCCACTCCTCGTGGATGCGGGAGACCAGGAAGATCTCGTAGTCCATCGAGAGGCCGAAGACGATGGCGAACATCGTCACCGGCAGATACGCCTCGATCGGGCCGGGCTCGAAGCCGAACATGCCCTCCTGGAAGACCAGGGTCATGGCGCCGAGCGCGGCCCCGATGCTCAGCAGGTTCAGCACGGCGGCCTTGAGCGGGATCAGGATCGAGCGGAACACGGTCATCAGCAGGATCAGCGACAGGCCGACCACGATCGCGATGAACAGCGGCATGCGCTCGGCGACCTTGTCCGAGTAGTCCTCGGTGGCCGCGGTCGCGCCGCCCACCAGGTACTGCGCGCCGGACTCCGCCTCCAGCTCCGGCAGCACCTCGCCGCGCAGGCTGGAGACCAGGTCCGAGGTCTCCTCGTCCTGCGGCGAGGAGTCCGGGAAGACGAACACCGTGGCGATGGCGCCGTCCTCGGTGGGCACCGGCTCGGTGGCGGCCTGCACGCCGTCCGTGTCGTTCAGCACCTGCGACGCGGCGGCGGCGGCCTGCTCGGCGCCATTGTCGCCGCCGTCGGCGACCACGATCAGCGGCCCGTTGAAGCCGGGGCCGAAGCCCTCGGACAGCAGGTCGTACGCCTGCCGGCTGGTCGACTCGGCCTTGTCGTTGCCCGCGTCGGCGAAGCCGAGCCGCAGGGTCAGCGCGGGTGCGGCCAGCGCGCCCAGCGCGACGACGGCCACCAGGATGGCGATCAGCGGGTGGCGCTGCACGGTGGCGCCCAGCTTGCGCCAGCCGGTGCCCTCCGGCGCCTTGCCGCTCGCGGCGCGCTTGGCGGCGCGCGCGGTGAACTGCCGGGCGAAGCGCTCGCCGAACACGCCGAGCAGTGCCGGCAGCAGCGTCAGCGAGGCGATCATCGTCACCAGCACGACCAGCGCCACGGACAGCGCCAGGCCCTGCAACGAGCCCAGGCCGAGCGCGACCAGGCCGAGCAGCGCGAGGATGACCGTGCAGCCCGCGAAGAACACCGTCCGCCCGGCGGCGTCCATCGCCCGCGTGGTGGCCTCCTCCGGCGCGGCGCCCTTCACCAGCTCCTGCCGGTAACGGGCGAAGCTGAGCAGCGCGTAGTCGATGCCGACGCCGAGACCCACCAGCATCATCGAGTACGGGGTGTAGTCCGCGATCGTGAACGCGTGCGAGAACAGCGCGATCAGCCCGATCGTGGAGCCGACCGCGAACAGCGCGGTGATGATGGGCAGTCCGGCGGCGATGATCGTGCCGAACATGAACACGAGGATCACCAGCGCGACCAGGATGCCCAGGCTCTCGCCGATGCCGGTCTCGCCGGTGGCCAGGATCCGGGCGGCCTCGCCGCCCAGTTCCACCCGCAGCCCGTCGCCCTCGGCCTCCTGCGCGGTCTCCAGGATGCGCTCGACGTCCGGCTTGGACATCTGCTCGGACGGGGTGTCCAGGACGACGGTGGCGTAGCCGATGGTGCCGTCCTCCGAGACCGCCGACTCGTCGTCGTAGAGGCTGCGCACCTGGCTGACCCGGGGCAGCTCCGCCACCTCGGCCAGCATCTCCTCGATGCGCTGCTCGACGACGGGGTCGGCGAGCCCGTTCTCGTCCTGCACGACGATGTCCACGGTGTCCCCGGCCTGCGCGGAGCCGTGCTCCGCCAGCAGGTCGGCGGCCTCCTGCGACTCGGTGCCGGGCAGGGAGTAGTCCTCGCGGTAGTCGCTGCCGGTGGCCGAGGCGATGGCCCAGACCCCGACGAGGACGGCGAGCCAGAGGCCGAGGGCGAGCTTTCGGCGGCGGTGGGCGAAGCCGGCGACGCGTGCGAACACGCTCGCGCGGCCGGTCGCCTCTGTGGTGGCGGTCATGCTTCTTTCTCTCCAGTCGGGTGCGTCGGTGCTCGGTACGTCGGTTCGCGGTGCGTCGGTGACATCAGAAGTAGGCGGGGGCGGGTCCTTCGACCCGGCGGCCGAAGGTGCGCCAGAGCCACACCTGGCCGGCGAGCAGCAGCGGCAGGATGACCAGCAGGGCGGGTACCACCAGCCGCAGCGCGGTATCGCTCGCCGCCGAGTCGGACAGCGGCAGCCGGGCCCCGGCCAGCAGCGGCAGCACGAACATCACGGCGGAGGTCAGCGCGAACGAGTTGCCGCCGGCGCCCCGCCCGGCCACCTGCCGGGCCCGCTCGAACGGCACGCCGCTCAGCCGCAGCGCGGCGAAGCCCATGCCGTGCGCCAGGAAGAGCAGCGCGATGGCCAGGGAGGTGACCGCGCCCAGGGCGGGCGGCGCCGGCTCGGTGGGCGTGTCGGTCAGCAGCGAGGCGATAAGCCAGCCCCAGCTCAGCGCCAGCGTCCAACTCCCCACCACGGTCAGCCAGAAGCCCGCGCGCGGGGCCTGCCGTCCCCACCACAGCCCGGCGTCGCGGATCATCCAGCCGGCCAGCAGCGGCACGAGGACCAGGACCAGGCCGCTGAACAGCTCGCCCTCCAGGGCCGGGAAGCAGCCGATGAACACCCCGGCGGTGGCCACCAGCCATACCTCGTTGGCCAGGAACACCGGCCACACGCCAGCGACGGCCAGTTGGCGTTCGGACTCCTCCCGGCCCAGGTACGGCAGCAGCATCCCCAGGCCGATGTCGGCGCCGCCGAGCACGAAGTAGCCGGCGAAGAAGAATCCCAGCAGCAGCGCGGCGATCAGTTCCATGAAGCGTTCCCTCCTCTCGGGCCCGTGGGCTCGGATCAGTACGTGGCAACGGCCACGGGCTCGGGACGGCTGTCCTCCGGGGGCCGGCGGGGCTCGGTGTACCCGCGGCGCGCCCAGCGGAGCAGCAGCCACCAGTTGACGACGATCAGCAGCGCGAACAGCGGGACGAACACCCCGACGGACACCCACATCTGGGTCGTGGACACCTCCGACACGGCGTCCTCGGTGCGCAGCAGCCCGTAGACCACCCAGGGCTGGCGGCCGGCCTCGCGGAACACCCAGCCGGCGATCATCGCCACATAGGGCAGCGGCACCAGCGCCATCAGCACCACGTGCCAGACGCGGAAGCGGGACACGGCCCTGCGGAACGCGGCCAGCACGGCGCTGATCAGCAGCGGGATCGTGATCAGGCCGAAGACGGCCATCATCAGCATCCCGGCGCCCTGCGTCAGCGCCTCCGGCGGCACGTAGTCACCGGGCCCGAACCGTTCCGTCATCTCGGCCTGGAGCCGGGCGATCTCCTCGGAGTTGTCCTCGAAGACGGCGAGCTTCATCGGCTGCCACTCGCCGATGTTCTCCTCCTGCATGCCGCCGAAGGTGACCGTGACGAACAGCGCGGGCAGCGCGGCGTAGACCCCGATGCGCAGGCTGCGCCGGTAGAAGCCGTCGGAGTCGTCCGTCCTGCGCCGGAAAAGGTGATAGGCGCTGACCCCGGCCATGAACAGCGCGCCGGTCAGCAGCGCGGCGGCCGCGATGTGGCCGAACGCCAGCAGCGCGCTGGAGTTGGTCAGCATCGCGCCGGTGTCGCCGAGCTCCAGCGTGCCGTCCTCGGTGACGCGGTGCCCCTCGGGCTGGTTGAGGAAGCCGTTGGTGACGAGGATCCAGTACGCGGAGAGGTACGCCGTCAGCGTCACCACCCACAGCACGGCGAGGTGGACCCACTTGTTGAAACGGTCCCAGCCGAGCATCCACAGCGCGAGGAAGGTGGACTCGACGAAGAACGCGAGCACCGTCTCCAACGCCAGCGAGGCGCCGAACACATCGCCCGCGTAGTGACCCAACCCGGCCCAGGCCAGCCCGAACTGGAACTCCATCACCAGGCCGGTGACGATGCCGATGGCGTAGTTGATGACGTATAGCTGACCCCAGAAGCGCACCATCCGGGTGTGCACGGGCTGCCCGCCGCGCAGCGTCGCGCGGGTCTGGAGCACGGCCAGGATCGTCGCCAGGCCGAGCGTCAGCGATACGAACAGGAAGTGTCCGCCGGCGGTCAGCGCGAACTGCCAGCGCGCGAGGTCAAGGGTCTCCGCATCCACGCTCCTACGGTCGGGCCACGGTTACCCGTGCCACGTCCCCCGCCGGAGTGCACCCCGCGTACGCCGTGAGTTGCGCCCGGGCGCCGGCGCGTACTCCAGCGGTTGGCGCCCCCGGGCGGCTAGCTGAGCCAGCCCGGCGTGATCATGCCCGACTCGTAGGCGAGGATGACCAGTTGGGCCCGGTCGCGGACATCCAGCTTGGTCATGATGCGGCTGACGTGCGTCTTCGCCGTGGCCGGGCTGAGCACCAGGCGCCGCGCGATCTCGTCGTTCGTCAGCCCGGCGCCGACCAGACCCATCACCTCGCGCTCGCGCTCGGTGAGGGCGTTCAGCCGGGGGCTGGGGTCCGGCTGCCGGGCGCGGCCGGCGAACTCGGCGATCAGCCGCCGCGTCACGGTCGGCGCGATCAGCGCGTCGCCGCGCGCGCAGACGCGGATGCCGTGCAGCAGCTCCATCGGCTCGGTGTCCTTGACGAGGAACCCCGAGGCGCCCGCGCGCAGCGCGCCGTACACGTAGTCGTCCACGTCGAAGGTGGTCAGGATGACCACCCGCACCTGGGCCAGCCGCTCGTCGGCCACGATCCGCTCGGTGGCGGCGAGCCCGTCCTCCTCCGGCATCCGGATGTCCATCAGCACGATGTCGGGCCGCAGTTCACGGGCCAGCGTCACGGCCTCGGCGCCGGTGGCCGCCTCGCCGACGACCTCTATGTCGTCCTCGTCCTCCAGGATGGACCGGAACCCGGCCCGGACCAGCTTCTGATCATCGGCCAGCACAACTCTGATGCGCGCGGTCATGCGCTCAGCCTAGATTCCGACCACCACCGGCGGCACCACGCGCCCGGCTCAGGACCCGCCGACCGCGCCGCTGGGGGCGAGCGCCGGGGGCTCGGCCGGCTCCGCCAGTGGCAGCCGGGCGTCGACGCGGAAGCCGCGGCCGGTGTTCTCCGCGGTCAGCGCGCCGCCCAGCGCCCGGGCGCGCTCCCGCATGCCCGCGATCCCGCTGCCCTGCGCGCCGTCCAGCGCGCCCTGCCCGTTGTCGTCGACGACGACGCGCAGCTCGCCCGGGGCGTAGTCGACCCGGATGGTGGCGCTGTCGGCCTGGGCGTGCCGGGTGATGTTCGTCAGCGACTCCTGCACGATGCGGTACGCCGCCAGCGAGATCTGCGGCGGCACGACGGGCGGCTCGCCGGTCGTCTCGACGTTCACCTTCAGGCCGGTGGCGGCGGCGCGGTCGGCCAGCTCGCCGATCCGCTCCAGACCGGCCGGGGCGGGCGCGGTGGGCGCGTCCTCGTCCACCTGGCGCAGCACGCCGAGCGTGGCGCGCAGCTCGCGCAGCGCCTCCTTGCTGGTGTCGCGGACGAACTCCAGCGCGGCGACCAGCTCTTCGGTCTGCCCGGGCCGCTTGGCGCTGCGGTGCACGGCCGCCGCCGCCTGCACGTTGATGAGCGAGATGTTGTGGCCGAGCACGTCGTGCAGCTCGCGGGCGAGCCGGAGCCGTTCCTCGGTGGCGGACTGGCGGGCGCGCACGTCCCGTTCGCGCTCGGCGGCCAGCGCGCGTTGCTCGGTCTCGTGCAGATACGCCTGCCGCACGCGAACGGCGTGGCCGAACGCGATGACACTCAGGAACCAGCCCAGGATCAGCGCGATGGCCATGTTGTCCACCTCGCGCTGCCCGTCCGGTCCGATGACCACGAACTCGCCGTAGGCGATGACCAGCATGACCACCACCGCCAGCGCGACGACCGCCGCCATGTGGCCGGCTCTGGCGCAGGTGTAGAGGGCGATCATGAAGCAGACCAGCGGCGTGACGCCGTCCACCGACGACATCGGGAAGTACAGCATCGCGGTCGTCAGGACCACCCCGGCCGCCGGCACCGGCCACTTGTGGCGCAGGCCGAGCGCCAGCCAGCCCAGCACCACCAGCAGGCGGCCGGCCACCACGGCCGCGAGGCCGCCCTCCTCGTCGCGGAATAACAGCGACGCGCTGTCGCCGACCAGGACGAGGCCCGTGAGCAGCATGGTGCGATCCCACCGGAACGCCCGCACGAATGAGGCAAGCATGGCTACCAGAGTACGTAGGCTTGGGCGATACAGCGCTACCCAGGAGGACGTCCCCATGACCGGCCCGGCACCGGAGAGCAACGAGCCCGCGCACGACCCCGAGGTGCTTCAGCTCGCGTCGAAGATCTTCGACCTGGCCCGCCAGGGGGACACCGCGACGGTCGCCGCGTATGTGGACGCGGGCGTACCGGCCAATCTGAGCAACGACAAGGGCGACACCCTGCTGATGCTGGCCGCCTACCACGGCCACGCGGACACCGTGTCGGCGCTGCTGGCGCGCGGCGCGGACCCGGGGCGGGGGAACGACAAGGGCCAGACCCCGATCGCCGGCGCGGTGTTCAAGGGCGAGACGGAGGTGGTCCGCACCCTGCTCGCCGCGGGCGCGGACCCGGCGGCCGGGCAGCCCTCGGCCATCGACACCGCCCGGATGTTCGGCAGGAGCGAGCTGCTGGAGCTGTTCGGGCAGGGCTGACGGGCGTCCCTCAGCCGGGAAGCCCGTACAGCCGCCACGCTCCCCCAGGCCCTTGAGGGCCTGGGAGGTACCCCGGCCGGCGTGGCGGTGGTACGGATAGCAGCCGCAGCGCGACCATCCGGCAGCCGGTGGGCCGGACCGCGCGGATGAAGTTGGTGAGCAGCAGCGGATCGGCCCGGTGCGGCCGCAGATCGGGGTCGCCGAATCCGGTGCACCTGGAGGGGCAGCCCGGTGCGCGCGGCGGACCACATGAGGTGGCGCAGCACCCCGTGGCAGTGCTGGTCCACCAGCGGGGGCAACTCCCGGACGAACGGCGCCCGTTCAGTAACGGTCACGGGTGGCGGCGGCGATCTCGTCCGGGGTCGCCGCGGCGAACAGCATGACCTCGCCCTGCCGGACGGCCATGATCGCGGCGTGCAGCTCCTCGCCGAGGGCCCGGCGCAGCACGTCCGACCGTTCGAAGTGGTCGAGGGCCACGGGCAGCGAGGTCGGCAGCCGGTCGGGCACGTCGCCGGCGCTCGCGGCGGGGTCGCCGGACACGGGCGGCGGCAGCGTCCGGCCGGCCGCGATGCCCGCCAGCCCGGCGGCGATGACACCACCGGCGACCAGATAGGGGTTGGCGGCGCCGTCGAAGCACTTGATCTCGGCGTTGGCCGCGCCCTGGTCGTCGGGCGCGCCGGTGATGAAGCGCAGCGCGGCCTCGCGGTTCTCCAGGCCCCAGCAGCGGAAGGCACCGGCCCAGTGGGAGGGCTTGAGCCGCAGATAGCTGGCGGGCGTGGGCGCGCCGAGGGCGAGCAGCGCGGGCAGCTCGGCGAGCACACCGGCGAGGAACGCCTCGCACAGGCCGGTCATGCCGAACGGGCCGTCGCCGTCGCGGCAGACGTTCTTGCCACCCTGCCAGAGGCTGAGGTGCAGATGCCGGCCGCTGCCGACGCCGTCCGGATCGAGGACCGGCGCGAACGAGGCGGCCAGCCCGTGCCGCGTGGAGACGGCGCGCACGGTCTCGCGGACCAGCACGGCGAGGTCGGCGGCCGCGACCGGGTCGGCCGGCGCGACAGACACCTCGAACTGGCCGGGGGTGTACTCCGGATGGATCTGGAACACCTCAAGGCCCTGGGCGGTGAGCGCGGCCATGAGCTCGTCGAGGTAGGCGGAGACCTCGACGAGCCGGGCCATGCCGTAGGCCGGGCCGGTGCCGGCCGGCTGGTCCTCCCGGGTGAGGATCCACTCGGTCTCGAAGCCCATGCGCAGCTCGATACCGTGCTCGGCGAGGGCGCGGTCGGCCTGGCGGCGGGCGAACTGCCGCTGGCAGGCCGGGTAGGCGGCGCGGCTCTGCTCGTACCGGTCGGCCGGCGCCCAGGCCCAGCCGGGCTGGGCGGCCAGCACGGTGAGCCGGTCCAGGTCGGGCACCAGCCGCAGGTCGCCGGCGGGGCCGCCGATGTGGGGGCTGGTGGTCATGGAGTCGTCGACGAGGTAGACGTCGAAGACGGGTGACATGCCGACGCCGCGCCGCACGGCCTCGCCGAGCCGGCCGGTGGGCACGGTCTTGACCCGGGTGATGCCCGCGTTGTCCACCCAGGTGAGCGCGATGCCGTGCACGCCGGCCGCGGTGAGCCGCGCCATGGCCTGCTGAGTCGGTTCCATGCGCGCCCAGCCTGCCCCCGGCCCGACCCCCGCGCAACCGCGCGGGAGAGCTCGCGCCGGCGCACGGTCACCCGTTCCGACCTGCGCACCGACGGTTCGCGCCCCTTCGGTTCAGCCGCCGACGGGCACGGCCGGCTCGTCGCTCTCGCGCGGCTGCGCCGCGGCCGGGCCGCCGCGCAGCGGGACCTCCTTGACGAAGAAGGCGGCGGCGAGGGCGATCACCGCGATGGCCGCGGCGACGAGGAACGCCACATGGGTGCCGGAGGCCACCGCGATCCGGTAGGTCTCCGCGATCGGGTCGGGCAGCGCGGCCAGGCCGTCCGCGTCGAGCTGGGCCGTCTGGTCGATGGCGCCGACACCGGCCGCCCCCTGGCGTTCGGCCATGACCTCCCGGACGCGGTCGGTGAAGAGGGCGCCCATGATCGCCACGCCGAAGGAACTGCCCAGAGTGCGGAAGAGGGTGGTGGTGGAGGAGGCGACGCCCATGTCCTTGAGCTCCACGCTGTTCTGCGCGACCAGCATGGTGATCTGCATCAGGAAGCCCATGCCCGCGCCGAGGATCGCCATGAAGATCCCGGAGGTCAGCCGGTCGGTGCCGGTGTCCATCCGCGACAGCAGATAGAGGCCGACCACCATCAGCGCGCCGCC
Organism: Streptomyces litchfieldiae; assembly: GCF_031845365.1. Lineage (NCBI taxonomy): Bacteria > Bacillati > Actinomycetota > Actinomycetes > Kitasatosporales > Streptomycetaceae > Streptomyces > Streptomyces litchfieldiae. Next base: position 333,352 of record NZ_JAVREL010000005.1, read on the forward strand.
CAGCAGCGGGTAGAGCTTGTAGCGGCCGGTGCGGGTGGTGGCCCGGCCCGCGATGAACGAGACCAGCATCATGGCCAGCAGCATCGGCAGCAGGAGCAGGCCCGAGTTGGTGGCGGAGGCGGACTGCACGGACTGCTGGAACAGCGGCAGGTAGAGGGTGCCGCCGAACATCACGAAGCCGGTGATGAAGCCGATCACCGACATCAGCGTGAAGTTGCGGCTGCGGAAGATGTGCAGGGGCATAAGCGGCTCGGCGGCCCGGGTCTGGGACCAGATGAACGCGGCCAGCGCGGCGGCGCCCAGCGCGCTCAGCCCGAGGATCCGCGCGGAGCCCCAGGCGTACTCGGTGCCGCCCCAGGTGGTGACGAGCACGATCGAGGTGATGCCGACGGTCAGCAGGGCGGCGCCCGGGTAGTCGATGCGCCCCGTCGCCTCCTTCTTCGGCAGATGCAGCACGGCGGTGACCATGGCGAGCGCGACGATGCCGAGCGGCAGGTTGATGTAGAAGGTCCAGCGCCAGCCGAGGTGGTCGGTGATGACGCCGCCGACCGCCGGGCCGCCGATCATGGCCAGCGCCATGACGGCGGCCATCATGCCCTGGTAGCGGCCGCGTTCCCGCGGCGGTATGAGGTCGCCGATGATGGCCATCACGCCGACCATCAGGCCGCCCGCGCCCAGGCCCTGGATCACGCGGAAGCCGATGAGCTGGCCCATGTCCTGGGCCACCCCGGACAGCGCGGAGCCGATCAGGAAGATGACGATGGAGGTCAGGAACGAGCCCTTCCTGCCATACATGTCGCCGACCTTGCCCCAGATGGGCGTGCTCGCGGCGGTGGCCAGCGTATAGGCGGTGACCACCCAGGACAGGTGCTCGACGCCGCCCAGCTCGCCGACGATCGTGGGCATCGCGGTGCCGATGATCATGTTGTCCAGCATCGCCAGCATGATGGCGATCAGCAGTGCCATCAGCACCACGCGGACACTGCGGGGACGCGGCCCCTCGGTGGTGGTGTGGGACACGTCCCCACTCTCCTGTCTTACTTGCCGCCCGGCTAGTTGAGTACCCTGGTGACAGTAGGAGAGTCACTAGCCGGTCGTCAAGTAAGTAAAGGGCAAAGAGCACGTGAGGAGCCCGATGAACAGCACGCGCAGGCCGCGCCGGTCGGACACCCGCCAGCGCATCCAGGACGTCGCCCTGGAGCTGTTCGCCGAGCAGGGCTACGACAAGACGTCGCTGCGCGAGATCGCCGAGCGGCTGGGCGTCACCAAGGCCGCGCTCTACTACCACTTCCGGACCAAGGAGGACATCCTCATCGGCCTCTACGAGGATCTGACGCGGCCGATGGACGAGTTGATCGCCTGGGCCCGCGAGCAGCCCGCGACGCTGGAGACGAAGAAGGAGATCCTGCGCCGGTACGGCGATCAACTGCGGGACTCCGCGCCGATGTTCCGCTTCTTCCAGGAGAACCAGGCCGCGCTGCGCGAGCTCACGATCGGCGTGGACGTCAAGGCCCGGATGGTGACCATGGGCGAGCTCATGCAGGGCGAGAACCCGAGCCTCGCCGACCGGATGCGCTGCCTGAGCGCACTGTTCATCATGCACGCGGGCGTGTTCTCGCTGCGGCACGTGGAGGCCGACCCGGAGGACAAGCGCCGGGCCGCCCTGGAGGTCGCCATCGAGCTGGTGGCCGCCGCCCACACGGAGCCGCCGCACTGACGGACATATTCCGCCCCGGACCGCTCACTTCCGATCACCCGGCATCCCCGTCGCATTGAGAGTCTTGACGAGTGAGCTATCAAGTTTGATGATCTCCTCAGCATCGATTGCCGCAGTTCTCAGCGACATTGCGCCGCCCGACGTGGCGCACCTCAGGGGGAGCGCCCGTGACGACCGACGTCGATGTCCCCGTTCTCATCGCCGGCGGCGGCGCCGCCGGGCTGACCGCCGCCCTGCTGCTCGGCCGCATGGGCATCAAGTCCCTGCTGGTCAGCGCCCTGCCGACCACCTCACAACTGCCCAAGGCCCATGTCCTCAACCAGCGCACGATGGAGATCCTGCGCGATGTCGGCCTGGCCGACGCCGTGTACGCCGCCTCCACCCCCGCCGAGCAGATGGCGTACTCGGGCTGGTACGTCGGGCTGGCGGGCGACGGGCCCGACCACGGGCGCCGCGTCGCCCTGCTGGAGTCCTGGGGCGCGGGCGGCCGTTCCCCGGAGTGGCAGGCGGCCAGCCCCGAACGGCAGGCGAACCTCCCGCAGTTGCGCCTGGAGCCCCTCCTGGTGGCCCGCGCCGAGGAGTTGGCGCCCGGCACGATCCGTTTCCACCACGAGCTGACCGGCTTCGACCAGGACTCCGACGGCGTCACCGCCGAGGTCACCGACCACGGCACCGGCGGCTCCTACCGGGTCCGGGCCCGTTATCTGCTGGGCTGCGACGGGGGGCGCACGATCGGGCCCGCGCTGGGCATCGCGCGCGAGGGCGTGCGGGACATGGCGCGCATGGTGTCGTTCCATCTCGCCGGCGATCTCTCGCGCTGGGCGCGTGACCCCGAGGTGCTGATCCGCTGGCTGTGGCTGCCGGACCTGGGCGCCGCCGGTGTCCTGGTGCCGCTGGGCCCGGACCACTGGGGGCCCCGGTCCGAGGAGTGGGTCTTCCATCTGCACTACGCCGCAGACGACGACCGCGCGCTGGACGACGCCGCCACGCTCGCCGATCTGCGCACCGGGCTGGGCCCGGCCGCCGACGCCCTCACGGTGCGCGGGATGTCGCGCTGGTCGCTGGAGGGCCTGGTCGCCGACCGGTTCCGGGCCGGCCGCGTCCTCCTGGCCGGTGACGCGGTCCACCGCCACCCGCCCACCGGCGGCCTCGGCCTCACCTCCGCGATCCACGACGCGCAGAACCTAGCCTGGAAGCTGGCCGCCGTGCTGCGCGGCCACGCCGGGGAGGCGCTGCTCGACAGCTACGAGACGGAACGCCGCCCGGTCGCCGCCGCGGGCGTCGAGCGGGCGCTGGCCAGCGCCCGCAACCAACTGGCGATCACCGCCCACTTCCGCGGCGGCCCCGGCGCGACCCCGGCGGACCACTGGCGGCGCGCCCGCCGGCTGTGGAGCGACGACCCGGCCGACCGCGAGGCGCGCCGGGCGTTCCTGCGGACCGTGGCCGCGCAGTCCATGGAATTCAACGAGCTGGGCGTGGAGTTCGGCTACATCTACGCCGCCGGCGCCCTCGTGGCCGACGCGACGCCCGAGCCGCCCAACCCCGACCCGGTGCGCATACATCAGCCGGCCGCGCGCCCCGGCCACCCGCTGCCGCACGCCTGGCTGACCGACCCGGACGGCGAACGGCTGCCCGTCGCGCGGCTGGTCGAGCCAGGCGGCTTCCTGCTGATCGCGGGCGAGGACGGCGCGGCGTGGTGCGAGGCGGCGGAGAAGATCGCCGCGCGCACCGGGCTGCCGCTGCGCGCGGTCCGCATCGGCCATCTGTCCGGGGACTATCTCGACTCCCGTTCCACCTGGACCCGTTGGCGCGGCCACGAGCCCTCCGGCGCGGTGCTGGTCCGCCCCGACCGTTTCATCGCCTGGCGCGCCCCGGCCGCCGGCCGCGATCCGGAGACCCTGCTGGCCGCGGTGATGGACACGCTGCTCGCCCGCTGAGCGCCGGGAACCGGTGCGGGATGATGGTGTGCATGCCAGAACAGACCACCCAGCCGGCCCTCAACCGATTCGCCCGGCGCCGGGCGGTCACCCGGCAGGCGCTGATCGGCGCGGCCCGGCGGATCCTGGCCGAACGCGGCACCGGGGACGTCAGCATCCAGGAGATCGCGGACCGGGCGGACGTCGGCTTCGGCTCGTTCTACAACCACTTCTCCTCCAAGGCCGAGCTGTTCTCCGCGGCGGTGGGCGAGGCGCTGGAGGACTACGGGCACGAGCTGGACGCGGTCGCCGGCGGCCTCGGCGACCCGGCGGAGAAGTTCGCCGCGAGCGTCCGGCTGACCATGGCCATGGTCCAGTCGCGGCCGGAGCTGATGCGGGTGCTGCGCAACAGCGGCCTGGATCACGTGCATTCGGGCCGGGGGCTGGGACCGCGCGCGCTGCGCGACATCGAGGAGGGGGTGGCCGCCGGGCGGTTCACCGTGGACGACCCGGTGGTCGCGCTGTCCGCCGCGAGCGGCGCGCTGCTGGGCCTGGTGGATCTGCGGCTGCGCGAACCGGCCGGCGCGGCGCCGGGCGACGGCGAGCGGATGGCGGAGCTGGTGCTGCGGATGCTGGGCGTGCCGGTGGCCGAGGCCCGGGAGATCGCCACCCGGCCGCTGGCGTCGCCCGCGCGCGGCTAGTCCGGCCCGCGGCTATCCCCGGTCCCGGGCGACAGGGACAGGGTCAGACCGTATTTGACCGTTTCGTAGGCGGGCAGCGTTTCGTAACGGGCCACCTTGCCGACCGTGACGAACAGGCGGCGGGACATCTCCCGGTTCGCCGCGAGGTCCGCGGTGACCAGGTGGACCACGTAGTCCCACTGGCCGGCGATGGCGTAGCACTGCTGCACGGCCGGCTCCGCGCGCAGCAGCGCCCGGAACGCCTCGTGCGTGTCCGGGTCGTCGTCCCCGAGCGCCACCAGTACGACGGCCGTCAACCCGATGCCCACGGCGGCCGGTTCGACCACGGCGACCTCGCCGCGGATCACCCCGGCGGCGCGCAGCCGGGCGAGCCGCCGCTGCACGGCGGACGGCGACAGCCCGACCGCGTCGCCGAGCTCGTGCAGCGGCCGGGCGGCGTCGGCCTGCACGAGGCCGAGCAGCAGGTGATCGATCTCGTCGAGGGTGACGGGTCTCTTCGGCACGCAAAAATCTTGCGCCAGGGCGGGAAAATCCTCAATCGCGGCCACCGGCCTCCCCTCTAGCGTGGAGCCGCGGACGTCCCCGCGAACACCCCAGCGACATCCGGCACTTCGGGAGCACCCCCATGACCGACCTCGACCTCGACCTGGACCTCGACCGCATCGCGCGGGCGGCGGAGGTCATCGACCCCGTCTTCCTCAACAGCCCCCAGTACGCCGACGAGCGGCTCTGTGCGCGGCTCGGCCGGCGGGTGCTGGTCAAGCCGGAGACGCTGAACCCGCTGCGCAGCTTCAAGGGGCGCGGCGCCGACTTCCTCGTCGGCGGCCTGCCGCCCGGCAGCACGGTGGTGTGCGGCTCCTCCGGCGGGAACTTCGGCCAGGCCGTCGCCTACGCCGCGCGGCGGCACGGCCTGGCCGCCGATGTCTTCGTCCCGGCCGACGCCTCGCCGGTCAAGACCGACCGGATGACGGCCCTGGGCGCGCGCGTCCACCGGGTCGCCGAGCCGCCGAAGGAGCGGGCGGCGGCCCACGCCGCCGCGGACCCCGGCCGCGTCTTCGTGGTGGACGGCCGGGACGCGGCGATCGCCGAGGGCGCGGGCACGATCGGCATCGAACTGCTGCGCGGCGAGCCATTCGACACGGTGGTGCTGCCGCTCGGCGACGGCGCGCTGATCACGGGCGTGGCCCGGTGGCTCAAGGCGCACGCGCCAGGGGTGCGGGTCGTGGGCGCGGCCTCCGCGGCGGCCCCCGCGCTGGCGGAGAGCTGGCGGTCCGGGGAGGTGCGGACGGTCGAGCGGCGCAGCGCGTTCGCCGCGGGCATCTCCATCACCCGCCCCGAACCGGAGGCCGTGTGCCGCACCCGCGCCCTGGTGGACGACGTCGTGCTGGTCGAGGACGCCGAGCTGGTGGCCGCGATGCACCTGGCGGCCGACACCCTCGGGCTGCTGCCCGAGCCGGCGGGCGCCGCGGGCCTGGCGGCGATCGCCGCCCGGGACATCCCCGGCGCCACCGTGGCCACCGTGCTGACCGGTGCGAACGCCGACCTCGCCCTGTTCGGCGGCGTCTGGTCCACCGGTCCGGCCGCCGCCACGGCATAACCGGGGGCCGGGCGGGGCCGGTTCAGCCGCCGAACGCCGCCGCGTTCTCCCGCGCCCACTGGGCGAACGTCCGGGCCGGCCGGCCGGTGACCCGTTCCACCGTGGGCAGCACGGTGGCACCGGCGGCCGGCGGGTCGGTGCGCATGGCGAGGAAGAACTCGATGTCCGGCTCCGACCAGCCCTCCGCGCGCCACCGCGCCACGATCTCGTCCCTGGTCAGTTCGACATAGCGCACCTCGCGGCCCAGCGCCTCGCCGATGGCGCGCACCTTCTCGGGGTGTGTCAGCGCCTCGGGCCCGGTCAGCCAGTACTCCGCCCCGGCGTGGCCGTCCGTGGTCAGCGCGGTCGCCGCGACCGCCGCGATGTCGGCCTCGTGGACCAGGGCGCTGCGCGCCTCGGGGAACGCGTCGCGCACCACGCCCTCGGTCCTGACCGACTCCGCCCACTCCAGGACGTTCGACATGAACTCCACCGGCGCCAGCTCGGTCCACTCAAGACCGCTGGCCACCACCGCCTCCTCCAGTGGGCCTCGGGTCACATCGCCGCGGAGCACGGTCACCTTCCGCACCCCGGCGCCGACGGCCAGGTCGACGATCTCCGCGCCGTTGGCCAGCGGTGCGAAGTCGGCCGCGTCGAAGCCGATCAGATGCGCGGCCCCGACGCCCTCGAAGGCCGCCGCCAGGCTCGCCGTGTCGGCCAGGTCGCCCGCCACCGCCTCGGCACCCGCGGGCAGGTTCGCCTTCGCCGGATCGCGGGTGAGAGCCCGGACCCGGTGCCCGGCGGCCAGAAGCTGTTCGACCAGAGGGCGGCCCACGTTTCCGGTGGCTCCGGTGACAAGAATGGTCGTCTGAGGTGCTGTTTCGCTCATGCCGGGGAACGTTAGGAGTGATCGCGGTCAGGTCCTGTCCGCGAGGGGCGCGAGGATGGGCGCATGCTGGAAACGTCCGCCCGACTGCTGCGCCTCCTGGCGCTGCTGCGCACGCCCCGGGAGTGGGCCGGCCGGGAGCTGGCCGACCGCCTCGGCGTCAGCCCCCGGACGGTGCGCCGCGACATCGACAAGCTGCGGCTCCTCGGCTATCCGGTGTCCGCGATGGGCGGCGTCGGCGGCGGCTACCGGCTGGCCTCGGGCGGCTCGCTGCCGCCGCTGCCGCTGGACGACGACGAGGCGGTCGCGGTGGCCGTCGGGCTGCGCACGGCCGCCGCGGGCGCGGTCGCCGGGATCGCCGAGACCGCGCAACGGGCGCTGGCCAAGCTGGACGAGGCGCTGCCCGCGCGGCTGCGCCACCAGGTCGAGACGCTGGGCTCGGCGCTGGTCGCCCTGCCCGCGCCCGGCCCGACGGTCGAGCCCGCGACGCTGACCGCGATCGCCTCGGCCGTGCGCCGCGCCGAACGGCTCCGGTTCGACTACCCGGGCCGCGACGGCGCCCCGGCGGTCCGGGACGTCGAGCCCTACCGGCTGGTCAGCGACGGGCGCCGGTGGTACCTCTTCGCCTGGGACACCGGGCGGGCCGGCTGGCGGACGTTCCGCGTCGACAGGCTCGTGCCGCGCGTCCCGACCGGCCCGCGGTTCGCGCCCCGGCCGCTGCCCGCCGAAGACCTGGCCGCCCACCTGACACGGGAGATGACCACCGGCCGGCACCGCCACCGGGCGGTGCTCACGATGCACGCCCCGGCGCGGGAGGTGGCGGACGAGGTGCCGCCCACGCTCGGCGTGGTGGAGCCACGGGACGAGCACACCTGCACCCTGCGGATCGGCTCCGACAGCCTGGACCATCTGGCCGTCTGGGTCGCCGCGTTCGGCTTCGAGTTCGACATAGTCGAACCACCCGAACTGATCGCGCACCTGCGCACTCTGACGGCCCGCCTGCACCGGGCCACGGCCCGCGCCACCGCGTGACGGCCGGGTGGGGGCCGCTCATGCCGGGGCCGGGGACCCCACTCGTTCATGGCCCGGGAACGGCCGGGCCGCGGCCAGTTCGGGGTAGTCGGTGTAGCCGGTCGCGCCGCCGACGTACATCAGGTACCGGTCGCGCACGGGGTTGAGCGGGGCGCCCAGGCGCAGCCGCGTCACCGAGTCGGGGTTGGCCAGGAACGCCCGGCCGAGCGAGATCAGGTCGGCTCCGGCCGCCAGCAGCCGTTCGCCCTCGTGCCGGCCGCCGTCGGCGGGGAGCGGGCCCGGCCAGGGCAGCGCGGGGTTGGCGATCAGCGTGCCGGGCCAGGCGTGCCGGATCGCCCGGAGGAGGGGCTGGTCCGGGTCGGCGGACACGACGTGCAGATAAGTGAGTTGGCGGTCGGCCAGGGCGGGCACGAGCGCGCGGTAGATGTCCTCGGTGTCGCCCTCCTCGATGCCGTTCACGCCGACGCCGGGCGAGATCCGCACGCCGACCCGCTCGGGGCCGATCACCTCGGCGACGGCGGCCACCACCTCCAGCACGAACCGGACGCGCCCTTCGACCGGGCCGCCGTAGCCGTCGGTGCGGTGGTTGGTGCCCCGCGCCAGGAACTGGTGGAGGAGGTAGCCGTTGGCGGCGTGCACCTCCACCCCGGCGAAGCCGGCGGCGACGGCGTTGCGGGCGGCGGCGGCGAAGTCGGCCACGGTGGCGTCGATGTCGGCGGGCGTCATCTCCCGTGGCACGACGGTGGGTTGGTGCCCGCCGGGGGTGAAGATCGTGCCGGGCGGCGCGACGGGCGAGGGCGCGAGGGGCGTCAGCCCGCTGGTGTCGGGGTGGCCGACCCGGCCCCCGTGCTGCACCTGAAGGAACATCCGGCCCCCGGCGGCGCGCACCGCGTCGGTGACGCGCCGCCAGCCGGCCAGTGCTCCGGGCCGTGAATGGCGGTGATGTTGGGGTAGGTCCGGCCCACGACGCTGGGGGTGGCGGCCTCGGCGATGATCAGGCCGGCGGAGGCGCGTTGCGCGTAGTACGTGGCCATGAGCGGTTCCGGCCACTGACGGGCTGAGCGACCCCGGCGCGTCCTGCCGCAAGCGGTCGCTTGCAATAGTTAGCACGGTGCGGCACCCTGGGGAGCATGGCTACGCTCGGTGTCGGCAACCTCGGCGAGTTCCTGCGGGAGCAGCGCCGGCAGGCGCAGTTGTCCCTGCGGCAGTTGGCCGAGGCGGCCGGGGTGTCGAATCCGTACCTCAGCCAGATCGAGCGCGGGCTGCGCAAGCCCAGCGCGGAGATTCTCCAGCAGATCGCCAAGGGACTGCGGATCTCCGCCGAGACGCTGTATGTGCAGGCCGGGATCCTCGACGAGCGCGCGCAGGACGCCGCCGCCGACGGGACCCGGCCGCCGGGGGTGCGGGAGGCCGTTCTCGCCGACCCGGGCCTCACCGAGCAGCAGAAGCAGGCGCTGCTCCAGATCTATGACTCGTTCCGCAAGGAGAACCCCTGATGGCCCTCACCGATGACCTGCGCAAGACCCTGACCAACACGAACGCGCTCTACGTCGCCGCCGGCACCGCCGACCTCGCCGCGCAGAAGATCCGCGAGCTGCCCGCCACGTTCGACCGGCTGCGCGCCGAGGCCCCCGAGCGGCTGCCGAAGCTGCGCGAGCAGGCGCAGAGCGTGGCGCTCCAGGGCGTCGGCATAGCGCTGGAGTACGCGGTCAAGGCCCGCGAGGCGTACGACGGGCTCGCCGAGCGCGGCAAGACCGTGGTCGACCGCCGCCGCGGCACCGACGGGGAGGCGCCCGAGGTGACCGTCGAGCGCGCGGGCCCCACGCCCGTCACCGAGCCCGTGACCGAGCCGGAGGAGTCGGCGGCGGAGGCGGCCGAGGCCGGTGAGGCCGCGGAGGCCGCGGAGGCCGCGGAGGCGGACGCCCCCAAGCCGCGGGCCCGCAAGACCGCGCCCCGGCGCTCCGCGCCGAAGAAGACGCCCCCGCAGGCGTGAGCGCTCCCGACGCCCGGGGCCCGCGAGCATTACGCGCGCGGGCCCCGGGCCGGTAGCGTGGGAAGAGACGTCATCGTACGGACTTGGTGGTGGTTGGTGTGTTTGCGGACCGATTCTTCGGCTCAGTGATGGATTTCATCTTCCTGGGCCTGCTGATCCTGAGCGTCTACGCCCTGGTGAACGCGGCCCTCCAGCGCGAGGACGCGTATCGCGCGGCCGACAAGCAGACCAAGCCGTTCTGGCTGATCATCCTCGGCGTCACCGTGGCGGTGCAGCTCCTGCTCCCCATGCTGCTGCTGGTGCTGGCGGGCACGGTCGCGACCATCGTCTACCTGGTGGACGTCCACCCGGCCATCAAGTCGGTCACCGGCGGTGGCCGCGGCGGGCGCGGCGGCTGGAGCAGCAGCGACGGCCCCTACGGCCCGTACAACGGCAACCGCTAGGCGTTCGGCGCACCCGGGCACCGAGTCCGGTCGGCAGGGGGTTAGCCGTGGCCGGATTCTGCCCTTAGCATCATCGGGACACCCCGCTGATGAACGCCAGAGGAACTCCAGTGCGCTTTCGCCTGACGCCCCGGGAGACCAGCTTCTACGAACTGTTCGCCACCGCCGCCGACAACGTTCTCAGTGGCTCGAAACTGCTGATGGAGCTCCTTGGTGCCGATCCCGCTACGCGCGTGGAAATCGCCGACCGGATGCGGGCCGCGGAGCACGCCGGGGACGACGCGACGCACGCCATCTTCCACCAGCTCAACTCCTCCTTCATCACCCCCTTCGACCGGGAGGACATCTACCGCCTCGCCGCCCGCCTCGACGACATCATGGACTTCATGGAGGAGGCCGTCGACCTCGTCGTCCTGTACGAGATCGACGAGCTGCCCAAGGGTGTCGACCAGCAGATCGAGGTGCTCGGCCGGGCCGCCGAGCTGACCGCGGAGGCCATGCCCAGGCTGCGCACCATGCGCGACCTCAACGAGTACTGGATCGAGGTCAACCGGCTGGAGAACCAGGCCGACCAGATCCACCGCCGGCTGCTGGCCCACCTCTTCAACGGCACCTACGAGGCCATCGAGGTCATGAAGCTCAAGCAGATCGTGGACGTGCTGGAAGAGGCGGCGGACGCCTTCGAGGCCGTGGCCAACACGGTGGAGACCATCGTGGTCAAGGAGTCCTGAGCCAGAAGTGGACACGCTCGGCCTCATCGTCGTCGTCGGCGCGGCGCTGTTCTTCACCTACACCAACGGATTCCACGACTCCGCCAACGCCATCGCCACCTCCATCTCCACCCGGGCGCTGACCCCCCGGGTGGCGCTCGCCATGGCCGCGTTCATGAACCTGGCCGGCGCGTTCCTCGGGCAGGGCGTGGCGGAGACCATCAGTGAGGGGCTGATCGACGCGCCGACCGGCCGGGAGGGCATGATCATGCTCTTCGCGGCGCTCATCGGCGCGATCACCTGGAACCTGGTGTCCTGGTATCTGGGCCTGCCCGCGTCCTCCTCGCACGCGCTGCTGGGCGGCCTGGTCGGCGCGGCGCTGGCCGGCACCTCCACCGTGTACTGGGAGGGGGTGCTGACGAAGATCATCCTGCCGATGGTTCTCTCCCCCGTCATCGGCCTGATCCTCGGCTATCTGGTGATGATCGCCATCCTGTGGCTGTTCCGGCGGGCCAATCCGCACCGCGCCCAGCGCGGGTTCCGCATGGCGCAGACCGTCTCCGCCGCCGGGATGGCCCTGGGCCACGGGCTCCAGGACGCGCAGAAGACCATGGGCGTGGTGGTGATGGCCCTGGTCATCGCCGACGTGGAGGACCCGGGCGGCGGCATCCCGGTGTGGGTGAAGATCGTCTGCGCCGTGACCCTGTCGCTGGGCACCTACGCGGGCGGCTGGCGCATCATGCGGACGCTGGGCCGCCGCATCATCGAGCTGGACCCGCCGCGCGGCTTCGCCGCCGAGACGACGGCCGCCTCCGTGCTGTACGCGGCGTCGTACATCTTCTACGCGCCCATCTCCACCACGCACCTCATCACCGCCGCGATCATGGGCTCGGGCGCCACCCGCCGGGTGAGCGCGGTGCGCTGGCAGGTGGCGCAGAACATCGTGGCGGGCTGGTTCATCACGATGCCCGCGGCGGCGGCCGTGGCCGCGCTGAGCTACTTCGTGGTCAGTCTCCCGTTCGGCTAGGCCCCGTCCGGTCGAACGCCACACCGGTTCACAAACCCCTCACCCATCCCGCTCGCCGTCCCCCGGTCGCCTTCGCCGCCCGCGGACAGGATTTCTGAGGGGGGTTGGACGACTCCCCCTGCCAACACCTGTCACCAGGGGAACAGTTGATGAGAAAACTCAGAAAATCGCGCATATCGCGCGCCGCCGCGGCGGTCGCCGCGACCGCCGTCGCCGCGGCGCTCACCGCGGGCGCGAGCGCCCCCGCCGCCGCCGGGCCGGGGGACGCGGCCGGCGGAGCCCGCGCGGACGGCGCCCGGTCCCTCACGCTGATCACCGGCGACCGCGTCGTGCTGGACGCCGCGGGCGAGGTCACCGGCCTGATCCGCGCGCCCGGCCGGGAGTCCGTGCCCGTCCGGGTGCTCACCAGCGGCGAGGACACCCATGTGATCCCGGGAGATGTGCTGCCGCTGCTGGAGAACGGCACGCTGGACCGCCGTCTGTTCAACGTCACCGAGCTCGGCCGGGCGGAGTACCAGGCCGTCGACGGGCTCCCGATCATCGTCACCTACGAAGGCGAGCAGGCCCCCACGGTGCTCGCCGACGAGACGGCCACCACCGCCCTCGACGCCATCAACGGCGAGGCGCTGACCGTGGCCGGCGACGACATCCCCGAGGTCTGGGACTCGCTCACCCGGCCCGCCGAGGGCGACCGGACGCTGGCCGCCAGCCCCGGCATCGCCGCCATCGCCCTGGACGGCATCGCCACCAAGACGCTCGCCGAAAGCGTGCCGCAGATCGGCGCGCCCGAGGCGTGGGAGGCCGGCTACGACGGCGAGGGCACCACCATCGCCGTGCTGGACACCGGCATCGACGCCGACCACCCCGACCTGGCCGGCCAGGTCATCGCCGAGCAGAACTTCTCCGAGGCCGCCGACGCCGACGACCACGACGGCCACGGCACCCACGTCGCCTCCACCGCCGCGGGCACCGGCGCGCACTCCGGCGGCACCTACACCGGCGTCGCGCCCGGCGCCGAGCTGCTGAACGGCAAGGTCCTGGACGACGCCGGCTCGGGCTTCGAGTCGGACATCATCGAGGGCATGGAGTGGGCCGTCGCGCAGGGCGCCGACGTGGTCAGCATGAGCCTGGGCGGCTTCGCCACCGCGGAGATCGACCCGATGGAGGAGGCGGTCAACACCCTCTCCGCCGAGTCCGACACGCTCTTCGTCATCGCCGCGGGCAACAACGGCCCCGGCGCCGCCACCATCGCCAGCCCGGGCACCGCCGACGCGGCGCTCACCCTGGGCGCGGTGGACAAGTCCGACGGCCTCGCCGACTTCTCCTCCATCGGCCCGCGCGCCCGCGACGGCGCCGTCAAGCCCGATGTCACCGCGCCCGGCGTGGACATCGCCGCGGCCGGGGCCGAGGGCGCGGCCATCTGGGACTACGGCACGCCGGTGGCCGACGGCTATGTCGCCATCTCCGGCACCTCGATGGCCACCCCGCACGCCGCGGGCGCCGCCGCGCTCGTCGCCCAGGCCCACCCCGACTGGACCGGCGAGCAGATCAAGGCCGCGCTGACCGGCTCGGCCGTCGCCGGCGACGGCTACACCGCGTTCCAGCAGGGCGCCGGCCGCATCGACGTGCCCGCCGCCATCGCCCAGACGGTGACCGCCGAGCCGGTCTCGCTCAGCTTCGGCACGGTCGCCTATCCGCACGAGGACGCGGAGCCCGTCACCCGGGATCTCACCTACGCGAACTCCGGCGACCAGGACGTCACCCTCCAGCTCACCGCCGCCGGCACCGACCCCGAGGGCAACCCGGCCCCCGAGGGCATGTTCGCCCTCAGCGCCACCGAGGTCACCGTGCCCGCCGGCGGCACCGCCACCGTGCAGGCCACCGCCGACACCACCCCGGGCGGCGAACTGTACGGCGCGTACAGCCTCTATGTGACCGCGACCGGCGACGACAGTCAGGTGGTCTCCACCGCCGGTGCCGTGGAGCGCGAGGAGGAGAAGTTCGAGCTCACCGTCGAGGCCACCGGCCGCGACGGCGCGCCGGCCGCCGACTGGTGGGCCACGGTGATCGACCTGGAGACGTTCGAGTTCCACGACGTCTTCGGCGAGGGCGGCACCGGCACGGTCCGGCTGCCCGAGGGCGAGTACCAGGTGGACACCAGCGTCTTCACCCCGGACGACGCGGGCGAAACCGCCGGCGTCGACTGGCTGGTGCGGCCCCATGTGACGCTGACCGAACCGGTCACGGTCGCCGCCGACGCCACCGAGGCGTCCGAGATCACCATGACCATGCCCGACGAGGCGGCCACCCAGAGCGATCTGACGGTCGGCTACCAGCTCGCGCGGGGCGGCCAGATCTCGTTCGACTCGGCGTGGAGCGCGGGCGGCCTCACCGAGGGCTTCCGCACCGCGCAGCTCGGCGAGCCCGGCGCCGACTGGGGCATCTCCGGCTACGCGGGCACCACCTGGACCGCGGACGGCGTCGAGTACCACGGCGCCCACGCCCAGGAGGGGTCGTTCTACACCGGCCTGACCGACCACACCGAGGCCGCCGACCTGGCGCGCGTCACCACGCGGGAGGGCGCCTCGCTGCCCGGCCTGACCGGGGTGCTCTTCACCGCGTCCTCGCTGGTGTCCTGGGCCTCCGCCGAGGAGCACGAACTGCCGCGCACCTCCGAGGTGTACGTGGACGCAGCGGGCGGCGAGTGGCTCCAGGACTTCATGCAGACCGACCCGGACGTGTTCGCCACCGCGGGCGCCACCTCCGAGTACACCGCGTACGAGGCGGGCAGCGAGCACACCTCGACGTTCAACGTCGGCGTGTTCGGGCCGCTGCTCGGCCAGGACGACGGCCTGTACCGGCTGGGCGACACCCTCTACGGCTCGGTGAACCCGTTCTCGGACGGCGCCGGGCACGTGGGCTTCAGCGTCTACGACAGCGCGAGCACCACGCTGTACCGGAACGGCGAGGAGCTGGCGAGCGCCGACGACGTGCTGGACCAGGTGGAGTTCGAACTGCCGGCCGAGGAGGCGACGTACGAACTCGTCACCACCGTCTCCCGGGACCCGGCGGGGGCGCCGCCCACCGCGTCGGTCAGCACGGAGATCACCGCCTCCTACACCTTCACCTCGGCGGCCGGCCCCGAGGACGGCCCGGTGCCGGTCCCGGTCAGCGTGGTCCGGTTCACCCCGGAACTGGCGCTGGACAGCACCGGCCCGGCGGGCGAGACGGTGAGCGTCCCGGTCACCGTGCAGGGCGCGGCGGCCGACGGGAACGCGGCCTCCCTCACCGTCTCCGTCTCCTACGACGGCGGCGAGACCTGGACCGAGGTCCCGGTCGAGGGTGACGCGGTCCAGGTCACCAACCCGGCGGCGGGCGGCTCGGTCTCGTTCCGCGCCGAGGTCGAGGACGCCGGGGGCAACACCGCCACCCAGACGATCATCGACGCCTACCGCACCGCCTGACGGCACCGCCCCACCGGAGTCGTCGAACGGCCCGCTCCCCGGAAGCACCCGGGGGGCGGGCCGTTGCGTTTGTGCGACGGAATCCGGTGCCTACGTCCACGCCTAACTCACCATCGGTGCGGGGTAGTTCACAGACGACACACCGGATGTCCATGGCACCGCACGCAACGGTCATGCCGCGGACAACAATTCCGAGGGGGACAGTTGAGAAAGATCCGGAAGAGCCCGTGGGCGACCGCCGTGGTCGCCGCCGCGGCGCTGACCACGGGGTTAGCGGCGCCGGCCACCGCGCGGGACGACGCGTCGGCCGGCCCCGAGGCCCGCGGCGCCGAGCGCACGCCCGTATCGCTCATCACGGGCGACATGGTGGTGCTCGGCCAGGGGGGACAGGTCGCGAGCGTCATCGCGGCCGAGGGCCGGGAGTCCGTCCCGACCCGGACCGCGACCATCGGCGGCGCCGTCCACGTCTTCCCCGTGGACACCCTGCCGCTGATCGCGGACGGCACCCTGGACCGCGACCTGTTCAACGTCAGTGAGCTGAGCCGCCCGCAGTACCGGGCCGCCGACGGCCTGCCGCTCATCGTCACCTACGAGGAGGACCGGCCCCGGGCGCTGAGCGCCACCCCCACCGGCACCCCGCTGGAGGCCATCAACGGCGAGGCCCTGACCGTGGACCGGAGCGAGGCCGCTGACGTGTGGGCGTCGCTGACCGAACCGGCCTCCGGCGAACGGACGCTCGCCGCCGCGCCGGGCATCGCCACCATCGCGCTGGACGGCCTGGTGGAGAAGGCGCTGGCCGACAGCGTGCCGGGGATCGGCGCCCCCGAGGTCTGGGACGCCGGCCACGACGGCACCGGCACCACCATCGCCGTCCTGGACACCGGCATCGACGCCGACCACCCCGACCTGGCCGGCCAGGTCATCGCCGAACGGAACTTCTCCGACGCCGCCGACGCCGAGGACCGAGACGGCCACGGCACCCACGTCGCCTCCACCGCCGCCGGGAACGGCGAGGCGCCCGGCGTCGCGCCCGGCGCCGGGCTGCTCAACGGCAAGGTGCTGGACGACGACGGCTACGGCTGGGACTCCGGCATCATCGAGGGCATGCAGTGGGCCGTCGAGCAGGGCGCCGACGTCGTCAACCTGAGCCTGGGCGGCTCGGAGAGCGACGAGATCGACCCGCTGGAGGAGGCCGTCAACACCCTCTCCGCCGAGTCCGACACGCTCTTCGTCATCGCCGCGGGCAACAACGGCCCCGGCCGCGGCACGCTGGACTCCCCGGGCACCGCCGACGCCGCGCTGACCCTGGGCGCCGTCGACAAGTCCGACGCCCTGGCCGACTTCTCCTCCACCGGCCCGCGCCGCCGGGACGGCGCGGTCAAGCCCGATGTCACCGCCCCCGGCGTGGACATCACCGCCGCCACGCCCGGCGGCGGTCACGCCACGCTCTCCGGCACCTCCATGGCCACCCCGCACGCGGCCGGCGCCGCCGCCCTGCTCGCCCAGGCCCACCCGGACTGGACCGGCGAGCAGATCAAGGCCGCGCTCATCGCGTCCGCGCGGCCGAGCGCGGACAACACCCCGTACCAGCAGGGCACCGGCCGCATCGACGTGCCCGCCGCCAGTGAGCAGACGGTCATCGCCGAGTCCGGCTCGCTGGCCTTCGGCACGGCCGCCTGGCCGCACGAGGACGACGAACCGCTCACCGAGGACCTGACCTACACCAACCTCGGCGACACCGACGTCACCCTGGAGCTCTCGGTGGCCACCGGCACCGGCCCCGACGGCGGCCCGGCGCCCGACGGCATGTTCACGCTCGGCGCGACGGAGGTCACCGTGCCCGCCGGCGGCACCGCCACCGTGCCGGTCACCGCCGACACCCGCCCGGGCGGCGACGTCCACGGCGGCTACGCCGCGGTCGTCACCGCCTTCGCCGACTGGGGGCACCTCCCAGGCCCCCAAGGGCCTGGGGGAGGGGAGACCGTCCGCACCGCCGCCGGGGTGGAGCGCGAGGCGCAGATGGCGAACCTGACCGTGGGGGCCACCGACCGCGCCGGCGCCCCGACCGAGGACTGGTACACCTTCGCCTACGACCTGGAGACGCTGGACATCTACTTCCTGGCCCCCGGCCAGGAGACCGCCCGGCTCCCGGTGGGCGACTACTGGCTGGACACCACGATCGAGACCTGGGGGGAGACCGGCGAGACGCCGGCCGCCGCCGACTGGCTGGTCCAGCCCGGGCTGTCCCTCACCGAGGACACCACCGTCACGTTCGACGCCGCCGACGCCGAGCCGATCACCATGACCATGCCGGACGGCGCGGGCGAGCAGACCTCCTTGTCCGTGAGCGCGGACCTGACCGACGAGGACGGCGGGGGCCTGAGCATCAGCTTCGGCGGCGACTTCCCGGACGGCCTGGGCACCGCGCAGGTCGGCGGCACCCGCCCCGGCTGGCAGATCACCGGCGCCGCCGCCACCACCTGGGAGCGGGAGGGTGCCCAGTACCACTCCGCCCACGTCCAGGAGGGCGCGTTCTACACCGGGCTGACCCACCACACCGCCGCGGACGAGTTGGCGCGCGTCACCACCTATGCCGGCTCCTCGGTGCCCGGCGCCACGGGCCACCTGTACGCCTTCCCCGATGTCCCGGTCGGCGCCGCCGCGAGCGTGATCGAGCTGCCGCGGCGCACGCAGGTGTACCTGGCGACGGACGTCGCGTGGATCCAGGAGCTCGTGCAGGTCGCCGACGACGGGGAGTGGGTGACCGACTACTGGACCGGCTTCCGGACCTTCGAGGCCGGCCGGAGCTATGAACGGCGGCTCAACGTCGGCGTCTTCGGCCCGAACCTGGACGAGTGGCACGGGGTCTTCCGCTCGGAGAACCTGATCTACGGCGGGACCAGCCCGTTCACCGACGGCGCCGGGAACTACTCCTACAGCGCCTACGACAGCGCGACGACCACGCTCTACCGCGATGGGCAGGAGTACGCGTCGGTCGACGTGATGCTGGACGAGGCCGAGTTCGAGGTGCCGGCCGACGAGGCCGAGTACGAGCTGGTCTCCACCGTCACCCGCGGCGCGCCGGTGGCCACGGTGAGCACCGAGGTCACCACGTCGTACACGTTCACCTCGGCCGCGGCGGGCGCGCAGGAGGTCCAACTGCCGGCCAGCGCCGTGCGCTTCGGCCCGAACCTCACCATGGCGAGCACGTCCCCGGCGGGCCGGAGCGTCATCGTCCCGATCACCGTGCAGGGCTCGGCGGCCGGCGGGAACCACGACAGCCTGACCGTCTCCGTCTCCTTCGACGGCGGCGAGACCTGGACCAGGACGCCCATCACCGACTACAGGATCCGCGTCACCAACCCGGCCGCGGGCGGCACCGTGTCGTTCCGCGCCGAGATCACGGACGCGGAGGGCAACACCTCGACCCAGACCATCATCGACGCCTACCGCACCGCCTGATCCGCCCTCGGGCCGCCTCGTTCAATCGCAGCGGCGGTCAGCCGAAGCGGCCCGAGATGTAGTCCTCGGTGGCCGGCACGGAGGGGTTCGAGAAGATCTTCTCCGTGCTGTCCACCTCGATCAGCCGGCCCGGCTCGCCGATGGCCGCGAGGTTGAAGAACGCGGTGCGGTCCGAAACGCGGGCCGCCTGCTGCATGTTGTGCGTCACGATCACGATCGTGTACTGGGCCTTCATCTGGTCGATCAGGTCCTCGACCGCCAGGGTCGAGATCGGGTCCAGCGCCGAGCACGGCTCGTCCATCAGCAGCACCTCGGGCTCCACGGCGGTGGCCCGCGCGATGCACAGCCGCTGCTGCTGACCGCCGGACAGGCCGGAACCGGGCTTGTCCAGCCGGTCCTTGACCTCGTTCCACAGGTTGGCGCCGCGCAGGTTCTTCTCGACGACGTCGTCGAGCTGCGACTTGCGGAGCCTGGTGCCGTTCAGCTTCAGCCCGGCCGCCACGTTGTCGTAGATGGACATGGTGGGGAACGGGTTGGGCCGCTGGAAGACCATGCCGACCGTGCGGCGCACCGAGACGGGGTCGACGCCCGGCCCGTACAGATCCTCGTTGTCCAGCAGCACCTTGCCCTCGACCCGGCCACCGGGGGTGACCTCGTGCATGCGGTTCAGGGTGCGCAGGAAGGTGGACTTGCCGCAGCCGGACGGGCCGATGAACGCGGTCACCGACCGGGGCTCCACATGCAGCGTGATGCCCTCGATCGCCTTGTGGGAGCCGTAGTACGCGGTCAGTCCCTGGACGTCGATGCGCTTGGCCATGATGGCTTCTCTTCCTTCTTCTCTCGCCGGCTCGTCAGCGTCCGGTCTTGGGGGACTTCCAGCGCGCGATCGCGCGGGCCCCCAGATTCAGCAGCATGACGAAGACGATCAGCACCAGGGCCGCGGCCCAGGCCCGGTCGTACGCCTGCTCGGTGCCGTATCCCCACTGCTCGTAGACGTACAGCGGCAGGGAGGACTGGGCGCCCTCGAAAACGTTGCCGTTGATCATGTGGTTGCCGAAGACCAGCAGGATGATCGGGGCGGTCTCGCCGGCGATGCGGGCCAGGGCCAGCATGACGCCGGTGGTGATCCCGCCGATCGCGGTCGGCAGCACCACCTTGAGGATCGTGCGCCACTTCGGCACACCCATCGCCAAGGATGCCTCGCGCAGCTCGTTCGGGACCAGCTTCAGCATCTCCTCGGTGGAGCGGACGACGATCGGCATCATCAGGATGGACAGCGCCATGGCGCCGGCGAAGCCCGAGTACCCGAAGTCGAGCATCATGATCCACAGGCTGAGGATGAACAGGCCGGCGACGATGGAGGGGATGCCGGTCATCACGTCCACGAAGAAGGTGATGGCCTTGGCCAGCCGGCCGGTGCCGTACTCGACGAGATAGACGGCGGTGAGCAGGCCGAGCGGCAGCGCGATCAGGGAGGCGATCAGCACCTGCTCCGCCGTGCCGAGGATGGCGTGGTAAATGCCGCCGCCCTCCTGCCAGCTCAGCACGCCGTTCATCGAGTGGGTGAGGAAGTACCAGTCCACGCCCGGCAGTCCGCGGCTGACCGTCTCCCAGACGAGGGAGGCCAGCGGCACCACGGCCACGACGAAGCAGGCCCACACCAGGATGGCGGCGAGCCGGTCCACGGCGTACCGGCGGCCCTCGACGGCGGCGGCCAGCCAGAAGGTGGCGGAGACGAAGACCAGCGCGGCGATCAGTCCCCACTGCGCGCGGCTGTCCAGATCGGCGACCAGCCCGGCGCCGACGCCGATGGCGAGTGAGCCGATGCCCAGCGCGGCCATCGACCAGCGCGGCAGCCGCGGCCGGCGCAGCCCGGTGCGCGGCACGGGAGGCGGGGCGGTCTCGGAGGCGGCGGTGGTCCTGCCGGTCATGCGCGGGCTCCCGAGTACTCCTTGCGCCGGGCGATGATCAGCCGCGCGGCGCCGTTGACGACCAGGGTGAGGAGGAAGAGGACCAGGCCGGAGGCGATGAGCGCGTCCCGGCCCATCGAGCCGGCCTCCTTGAACTGGCTGGCGATGTTCTGCGCGAACGTGCCGCCGCCGGACTCCAGCAGGCTGGCGTTGATCAGGAAGCTCGGGGAGAGCACGGTGGCCACCGCCATGGTCTCGCCGAGCGCCCGGCCGAGGCCCAGCATCGAGGCGCTGATCACGCCGGAGCGGCCGAACGGCAGCACGGTCATGGTGATGACCTCCCAGCGGGTGGCGCCCAGCGCGAGCGCCGCCTCCTGGTTGGCCGCGGGGGTCTGCCGGAACACCTCGCGGGTGACGCTGGTGATGATCGGCAGGATCATCACGGCCAGCAGGATGCCGACGGTCATCAGCGAACGGGCGGGGGTGCCGTCGTAGGCGAACACGCCGGTCCAGCCGAGGACCTCGTCCAGCCAGTCGTACAGCCCGGTGAGGTGCGGCACGAGGTAGAGGGCGCCCCACAGGCCGTAGATGATGCTGGGCACGGCGGCCAGCAGGTCGATGAGGTAGCTGATGGGGGTGGCGATCCGGCGCGGGGCGTAGTGGGAGATGAACAGCGCGATGCCCACCGCGACCGGCACGGCCAGCACCATGGCGATGACCGAGCTGACGACCGTGCCGAAGAGCAGCACGGCGATGCCGAAGTAGGGCGGGTCCGCGTTGGCGTCCCAGGCGAAGGTGGTGAGGAAGTTCCCCTCGTTCGCCCGGATGGCGATGACCGCGCGGATCGCGAGGAACACGGCGATCGCCGCCATGATCACCAGCATGGCGATGCCGGATCCCCTGGACAGATTGCTGAACACCCGGTCGCCCAGGCGCGTGGTGCTCTTCGTGGTAGCCGACATGAATGGTCCCGGTCCTCAGTCCATCGCGTCGATGCGGTCCCGCACCCGCTGGATGATGTCGTCGGAAATCGGCGCGTAGTCGATCTCGCGCAGCGCCCGCTGGCCGTCCTCGCCGGCCGTATAGGCGAGGAACGCCCTGGTCAGCCCGAGGGTCGCGGGGTCGTTCCCGCGGTCGCAGGCGATCTCGTACGTGACCAGGACGATGGGGTAGACGCCCTCCTCGCGGGTGGCGTAGTCCAGCTCCAGCGCGAGGTCGCCCTCCTCGCCGACGATGTCGGCCTGCGCGATCGCGTTGGACGAGTTCTCCACGGTGGCCCGCACGGGCTCGCTGGCGCCGGTGTCGATGGCGACGGTGTCGATCTCGTTCTGGTGGGCGTAGGAGAGCTCGAAGTAGGAGATGGCGCCCTCGTTCTGCTGCACCATGCCGACCAGGCCGGAGGAGCCGTCGGCGGACTGGCCGCCCTTGCCGCGCCAGGCCTTGTCCGGCTCGTAGGGCCAGGCGTCGGGGGCGGAGGCGTGCAGATACGAGGTGAAGTTGTCGGTGGTGCCCGAGCCGTCGGAACGGTGGAAGGGGGTGATCGGGATGGCCGGCAGGTCCGCGTCCGGGTTGAGCTCGGCGATGGCCGGGTCGTTCCAGCGGCGGATGTCGGAGTCGAAGATCCGGGCCAGGGTCGTGGCGTCCAGGACGAGGTCGTCCACCCCGGGCAGGTTGTAGGCGACGGCGATGGGCCCGGCGACCATGGGCAGGTGCATGGCCCGGCCGCCGTCCCGGCAGACCCCGCGGGACTCGTCGATCTCGGACTCGGTCAGCAGGGAGTCCGACCCGGCGAACGCGGTGGTGCCCTGGAGGAACTCCTGGACGCCCGCGCCCGAGCCCGTCGGCTTGTAGTTGATCTGACTGTCTTCACAATTGGCCTGGTAGGTGTTCACCCAGACC
Source organism: Streptomyces litchfieldiae (assembly GCF_031845365.1). NCBI lineage: Bacteria > Bacillati > Actinomycetota > Actinomycetes > Kitasatosporales > Streptomycetaceae > Streptomyces > Streptomyces litchfieldiae. Next base: position 356,088 of record NZ_JAVREL010000005.1, read on the forward strand.
TCCATCGCATTGGCCTGTGCGCTGGAGCCCGACGCGAGCAGGGTCCCGCCCGGGCCGCATCGAAGACCCTCCACCGAGAAGTCCACGGCCCCCGGAAGACCGGAGTTGTCATCGGTACCACACGCGGTGAGGAGGACCAGGGCGCCGGAGGCCAGCACCGCGCCGAGGCGTAGCTTCACCGTCATTCCGTCCTTCCCCTCACCGTTCTCCTCTGAACGTAGGTTGAACAGGTGAAGTGATCGACCGACCTAAGTGAATAGAAAATGAACCACACCGGGCGGTCAGGTTGCCCAAAGGCTGCACGATACTGCCTGGTCCGCCGTCCATTCGTTACGCTATACCCATCAGGGGTATAAGCGGCCGAAAAGTCATGGGAGGACCGAGATGTCCACAGTGGAGACCGTAGCGTCCGCGGACGCCTCACCGGCGAGCGGCGGGCCGCACGGCTACAGCAAGGACAAGGACTCCCACCTCAAGCGGCTGCGCCGGATCGAGGGACAGATCCGCGGCCTCCAGCGCATGGTCGAGGAGGACGTCTACTGCATCGACATACTGACGCAGGTCTCCGCCTCCACCAAGGCGCTCCAGTCCTTCGCCCTCCAGTTGCTGGAGGAGCACCTGCGGCACTGCGTCGCGCACGCCGCCGAGGAGGGCGGGCCCGAGATCGACGCCAAGGTCGAGGAGGCCACGGCCGCCATCGCGCGGCTGCTCCGCACCTGAGGGCTACGCCACGGCCCCGGCGTACACCTCGCCCGCGCTCGGCAGCCTCACCTCCACCGGCGCCCCGAAGTCGAAGAGCACCACGGTCGAGGCGACGTCGATGCCCTCCGCCTCGTCGTTCGCGAAGCTGAACTCGTGCCGGACCTTGCGCAGCAGCCCCTGATCGTCGAGGTACGCGTCGAACGGCACTTCCGTCCGCGTGAAGCCGTCCACCGCCGCCAGAAGCTGGTCCCGGGACTGCTCGGAGGCGGCCGCCGCGGCATCGCCGATGTCGGTCACGCCCCGGAAGTGCCGCAGCGTCTCGCCGTTCACCTCGGCCTCGCCCAGATCGCTGGCGGTCACCACGCCCCGCAGCAGCTCGGCCGCGGTGATCGGGTCGGTGGCGCCGCCGGTGACCAGATTGCCGTCGGGCAGCGTGGTGATGTCGATCCGCAGCCACTTGTCGGCGGGCACGCCGGCGCCCCGGTTCTTCATGTAGAGGCGGCCGGGCACGAACACCTCGGTGACCGGCTTGCCCTCCGGCAGCGTCACCCGCAGCTCGCCCGTGCGCTCGCCGTAGTCGAAGCCGCCGAGGCCCCGCAGCGTGATTCGGGTGCCGCCGGAGGCCATCTGCATCGCGGTGCGCGCCCGGGAACTGCCGGACTCGGCGAGCCGGTCGGCGGCCCGCCGGATCACCTCCCGGGCGTCGCCCTCGGCCGCGGCCCCCGTGCCGGAACAGCCCGTGGTGGCCAGCAGGGCCGCGAGCAGTCCGGCGGCGCAGGCGACAGCCGCGGGTGCGATTCCGTTCCCGCGCTCGCGCCGCCACACCGCCATGGTCTGCCGACACCCCCAACACCGTCTTCTCCGACTCCCACCGCCTAACGAGATCCCGGGGAGGCCGTTACGGTGAGAGGGTGCACGACCCGGGTGAAGAACAGCCGCCTGCCCAGCCGGTCCACGCCGTGACGCTCACCGAGCGCGGCCCCTTCATCGCCCCCTGTTGCACCTGCGGCTGGTACGGCCCGGCCCGCCGCTCCCGCCCGCTGGCCCGCACGGAGGCCGCGGCGCACGTGACGGAGCACCGCTGAGACCGGAAGCCCGCTACGCCGCCAGCCCCCGGGCGGCAGTCGGGCCCGGGTGCTCCAGCTCCGCGTCGTTCACCGCGTTCGTCCGCCGCTCCCCCGGCTGCGGGGCGCGCGGGCGCGCGAGCCAGCCCAGCGCGCGGGTCCGCGCGGCGAAGCGGACCGGTGGCGTCAGCGAGGCCATCGCGAGCGGCGCCAGGAGCAGCGCCACCGCCATGCCCAGCGCGAAGCCGCCGATGACGTCGCTCGGGTAGTGAACGCCGAGGAACACGCGCGCGAAGCCCTGGAAGAGCGCCAGCGCGAACGCGACCACGCCGAGCGTCCGGTGCACCAGGAAGAGCCCCACGGCCACGGCCATGGCAACGCTCGCGTGATCGCTGACGAACGAGTACCCGTCCTTGCCCTCCACCAGCACGTTCACCTCGGGGTGGTCGACGAACGGGCGGGGCCGGGCCACGAAGTCGCGGATCGGCGCGTTCACGAGGTAGGCGACGCCCGCGGCCAGGCCGGCCCAGGCCGTTCCGGCGACGGCGGTGACGGCGTCGGCACGGCGGCGCACGAGGAACCACGCGCCGACGATCAGCAGGACGAGGGCGAACAGGATGCCGTGCTCGCCGAGGAAGGTGACGGCGCTCTCGGCCCAGCCGGGCATGCGGTCGGCGAGACCGTTGATGTCGTAGAGGACGTCCAGCTCGACCTCTGGATTGTCGAGGCTATCGAGTCCAGCCATGTGCCGTTGCGGCCCCTTCATGCTGTGGGGGGACCCCGCCGGGACTCGGCAGGGAGGAGGAGCCCCTGTTCCGGTACAGGTAACGCCAAGTACATCCCCCGGAGTGCCGACGTCCATCGAATGACGGCCGCAGCGTTATCGAACAGCAACGCATCGCCACCGCTCGACGGGGAACCATTACCCATGGCTTCACCCGCTGCGACGAGGCGCCGCTAGGACGTGGGGCGGGTGGCCCCAAAGTAATCCGGGGAATCGATCGGATCGAACCGGATCACGGCTCCGGTGTACGGGGCGTCAATCATGTAACCGCCGCCGACGTAGAGGCCGACGTGGTGGATGCTCCGTGGATCTTCAAGATCATACGCGAAGAACACCAGGTCACCGGGGAGCAGCTCGTCCCGGTCCGGGTGCGGGCCGGCGTTCCACTGGTCGTTGGCGACGCGCGGCAGCTCGATCCCCACGGACTCGTACGCTGCCTTCGTCAGCCCCGAGCAGTCGAACCGGCCGTCCTCCTCGGGCGTTCCGTCGCCGCCCCACAGATACGGCGTGCCGAGCTGCTCCTGCGCGAAGTGCACGGCGCCCGCCGCCTGTTCGAGCGGCGGCAGCGGCTCCTCCCCGACCGGCGCGGCGAAGCTCGCCTCCGCCTCGCGGATGATGCGCACGTAGTTCTGCGTCTCCTCGTACGGCGGCACGCCGTTGTACTGGATCACCGCGTAGGGACCGGCGTTGTAGGCGGCCAGCATGTTGTCCACCGGGTCCCCGGGGACGTCCTCGACATACCCGGCGAGCGCGCAGTCGTAGGAGGCGGCGGACGGGATGGCGTCCTGCGGGTCCCACACGTTGGCCTCGCCGTCGCCGTTGGCGTCGATCCCATGGGTGGCCCACGTGCTGGGGATGAACTGCGCTATGCCCTGGGCGTTCGCGGGCGAGGTGCGGTCGGTGAGGAAGCCGCTCTCCTGGTTCAACTGGGCGGCCAGCAGCGAGGGGCTGAGGGTGTCGCAGAGGTTCCCCCAGCGCTGGACGAGGTCCTCGTACTCGGGCGGCACCGTGTCCCGCGCGAGCTGGCCGGCCCCGCCCCGGTCGCCGCCCAGACCGCCCAGCAGCCCGGCGGCGGCGCCGTAGACGCCGATGACGAGGAGCGCCATGAAGCACACCACGCCCCCGAAGCCGAGGCCAACCGCCCACAGGATCCGCCGCATACCCCAACCCTTCCCACTTCCCGGCGACTTGTCGCTCCTCCGCGCCGTCGGCCCGTCACACGCATAGTAGGGCGCCGCCCCCGCACCGGGCTCGGACTTCGGCCACCGGCCGGGCGGCGGCATGAACTGCCTTGTTACTGGCCCCCGCTGACCCCCCGACGGATCTCTGGCAGCGCGGCCCGGGCTGGCCCAGGGTGCCGGGGAAAGCGTTTGGGAGCGCTCCCAAAACCGTCGGTTCCCTGCACACCGGAGTGGAGAAGACCATGAGCCGCCCCCGCATCGCGAGTCGTTCGCGGCGTATGTCCCTGCTCGGCGCGTTCGCCCTGGCCCTCGTGACCGCCGCGACCTCGACGGCGGCCGGCGCCCCCGCGCCCGGCCGGTCCCCGGACACCTGCCGTCCCGGCTCCGCGCTGCTGTTCTGCGAGGACTTCGAGGATCTGCCGCGCGGCGGCGCGGCCAGCCTGGACTGGGGCATCGACACGGAGCCTGGAAGCGGACGCGGGTCACGGGGGCGTGCGGGGTGGAGTCCCAACGGCAGCCGTCGCCGTCCTTGGGGAAGACCACCGTGTCGAACCGCCCCACTCCCCGGAAGCGGGGGTATCCGGGCCTGTCCCCCGCCTTGACCCGGCGGAAGAACGAGGCGAACGCCCTGTCCAGCCGACGGAGCGTGGCCTGCTGACTGGAGAACGACCAGCGGCCCTGACGCTCGCCGTCGAAGGCGCGGATGTCCTTGAGCTGCGCGGACTGCTGCCCGTAGCGGATGATGGTCTGTGAGGTGTGGCGATAGGCATCACGGCGTTCCTGCAACGCACCGTTGTAAAGCGAGCAGTGATCGCGCAGCATATCGGCGAGGGCCTGGTCCTGGCGGACGGTGGGCCGCATGAGGAACTTGTACGCCCGAATCATCCAACCCACCCCCCTTTCCGGTCCGGATGAACACGGATCGTAACTTTACTGGCACCCATGGTGTTCGTCATCAAGTGCAAGAGAGCGGGTCCCCGGCTGCTGGCGGAGGATCAGCGGCTGGTCGGACACCACCGGTTGGCGGCCGTGCGCGGCCATCTGCTGGAGCGGGCCGGGGAGCCGGCGGCGGCCGAGGCCTACCGGCAGGCCGCGAGCGGGACGTTGAGCGTGCCCGAACAGCGATATCTCCAGCTCAGGGCGGCCCGCTGCGACCGCTGAACCGCTGCGCGCGGGATCCAAACTCACGCGCAGTCCTCGTGTGTCTGCGCGGCGTGGCACAATCCGAGAGAGCGCCGTTAGCAGCCAGTTGGGTGGTGAGTTCGGTGGACGAGGAACAGTCAGACGACATCAACAACATCATTGGTGGCATCGCCCCTGATTGGGGACCGTTCGCCGCGGTCGGGAATCAGGCTCGGACGATGGTTCAGGTGATCATGGCGATGGCCATCCTCATCTGCCTGGGCATCGCGATCTGGGGAGCGGCCAAGCAGCGAATCGGATCCACGGCCATGCGCGACTCGTTCAGCGCCGAGCAGGGCAAGGGCCTGATCGTCGCCGGGCTGACCGGCGTCTTCATCATCGGTTCGCTGGGCACGCTGTTCACCATCATCTACGGCATGTCCATCTAGGGTCGGCGGATGCGGGGTTGGCGCGTGACGCGTCGGGTGGCGGCGGTCGCGGTGCTGGGTGTGCTGGCCGCCGGCTGTCAGGTCGGCCCCGCGGCGGACCGGGCCGAGCGGGAGGCGGACGCCTCCACCGACGGCTCGCCGGAGGAGGATCTGCCCGGCGGGAACGGGTCGGACGATCCCGCACGGCCCGGCGATCCGACCGAAGAGCCGGCCCCGGGACCCACGCCCGCCCCCGCGACGGGCGGCGCGACGGACACCGGCACCCGGATCGACGGGCTGGGCGCCGCCTGTTGCGTGGCCGCGCTGCCGGACAGCGAGGACATGCTCGTCGGGTCCGGCGACACCATCTCGCTCCTCGACGCGGACGGGGACGGCTCGTTGACGCCGCTCGGCCAACTGCCCGGGGAACTGCTGGGGCTGGCCGTGCCCGGGCGGGCGACCGGCAGCTATGTCAGCGTCTATGTCTTCTACGCGGGCCCGGACGGCGGGCAGATCGCCAGCTATCCCTTCTTCCCCAACCAGGACTGGGCGCCCTGGGGTGAGAGTCCCACGATCCTGCTCGACGAGCCCGTCCCCCTGTCCGGCACCGGCACCCGCGACGGCGGCGCGCTCGCCTTCGGGCCGGACGGTGCCCTGTACGCGGGCACCGGCGACGCCGGGGACCCGGCGGCGGCGGAGGATCCCGAGTCGTGGAACGGGAAGATCCTCCGCGTCGACCCCAACGGCAGCGATCCGCCCGTCATCCACTCCACCGGCCCCTACACCGACATCCGCGGCCTCGCCTGGGACGAGGACCGGATGTGGGCCGTCGACGCGGGCGCGGACGGCGGCGCCCGGCTGTTCTCCGTGACGCCCGGAGGCGCGCCGATCGAGGTGGAGATGACCGGAGCGGCCGAGGTGACCCCGGCGGGTCTCGCCGCCAGCGAGGGTTCGCTGTGGCTGCCCGCCGCCGACAGCGGGGAGTTGTGGCGCATCCCGCTCAACGGCAGCAACGGACTGGTCGCCGACCCACAGTCGGTGCTGGACCTCGGCGAGCCGCGCGGCATCCTGCCCACCGCCGGAAGCTCCGACCTGTGGGCGCTGGCCGGCGGGAGCCTGCGGCGGCTCAGCGTGGACTAGCCCGTAGATTGGCCCGCATGTTCGACGACTCTCCGCGCCAGCCGCCGGCCGCGCTGCCCACCCTCCGTGCCGCCGCAAGCGCCGCCGGGTTCACCATGTCGAGCGAGGAGCGCACCGGCGCCCTGCTCGCCACGCTCGCCGCCGCCCGTCCCGGGGGCCGGGTCCTGGAGCTCGGCACCGGCGTCGGCGAGGGCACCGCGTGGCTGCTGACCGGCCTGCCGTCGGACGGCGAGCTGGTCACGGTCGAGCTGAGCGACGCCCACCAGGCCGTCGCCCGCGCCGAGTTGGGCGACGACCCGCGCGTCTCGTTCGTCACCGGCGACGGCGGCGCATGGCTGGAGGAGTACGCGGGCGCGCCGTTCGACTTGGTCTTCGCGGACACCTGGCCGGGGAAGTTCACGCATCTGGACCGGGCGCTGGCCCTGGTGGCGCCGGGCGGCATCTATCTGATCGACGACCTGTCCCCGCTGCCCGAGTGGCCCGAGGAGCACCGGTCCGCGGTCGACGCCCTGCTGGCCGGCCTGGAGAACCGGCCCGGCTTCCGCACGGTACGGCTGAGTTGGGCCGGAGGGCTGCTCATGGCCGTCCGCACCGCGGCCTGACGGCGCGCGGCGCGCGGCGCGCCACAGGAGTTCAATACGCCGTCCACAACCGGGCCTCATGACCGGTGGCCCCCGGCCCCCGGACGTGGATGTCTCCGGTGTCCGGCTGCTCCGTCTGGTGGTCTCCGACGCCAATGGCAGCAGCTCCCACGACCACACCTCCTGGGCCGCCGCCCGCCTCTTGCCCTGACGAGTAGCGTGGGAGTGGCCGAGCGAGCCACCGCGTCAGCGAACGTCGGTGAACGAGGAGAACGAGGAGGAGGACGGCGGGCATGCCCCAGATCAACGCGGATCGACTGGACTGGATCCGGGCCGAGGTCGAGGACGGCGCCGACGAGCACTGCTTCGAGGTCGCCGCCGGGGACGGGGACCTGATCCACATCCGGCAGACGGACGAGCCCGACAAGATCGTCACCACCACCCGCGCGAAATGGCATGCCTTCGTTCTCGGCGTGCAGAACAACGAGTTCGACCACTTCGTCGAGGACGTCCACCGGTGATCCCCGTCGTCGACCTGCGCCCCTGGCGCGATGGCGACCCGGCCGACCGGGCCGCCATCGCGGCGGCCGTGGACCGGGCGCTGTCCACGGCCGGGTTCCTGCTGATCGCCGGGCACGACGTGGATCCGGACCTGCGCTCGCGCATCCGGTGCGCCGCGCGGCGGTTCTTCCGGCTGCCCGAGGACGCCAAACGGCCGTACGCGGTGCGCGTCGGCGGGCGCGGCTGGCTCGGGCCCGGGGCGGAGGCCAACTCCTACGCGGAGGGGACGCCCTCGCCGCCCGATCTGAAGGAGTCCTGGTCGTTCGCGGCCGAGGAGCCCACCGGCGACGCGGTGGTGGACGGCGAGTGGTTCCTGCCGAACGTCTGGCCCGCCGAGGTGCCGCAGTTGCGGACGCTGGTCACCGACTATCTGGAGCGGATGCGGGCGCTGTCCGACGAGGTGCTGGAGCTGCTGGCCGCCGCGCTGGGCGGGCCCGCCGACCTGTTCACCCGGCACACCCGCCACCCCACCTGGGGTTTCAACATCAACTGGTATCCGGCCCGGGAGGCGACCGGCGAGCCGCAGCCGGGGCAGTTCCGGATCGGCCCGCACACGGACTTCGGCACGATCACCGTGCTGGACCGGCAGAACGGCCGGGGCGGGCTCCAGGTCTTCACCGACCGCTGGGAGGACGCGCCCTACGACCCGGCCGCGCTCACCGTCAACATCGGGGATCTGATGGCCCGTTGGACCGGCGACCGCTGGCGGTCCGGGCGGCACCGGGTGCTGCCGCCCCCGGCGGAGGACCCGGCCGAGGAGCTGATGTCCCTGGTGTACTTCTACGAGTGCGACCCGGGCACGGTCGTCACGTCGCTGCCCGCGCCGGTGGGCCGCGTGCGGTACGAGCCGTTCGACAGCCATGGCTATCTGCGGGAGAAGCTGAACGCGATCGCCCTCGACGGCTGAGGTAAGGCTTGGCCGAAGCGCCGGTCAGACGCCCAGGCCGCGCACCACCAGATCGGCCAGCGCGAAGACGAACAGGCTGATGCCGACGAAGCCGTTGACGGTGAAGAAGGCGCGGTTCACCCGGCTGAGGTCGCCGGGTTTGACGATGCTGTGCTCGTAGCCGAACGCGCCCGCGACGACCGCGAGCCCCAGCCACAGCAGCGGGCCGCCGTCCGTGGCCGCCGCGTACCAGGCGAACAGGCCGAGCGTGACCGCGTGACAGGCGCGCGCGCCGTACAGCGCGCCGGCGATGCCGAAGCGCGCCGGGACGGAACGGACGCCGCCGGACCGGTCGGCGGCCACGTCCTGGCACGCGTAGATGAGGTCGAAGCCGCCGATCCACAGGCCGACGGCGAGGCCGAGGACGGCCGCGTCCCAGGACCAGGCGCCGGTCACCGCGAGCCAGCCGCCGATGGGGCCCATGGCCTGGGCGAGGCCGAGGATGGCGTGCGGAAAGTCGGTGAACCGCTTGCCGTAGGGGTAGACGACCATGGGCACCACGGCGACCGGGGCCAGGGCGAGGCAGAGCGGATTGAGCAGCGCGGCGGCGGCGAGGAAGACGGCCAGCGCGATGAGCGCGCCGGTCCAGGCCGCGCGCGCGGAAACGGCCCCGGTGACCAGCTCGCGGCCGGCGGTGCGCGGGTTGCGGGCGTCGATCTCGCGGTCGATGATCCGGTTGGCGGCCATGGCGAACGTCCGCAGGCCGACCATGGCGACGGTGACGAGCAGCAGCGTCCACCAGTCGACCGTCTCGTCGTCCAGGAACATCGCGGTGAGCGAGGCGATGTAGGCGAAGGGCAGCGCGAAGACCGAGTGCTCGATCATCACCAGCCGCAGGAAGGCGCGGACCCGGCCCGGCTCGGGTGTCGGAGCGAGCGCCGAGGCCGCCGCGGTCACAGCCCGTACTCCTTCCAGCGGCGGGTGACGCGTTCGGCGATGTCCGGGTCGGAGACGACCATCCGCGGCCAGCCGCCGTCCCGCGTGTAGCCCTCCTCGGGCCATTTCGCCGTGGCGTCGATGCCGGCCTTGCCGCCCCAGAACTGCTGGTACGAGGCATGGTCGAGATGATCCACCGGCCCCTCGGTGAGCAGCAGGTCGCGGGCGTAGTCCACGTTCCCCAGGGCCCGCCAGGCGACCTCGTGCAGGTTGTGCACGTCGCAGTCGGCGTCGACGACGATGATCAGCTTGGTCAGCGACATCATGTGGGCGCCCCAGACCGCCGACATCACTTTCTGGGCGTGCTTGGGGTACTTCTTGTCGATCGACAGGATCGCGCAGTTGTGGAAGCCGCCGGCCTCGGGGAGGTGGTAGTCCACGATGTCCGGGATGATGATCTTGAGGAGCGGGAGAAAGAACCGCTCGGTGGCGCGCCCCAGCGGCCCGTCCTCGGTGGGCGGGCGGCCGACGACGATCGACTGGAACAGCGGCCGTTTCCGCGTGGTCACGCAGTCGATGGTGAGCGCGGGGAACGGCTCCTGCGGCGTGTAGAAGCCCGTGTGGTCGCCGAACGGGCCCTCCGGCAGCATGCGGCCGGGCTCCAGCCAGCCCTCCAGCACGACCTCGGCGTTGGCCGGGACCTGGAGCGGAACGGTTTTGCAGTCGACGAGCTCGACGCGCTTGCCCTGGAGGAAGCCGGCGAAGAGGTACTCGTCGATGTCGGCGGGCAGCGGCGCGGTGGAGGCGTAGGTGACGGCCGGCGGGCAGCCGAACGCGATGGCGACCGGCAGCCGCTCGCCGCGCCGGGCGGCGACCTGGTAGTGGTTGCGGCTGTCCTTGTGGATCTGCCAGTGCATGCCGATGGTGCGTTTGTCGTGGCGCTGCAATCGGTACAGGCCGAGGTTGCGCACCCCGGTTTCCGGGTCCTTGGTGTGCGTGAGGCCGAGATTGAAGAACGAGCCGCCGTCCTCGGGCCAGGTGAAGAGCGCCGGCAGCCGGTCGAGGTCGACCTCGTCGCCCTCCTGAACGATCTCCTGCACCGGCGCGTGTTTGACCTTCTTCGGCGGCACATGGGTCATCGCGCCGAGTTTGGCGAAGGCTTCGCGCATTCCCACGAATCCCTGGGGCAACTCCGGTTTCAGCAAGCCGCCGATCTTCTCGCTGATCTCGTCGTAGGAGCCGAGGCCCAGCGCCTTGAGCAGGCGGCGGTCGGTGCCGAAGACGTTCATCGCGAGCGGCAGATCGGAACCCCGGACGTTTTCGAAGAGGAGGGCGGGACCGCCGGCCTTGTTGACCCGGTCGGTGATTTCCCCCACTTCCAGATGGGGATCGACCTCGGCTTTGACCCGCTTGAGGTCGCCATCCCGTTCCAGGGCCTTCAGCAGGGACCGGAGGTCGTCGTAAGCCATGCCGCTCAGTATTGCCGACGCATTACCCTGGCCATTGTCAGGGGGTCTCGCGACGGGCCCCGGAGCGTTGAGTCCAGGGGGACTACCATGCTGAGGGTGCTGCTGATTCTGGTACCGCTGGCGCTGACCATCTACGCCCTGGTGGACTGCATCAGCTCCAAGGATGAGGACGTCCGCCATCTGCCGAAGCTGGTGTGGATTCTGCTGATCGTGCTTGCCTGGGTGGTCGGGCCGCTGGCCTGGATCTTCGTGGGCCGCAAGCGCGGTGTGCCCGGTCGTGGCGGCGTGGGCCGCCGGGGCTCGGGCGGCTGGGTCGCCCCCGATGACAACCCCGAGTTCCTGCGTTCGCTCGGCGAGGAGCGGACCCGCGAGGCGAACGAGCGGGACAAGGAACTCCTGGAGAGCTGGGAGGAAGACCTACGCCGCCGCGAGGAGGAAATGCGCCAGCGCGACGGCGACGAGGAGAACCCTCCCGGTGGCAAGGACCGCTGACCCCTACGGACACCTGACGACCAACCCTGACAGCGAACGAAGCCCCGCCCGCGCCGGACACCGGCACGGCGGGGCTTTCGTCGCCTGTGGTCCCGTGGTCACGCGGTCGTGGATCACACGCCGCCGTAGGAGTGCAGGCTGTCGAAGAAGATGTTGACCCCGTAGTAGTTGATCACGAAGCAGACGAAGCCGGCGATCGCCAGATAGGCGGCCTTGCGGCCCTTCCAGCCGACGGTGGCGCGGGCGTGCAGGTAGCAGGCGTAGGCGACCCAGGTGATGAACGCCCAGACCTCCTTGGGGTCCCAGCCCCAGTAGCGGCCCCAGGCGTTCTCCGCCCAGATGGCGCCGGCGATGATCGTGAACGTCCACACCGGGAAGACGGCCGCGTTGATCCGGTAGGCGAACTTGTCCAGGGTCACGGACGAGGGCAGCCGTTCCATGACCGAGGCGGTCAGCGTGCGGGCGGTGCCGCCGGCCGCGATCTTGGCCTCGTAGCGGTCGCGGAAGAGGAACAGCACGCTGGAGATCGCGCCCACGTAGAACAGCCCGCCGCAGATGATGGCCAGCGGGACGTGGATCCACATCCAGATCGAGTCGAGCGCGGGCACGAGCTGGGCGCTCTCGGTGTAGAGCACGGTGACCGCGAGGCCGAGGTCGAGCAGCACGGTGGTGACCAGCGGCAGGCCGAGCCAGCGGACGTTCTTCTTGGCGAGCAGGAAGCCGAGGAAGGCGCCGACGACCACCATGGAGAACGCGGTGGAGAACTCGTACATGTTGCCCCACGGCCCGCGCTCCACGGACAGCGCCCGGGTGGCGACGCCGCCGAGGTGCATCAGGAACGCCAGGACGGTCAGCGAGACGGCGATCCGCCCGTATGTGTCGCCCTGGACGTCGCCGCCCGCCGCGCCCGGGCCGTCGGGGACCGCGTCCCGGGCCGGGGAGGAGGACCGGGTGACGACGCGGGGGCGGTCCAGCACGGACGTCGCGCCGGCCTTGCGGACGGTGATCGCCGGCGCCTGGGCGGGCACCGCGGCCCCGGCCTCGCCGTCGGCCTCGCGCGTGAGCGCGGCGGCGGTGCGGGCCACCTTGCTGCGGCTGCCGAAGATCCACTCGGCGGTGTAGGCGAGGAACGCGAGGGCGTAGACGGCCATCGACGAATAGATCAGCATGTTGCTGAGATCGGCGAGGCCCTCGTCGGCGGCGAGAATCATGGGCGTGCTCCTTCCGCGGCTGCGGACTCAGCGGTTTCGGCGGGGCGAGCGGGATCGTTCGGGGCTTCGGTGCCGTCGGCGGACTCGTCCTCCGCCGGGTCCTCGTCGGACTCGTCGGCGCTGTCCTCGTCGGTGTCCGGCTCGGGCAGCATCGGCGCGTGCCGGGTCAGCGCGGCGGCCAGCGCCGCCAGCTCCTCGGGGATCTTCGCCGATTCGTTGCGGCCCAAAGAGGCCATCTCGACGACCGTGCTGCCGTCGTCCCCCCGGTGGACCCGCACCCACACCCGGCGGCGCTGGAGCAGCAGCGAGGCGGCCAGGCCCAGCACGGCGGCCATCGAGCTGACCAGCGCCCAGTCGTTGCCGGCCTTGGTGGTGATCTGGAAGCTGGCCCACTGGTCGAGGCGCTCGAAGGTGATCGTGCCGCGGCCGTCGGGCAGCTCCAGGGACTGGCCGGGCACCAGGTTGAACCGGAGCAGGTCGCCGTTCTCGTCCCTGAGCTGCTCCATGTTGTCGGTGTCGAGCTGGTAGACGTTCTGCGGGATGCCGGAGTTGACGCCGAGGTCGCCGTGGAAGGCGTTGAGCGTGAGCACCGGCAGGTCGGGCTCGGGGAACGTGGAGTGCGGGCCGCGGACCTCGTCGATGTTGTAGGTGGGGCTGAAGAAGCCCTGGAAGCCGAGCTGATCGGGCCGGCCCTGGGGGTCGAGGTAGTCGCTGACCTTGATCACGCCGGTGGAGGTGAGCGCGGAGTCCTGCGGCAGGAACGGCACCGGCCCGCTGAACGCCACCTGCCCCTGGCCGTCGGTGACGGTGATGACCGGGGCGTAGCCGTGGCCGAGGAGGCGGACCTTGGAGTCGCCGACGTGCAGCGGGTCGTTGACCTCGATGGTGGTGTCCGTCTCGTTGCCCTCGGCGTCCCAGTAGGTGACGTCCGCGCGGAACTCGGTGGGCGTGGCGAGGTCGATCTCCTCCCGGGAGAAGTCCGCGTGGAACTCGTTGAGCCGGAAGCCGAACGGCTCCAGCTCGTCCACGTCGAAGAGGGTGCCGGACTCGTAGTCGTCGTACTGCGTGAGGGTGTTGGAGAAGCCCTCGCCCTGGACGACGAGCTTGCCGCCCTCGGAGTAGTAGAGCCGGCCGGCGGCGAACGCGACGAGCATCACGATCAGCGCCAGGTGGAAGACCAGGTTGCCCGCCTCGCGCAGATAGCCCTTCTCGGCGGCGATGTGCGCGCCGCCGGGGGCGTCGTCGCGACGGTCGGTGCGGAAGCGCCGCCGCGCCAGCAGCGTCCGCGCGGCGTCCAGGACCTCGTCGGGCGCGGCGTCGGTGCGCCAGGTGGTGTGGGCGGGCATCCGGGTCAGCCGGCGCGGGGCGCGCGGCGGCCGGCCGCGCAACTGCCCGATGAACTGCCAGCTCCGCGGCACGATGCAGCCGATGAGCGAGACGAACAGCAGGATGTAGATCGCGGAGAACCACACCGACGAATAGACGTCGAAAAGCTGGAACCGGTCGTAGAACCGCGACAGGTCCGGGTTGTTGGCGCGGAAGTCCTGGGCGAGCGTGGCGTCGACGTCGTCCTGCGGGATCAGCGAGCCGGGGATCGAGGCCAGCGCGAGCAGGAACAGCAGGATCAGCGCGACGCGCATGGAGGTCAACTGCCGCCAGAACCAGCGCGCCCAGCCAACGATCTCGCGGCCAAGCCAGGCGAGCGCGCCCAGCGCGCCGGGGTCGCGGGTACCGCCGAACGAGCCGCCGCCCGCGGGCCCCGGCCCGGATTCGGCGCTCTCCTCGACGGGCGCGGTGGAGAGCCCGGCGGCCGCGGTCGCCTCGTCCGCGCTCTCATCGGTGCGCGTCGTCGTCGTGCTGTCGTCGGTCATGGCTTCTCAGATCCAAACGGTGAAGTCGCTGGACCAGACCTGCATCTCGTACACGACATCGGCCCACAGACCGGTGACGAGCAGCAGCCCGGTGGTGATGAGCATGACGCCGCCCAGCCGCATCACCCACACATAGTGCCGCTTGACCCAGGCGAACGCGCCCAGGGTCCGCCGGAAGGCGAGTGCGGCGATGATGAACGGCAGGCCCAGACCCAGGCAGTAGACGAGGGTCAGCAGGGCGCCGCGGCCGGCGGTGGCCTCGCTGAAGGCGAGGAACTGGACGGCGGCCAGGGTCGGTCCGACGCAGGGAATCCAGCCGATGCCGAAGACGAGCCCCAGCATGGGCGCCCCCGCCAGGCCGACGGCGGGCCGCAGGTGGAAGCGGATCTCGCGCTGGGTCAGCCGGGGCAGCAGCCCGGTGAACGCCAGACCGAGCAGGATCGTGAGCGCGCCGAAGACCCGGTTGAGGACGTCCTGGTGCTCCAGGAACTCGGCGCCTATGCCGCCGAAGAAGGCGCCGGTGGTGACGAAGACGGTGGAGAAGCCGAGCACGAAGAGCAGGGCGCCGAGGAACATCCGGCCCCGCCGGGCGTCCTGGAGATCGGCGCCGCCGACGCCGGTCACATAGGAGAGGTAGCCCGGCACGAGCGGCAGCACACACGGGGAGAAGAACGACACGAGGCCGCCGAAGAGCGCCACCGGCAGGGCCGCCAGCAGGGCCCCGCTCAGGATCGTCTCGTTGTACTCCACCGTCGGCTCACCCCTCGGCGATCACGGGGTCGAGCGCGTCACGCAACTGTTCCTCGGACAGGGGCGTCAGCGCGCGGGCGGCGATGCGGCCCTCGCGGTCGATGATCAGCGTGGAAGGGATGGCCTGCGGGTTGAGGCTCCCGCGGGGGAACTCCAGCAGCAGCCGCCCGTCGGGGTCGTACAGGCTCGGGTAGGGAACGCCGTGGGTGCGCTCGAACGAGGCGGCGTTGTCGCGGGACCGGTCCCGGGTGTTGATCCCGAGGAACTGCACGTCCTGCTCCGCGGTGGCCTCCGCGACCCGGACGAAGTCGTCGGCCTCGGCGATGCACGGCGGGCACCAGGAGCCCCAGATGTTGATCACGACGACCTGGCCGCGGTAGTCGGAGAGCGCCACCTGTTCGCCGTCGACGGTCTCGCCGGACAGGTCGGGGGCCTGGTCGCGCTCCCCGGCGGCGACCTGGGTCACCTCACCCGTGCCCTGCACGATGTTGGTGTCGCCGCCGGAGGGGCCCGCCTGGTCGCCGGAGCACGCCGTGAGCACCAGGGCCCCGGTCACGGCCCCGGCCAGGGCCAGCTGGATAGCCCGGAACTGGATCATGTGAAAAGTTTCCCATGCGCCCCCGGACGATCTTCGACGCCCCCCTTGTCCGGGAATGGCTGGCTGGTCAGGCCCCGTATCCCCGGGCTCCCTTCACGGGCCGCGCGCCGGCCCGCAGATGCGCCGGCACCAGGTCCAGGGCCGGCTCGGTGTAGGTGATGGACACGAGGTCGTCACCCGCGAAGGCGAAGCTGGTCAACGAGGCGAGCGTGCACTGCCGCTTCCGGGGGTCGTGCCACAGGCGGCGGCCCTCCACGAAGCTGCGCAGCGTCCAGATCGGCAACTGGTGGCTGACGCACACCGCCTCGTGGCCGCGCGCGGCGTCGCGGGCCGCGTCGAGCGCGTTCCGCATGCGCAGGGCCTGCTCCGCGTAGGGCTCGCCCCAGGAGGGGCGGAACGGGTTGCGCAGCAGTGGCCAGTTGGCGGGCCGCCGCAGCGCGCCGTCGCCCACGCCGAACGTCTTGCCCTGGAAGTCGTTGGCCGCCTCGATCAGCCGCGGGTCGGTCGCCACCTCCAGCCCGTGCGACTCCCCGATGGGCGCGGCGGTCTCCTGCGCCCGCTCCAGCGGGGACGCCACGACATGGGTGATGTCCCGCCCGGCGAGGTGCTCCGCGACCCGCTCGGCCATCCGCCGCCCCAGCTCGGAGAGGTGGAAGCCGGGCAGCCGCCCATAGAGGATCCCCGCGGTGTTGGCCACCTCGCCGTGCCGCATCACGTGCACGATCGTCCGCTCGCCGTCGCTCATATGTCCCTGCCCGCCGTTTCCGTGGTGCCGCCGCCGGTCATTCCCTGTCTCCCTCGGCCTCGGCCGCGGCCCGGGCGGCGGCCGGCAGCGCGGCGGCGATCCTCTCCAGCGCCGCCTCGTCGTGCGCGGTCGAGACGAACCACGCCTCGAACGCCGACGGCGGCAGATGGACCCCGCCCGCCAGCATGGCGTGGAAGAACGCGGTGAACCGGTGGGTGTCCTGCGCCTTGGCGGACGCGAAGTCGGTGACCGGCCGGTCCGTGAAGAAGACCGAGAACATGTTGCCCGCGGCGGACACGGTGTGCGGCACGCCCTCCTTGGCCAGCGCCTGCCCGACCATGCCGCGCAGTTCGGCCGAGGCGGCGTCCAGGCGCGCGTACGCCGCGTCGTCCAGCAGCCGCAACTGGGCGAGGCCGGCGGCGGTGGCCACCGGGTTCCCGGACAGGGTGCCGGCCTGGTAGACCGGCCCGGCCGGGGCCAGTTGCGCCATCACATCCGCGCGCCCGCCGAAGGCCGCGGCCGGGAAGCCGCCGCCCATCACCTTGCCGAACGTCAGCAGGTCGGGCGTCACGCCCTCGATGCCGTACCAGCCCTGCCGGCTGACGCGGAAGCCCGTCATCACCTCGTCGGAGATGAGCAGCGCGCCGTTCGCCGCGCACAGGTCCGCAAGCCCCTGGCTGAACCCCTCGGCCGGCGGCACGACGCCCATGTTGCCCGGCGCGGCCTCGGTGATCACACAGGCGATCTCGCCGGGGTGCGCCTCGAACGCCGCCCGCACGGCGGCCAGGTCGTTGTAGGGCAGCACGACCGTGTCACCGGCCTGCGCCCCGGTCACGCCCGGGGTGTCCGGCAGCGCGAACGTCGCGACGCCGGAGCCGGCCGCGGCCAGCAGCGCGTCCACGTGCCCGTGGTAGCAGCCGGCGAACTTGATGACCTTGGCGCGGCCGGTGAAGCCCCGGGCCAGCCGGATCGCCGACATGGTCGCCTCGGTGCCGGAGGACACGAGCCGCACCTGCGCCACCGGCGGGATCCGCGCCACGATCTCCTCGGCCAGCTCGACCTCGCCAGGCGTCGGGGTGCCGAACGAGGTGCCGCGCGCCGCCGCCGCGTGCACCGCCTCCAGGACGGCGGGGTGCGCGTGGCCGAGGATCATCGGTCCCCAGGAACACACGAGATCCACATACTCCCGGCCGTCCGCGTCCGTCAGATACGGGCCGGAACCGGACACCATGAAACGGGGCGTACCGCCCACGGCACCGAAGGCGCGCACCGGTGAGTTCACGCCGCCCGGGGTGACGCGGGCGGCGCGGGCGAAGAGCGTCTGGGAGACTGTGGCTTCATAGGATTGAGTCACGCGGTCCATGGTGACATTCAGCCCCTTACAGCTCGGTGTCAGGGCGTTTCGCAGCCGTCTGGCGGGGGAGGTGTCTGAAACGATGATCGGGTTGCGCGGCGGGGGTCGCGAATAGTCAGGTGGTGACATGCAGCGCGGTGGCGAAGTCGGCGAGGGACCCGGGGGCCTCGGACCGGAGCCCGCGCCACGCGCGCGTTCTCGCAGGGGGCGGCACCGTCGGAAGACGGAGAACGGCGATCTCGAGTTCCGTGGCCGAGGCGGACGAATGGCCGTGACGTATAAGTACTTTGGGGCGCCCGACGGCGCCACCGCGGCCCGCGTTCCGCTGTCGATGCGGCCCGAGGAGCTGGGCGGCGACGAGCTGGGCCAGGGGATGTTCACCCGCATCAAGCCGGAGACCATGGCGGCCATGGTGCTCACCGGTATCGAGGGCATACCGCTGCACCGCGTGCCCCCGCTGGAGCTCGTCGTGCTGCACCCCGACTACGCCGTCGTGAAATTGCCCACAACGGTCGTCGACCCGCTGCGCGGCATCGGCGAGGAGACGGTCGGCGCGGCCGCGTTCATCTGGTCCACGGTGCCCGACCGCAGCGGCCCCAGCGACGCGTTCGGCGTGTACAAGCTCCTCAACGAGTGGCAGGACTTCTCCCGCCGCCTCCATGAGGCCGGGCACCAGCCGTACTGTCTCGTCTGGCCCTGACGCGCGGCACATTTCCCCCATAACGCCCGTACTTCCGTCCGGAGCGGACGCGCGGCGGATCTCTGGGGTAGACATGGTCCTGTTGACCGCGAGTGCTGCCGAGGACCAGGAGGGGACGCGTGCTGCGCACGATGGCCGTGAGGTGCGCCGTGCTGGCTGCCGCGGCGGTGTGCGGGCTGGCCGCCTGCGCGCCCGGCTTGGGCGGCACCGACGACCCGGCGGGCACCGGCCCGCCGGGGGACTCGGCGGACACGGCCCAGACCGGCAGGTACTCGGGTCTGCCCGAGCCCTGCGGCTCGGTGAACGGCGAGACGCTGCGCGAGCTGCTGCCCGACGGCGACCCCGAGACCTACGCGGGCGAGCCGATGGAGACGTACGACACAGGCCGCCGGTCCGGCTGTGACTGGAGCAACACCGGCGACACCGACAGCCAGCAGTTGTCCGTCGACTTCCTGCGGGTGATTTCCTACGACCCGGCCGTCAGCGACGACGACCAGGCCCAGCTCGACTTCCAGGAGCGCGCCACCGAGGCGGGGATCCCGGCCGCCGGCACCGAGCCGGCCATTCCGCCGGCCGAGGACGCGCTGGACTCCCGGGCACTGGAGGGGCTCGGCGACGGGGCGTTCATCGACGACGTGCTGACCGAGACCGGCCAGGGCGACCGCCGGAACGTCACCGTGACGTTCCGCAATGCGAACGTCATCGTCACGGTGACCTACACCGTCTCGACCACCCTGACGGACGCCCCGCCGGACAGCGCGCGCCTCCAGCAACGGGCCCAGACCGTCGCGCAGCAGCTCGCGGGTGCCCTGGACGAGTAGGGTCGAACGGGACCGAGCGCGCCGCCCGGTCGGCGGCGGCCCCCCGGCGTACCGTGGCCTGGCAACATTCACCGGTAACTGGAGCGAAGAAACCATGACCCGTACCGCCTCGCGAAGGACCTCGCGATTCGCCGTGCGCGCGGTGGCCCTCGCCGCGCTGCCCGCGCTGCTCGTCGCCGGCTGCACCTCCTCGGGCTCCGGCGAGGACACCGCGGACGACGAGCCGCGCCAGTCGAGCGAGCCGACGCCCGAGCCGGTGCGGTTCGCCGAGCTGCCCGAGGTGTGCTCGACGATCGGCGAGGGGACCATCGGCGAGCTGGTCCCCGAGGCCGACCCCGCGGCGGGCGAGACGCTCAGCTCCACCGACACCGCCGCCTCCGGCGCCTGCCTGTGGAGCGGGCTGGAGGAGTACCAGTTCCGCTCGCTGACCGTGGCGCTGCGCCGCTTCGACTCCGACCTGACGCTGGGCACCGGCGACGAGCGCGCCGACGAGTACCTGCGGCAGATGGCCGAGGAGATCACCGGGGACGACGCCAACCAGGACGTGGAGTCCGCCGAGCTGGCCGAGACCGGCGAGTCGGCCCTCTCGCTGGCCTACACCGTGGTCAAGGAGTCCGAGGAGGACGGCGAACAGGAGTACCGCCAGCAGCGCGTCGTCGCCCGCCTCGCCAACGTCGTGATCACCGTGGACTATTCGGGCGCCGGCTTCGAGGGCGACGACATGCCCGGTGCCGACACCGTCAAGGAGGCCGCGGAGACGGCCGCCCGCGAGGCGGTGGCGGCGGTGGACGCGTCGGCCGAGGCCACCGGCGAGCAGGGCGGCACCGAGAAGGAAGAGGCCGACGACAACCTTCAGGGAAACGACGCCTGACGACGGCTCGCCCATTCCCGGATGATAGGGACTCAGCGCGTACATGACCTGACCGGTGTGCCACTCTTGGGCCCGCGAGAGCATTCTCAGACGAGCCCGGGAGGGACCGCGCGTGGCCGCGATCAAGCTGACACGCTCACACCGCATACTGGTCGGCATCGTGCTGACCGGCGCCGTCGTCATCGCCGCCATCGGCTTCGCCGGCTCCTACGCCGCCGTCCGCGAGCTGGCCGAGGAGAAGGACTTCGGCGAGTTCGCGCCGTTCTTCCCCATCGGGATCGACGCGGGCATCGTCGTCCTCCTCGCCCTGGACCTGCTGCTCACCTGGCTGCGCATCCCGTTCCCGCTGCTGCGGCAGAGCGCCTGGCTGCTGACGGCCGCCACCATCGCGTTCAACGGCGCCTCCGCGTGGGGCGATCCGCTGGCCGTGAGCATGCACGGGATCATCCCGGTGCTGTTCGTGATCACCGTGGAGGCCGCCCGGCACGCGATCGGCCGGGTCGCCGACATCACGGCGGACAAGCACATGGAGGGGGTGCGGATGTGGCGCTGGTTCCTCTCGCCCCTCCCCACCTTCCGGCTGTGGCGGCGCATGAAGCTGTGGGAGCTGCGGTCCTACGAGGAGGTCATCGGCATGGAACGCGACCGCCTCGTCTACCAGGCCCGGCTGCGCGCCGACTACGGCCGCGGCTGGCGCCGCAAGGCGCCCGTCGAGGCCCGGATGCCGCTCAAACTCGCCCGCTACGGCGTCCCGTTGCGCGAGACCGCGCCGGCCGGCCTGGCGGCGGCACACGGCCCGGAGGCGGCCCGGGCGCTGCCCCCGTCGGCCGGACTAGCCGACGGTCGGCCCGCGGCCCCCGCCCCCCGGCGCACGGCCGCCGAGACCCCCGCCGAGGCGCCGGCCCCGGAGCCGCGGCCCGAACACGCGGCCGAGCCCTGGCCCGACGGCGCCGCCCCGCCCGCCTGGTTCACGGCGGCCCAGGCCCAGGGTCAGGCCCAGGAGCCGTACCAGGACCCCTACCAAGACCCGTACCAGGACCGGCCGGACGACCGGAACGCCCCCGACGAACGGCCCCGGCCGGAGCCGGTGGCCTGGCCGGAGGACCAGGCGTACGCGTGGCCCGTCGAGGCGCCGGACCCCTGGGAGCCGGAGGCCCCCGCCGCGCCCCAGCCCCCGGCGGAGACCACCCCGCAGGTGACCGTGCCGGTCGGCCCCGGCGGCCGGCGCCGGGCCCTGGGGAACGCGCCCTCCGGCGGCTACCCCACCGCGCCCCGCGTCGCGGAACAGCAGCAGCTCCTGGTCGAACCGGCCGACGCCCAGCCGGAGTTGGTCGGACTGCCGGAGGGCGTCGCGCCCGGCGACGCGTTCTACGCCGCCTACCGCGAATACATAATGGAGGAAGGCGCCCACCCCAACGCGCGCCAGCTCTCCCGCTTCCTGCACGCGCGCTACGGCACCACCGACACGGACGGCTCGCTGCTGAGCGAGCAGTACCTGCGCGAGTTCACCCGGGGCTTCCGGGAGCGCTTCAACGCCGAGATGGGCACCGGCGGTTAGGGCCTGCCCCCGGGATCACTCCCCGCCGAGCAGCTTCCGCACCCGGTCGGCGCCCACCGCCAGCAGCAGCGTCGGCAGCCGGGGACCCGTGTCACCGCCCACCAGCAGCCGGTACAGCAGAGCGAAGAACGCGCGCTGCGCCACCTTCAGCTCCGGCGTCGGCTTGGCGTCCGGCGCCAGCCCCGCCCGGATCTTCGGCACCCCGTAGACCAGGGTCGTCAGCCCGTCCAGCGACCAGTGCTCGTCCAGGCCCTCGCGCAGCAGCCGCAGCGACTCGCGCTGCTCGTCGTCCAGCGAGGCCAGCAGCTCCGCGTCCGGCTCCGGCCGCACCCGGGTCCGCTGCTCCGCGGGCACCTGCGTCTCCACCCAGCGCGCCGCCCGGTCCAGCCGCGGCCGCGTCTCGTCCAGCGAACCGATCGGCCGCTCCGGGTCGAGATCGCTCAGGATCCGCAGCGTCTGCTCCTCGTCCCCGGTGGTGATGTCCACCACGGAGGCCAGCATCCGGTACGGCAGCGGGCGCGGCGTGGCCGGCAGCTCCCCGGACGCGGTGCGCGCGGCCCGGCTGTGCGCGGCGGCGTCGGCCGGCTGCGCCGTGCCGTCGGCCACCCGGCGGCCCAGCGCGTCCCACTCGTCGTAGGTGCGCTGGATCTCGCCGTCGAAGGCGATCTTGAACGACTGGTTGGGCCGGCGCCGCGCGTACAGCCAGCGCAGCACGGGCGCCTCCATGATCTCCAGCGCGTCGGCCGCGATCGGCACCCCGCCCTTGGAGCTGGACATCTTCGCCATACCGCTGATGCCGACGAACGCGTACATCGGGCCGATCGGCTGCTTGCCGCCGAAGATCTCCGAAACGAGCTGCCCGCCCACGACCCACGAGGAGCCGGGCGAGTGGTGGTCCACGCCGGACGGCTCGAAGATCACGCCCTCGTACGCCCAGCGCATCGGCCAGTCGACCTTCCAGACCAGCTTGCCCCGGTTGTGCTCGGACAGCTTCACGGTCTCACCGTGGCCGCACTCGCACACATAGGCCAGCTCGGTCGTGTCGTCGTCGTACGACGTGACCGTGGTGAAGTCCCGCCCGCACACCGAGCAGTACGGCTTGTACGGGTAGTACCCGGCGCCGCCCGCGCTGCCGTCGTCCTCGCTGGCCGCGCCCGAACCCTCCACGGCGGCGGCCTCCGCCTCGTCGGCCACCTCCTCGGGCGACGGGCTCTCGGCGGCCTGCTTGGTTCGGTACCGGTCCAGCACGGCGTCGATCCGCCGGCGCTCGCGCATCGCGAACAGGATCTGCTCGCGGTAGGCGCCCGACGTGTACTGCTCGGTCTGGCTGATCGCGCGCACCTCGATGCCCAGCTCGGCCAGCGCGGCGACCATCGGCGCCTTGAAGTGCTCGGCCCAGGTGGCGTACGGGCTGCCGGACGGCGCGGGAACGGCCGTCAGCGGCTTGCCGATGTGCTCGTTCCACGCGGGGTCGATGCCGGCCGGGACCTTGCGGAAGCGGTCGTAGTCGTCCCAGGACAGCAGGTGCTCGCACGGGATGCCACGCCGCTTGATCTCGTCGGCCACCAGGTGCGGCACCATCACCTCGCGCAGATTGCCCAGGTGGATGGGCCCGGACGGACTGAGGCCCGAGGCGCAGACAACAGGTTTGCCGGGGGCGCGGCGCTCCGCCTCGGCGATGACCTCGTCGGCGAGTCGGGAGACCCAGTCGGTCTCCGGGCTGGTTGGAGCCACGGTTCGGCACTTCCTTCGCGTGATGGCTGTCGGGCCCATTGTCCCATCCCAGCCCAGCCATTTTTCCATCAAGGCCCAGCCGCCGTTCCCTTCGGGAAATGGCTCGCGGCCCCGTGGGATACTGGCCGTTATGACCGCCGTCCCGTCCCTCAGCACCTCTGTGCACCGTCAGCTCGCCGCCGCGCTCGCCGCCGCGCTGCCCGAATCGGCCGACGCCGATCCGCTGCTGCGCCGAAGCGACCGGGCGGATTTCCAGGCCAACGGGCTGCTGGCGCTGGCGAAGCGCCTCAAGGGGAATCCGCGGGAGCTGGCGGGCCGCGTGGTGTCCGAGGTGACGCGGGGCGAGCTGATCAGCGACATCGCGGTCTCGGGCCCGGGCTTCCTCAACATCACGGTCTCCGACGCCGCCATCGTGAACGCCCTGGCGGCGCGCGCGGCCGACGACCGGCTCGGGGTGCCGTACGCCGAGCGGCCCGGCACGTTGATCATCGAGTACTCCCAGCCGAACGTGGCCAAGGAGATGCACGTCGGCCATCTGCGGTCCACGGTGATCGGCGACGCGCTCGTGCGGATCATGGAGTTCCGCGGCGAGAAGGTCATCCGGCGGAACCACATCGGCGACTGGGGCACCCAGTTCGGGATGCTCATCCAGTATCTGATCGAGCACCCGCACGAGTTGGACCACGAGGGCCGGGGCGACACCGAGAGCGGCACCGCCGCCATGTCCCGGCTCGGCCGGCTCTACCGGGCCTCCCGCGCCGTCTTCGACTCCGACCCGGAGTTCAAGGACCGCGCCCGGCGGCGGGTGGTGGACCTCCAGGCGGGCGAGCCGGTGACGCTCGACCTGTGGCAGAAGATCGTCGACGAGTCGAAGATCTACTTCAACGCGGTCTACCAGCGCCTCGGGGTGCTGCTGACCGACGAGGACGTCGTCGGCGAGTCCGCGTACAACGACGATCTGCCCACGCTCGCCCGGGAGTTGGAGGAGTCGGGCGTCGCGGTGCGGTCGGACGGCGCGCTGTGCGTGTTCTTCGACGACATCAAGGGCCCCGACGACAAGCCGGTACCGCTGATCGTGCAGAAGGCGGACGGCGGCTTCGGCTACGCGGCCACCGACCTCGCCGCCATCCGGAACCGGATCGGCACCCTGCACGCCGACGGCATGCTCTACATCGTGGACGCCCGGCAGGCGCTGCACTTCCGGATGGTCTTCGAGACGGCCCGGCGGGCCGGCTGGCTGCCCGAGGGGGTCGCGCACCACCTGCCGTTCGGCACCGTGCTGGGCAAGGACGGCAAGCCGTTCAAGACCCGGTCGGGCGAGACCGTGCGGCTGATGGACCTGCTGGACGAGGCCGTCGAGCGCGCCGCCGCCGTGGTCGCCGAGAAGACGCCGGAGCTGACCGCCGAAGAGGTCGCCGAGCGGTCCGTCGACGTGGGCATCGGCGCGGTGAAGTACGCGGACCTGTCCACCTCCCGCACCAAGGACTACATCTTCGACCTGGACCGGATGGTGTCCCTCACGGGCAACACCAGCGTCTACCTCCAGTACGCCTACGCCCGTATCCAGTCGATCCTGCGGCGGGCGCCCGAGGGCGCGGTGGCCGCCGCGCACGCGGAGCTGCCGCTGGCGCCGGCCGAGCGGGCGCTCGGGCTGCACCTGGACGGCTTCGCCGAGACGCTCCAGGACGTCGCCGAGACCTATGAGCCGCACAAGCTCGCCGCGTATCTGTACGCGCTGGCCTCGTACTTCGCCACGTTCTACGAGCAGTGCCCGGTGCTGAAGGCGCCCGACGCGGCCACCGTGGCGAATCGTCTCTTCTTCTGCGAGCTGACCGCGCGCACCCTGAGCCAGGGCATGGCCCTGCTCGG
The DNA here is from genome assembly GCF_031845365.1 of Streptomyces litchfieldiae. Taxonomy (NCBI): domain Bacteria; kingdom Bacillati; phylum Actinomycetota; class Actinomycetes; order Kitasatosporales; family Streptomycetaceae; genus Streptomyces; species Streptomyces litchfieldiae. The sequence goes on from NZ_JAVREL010000005.1 coordinate 381,516, forward strand.
GATCCGCACGCCCGAGCGCCTCTAGGCTCCGTCCGGTCAGGTCACCAGGCCGGCGGCCGGAATCGGTCGCCGGCCTCGCTCTCCGCCGCGCGGCGGCGCCTCGGGCGCCGTCGGCTCACACGCCCGTCGGCGCGTTCCGCACGGCACGCGCCAGCTCACGCGCCGGGGCACGGCGGTACGCGCTGTCCGTGCCGCGGTCGCGGGTGGGGTGCACCCGGTTGGTCAGCAGCACCAGCAGCACCCCGGCCGCCGGGTCGGCGACCAGGCTGGTCCCGGTGTACCCCGCGTGCCCGAACGCCGTCGGCGACGCCAACTCCCCCATCCAGCCCGGCTGGTCGAGCTGCCAGCCCAGCCCGCGCGCCGCGTCCCGGCCGAGGTCCCCGTTGTGGTTGGTGAGCATCTCCCGCACCCACCGCTCGCCCAGCACCGTTACGCCGCCGTACCGCCCGCCGTTCAGCATCATCTGGCCCAGCACGGCCAGGTCGGCCGCCGTGGAGAAGATTCCGGCGTGCCCGGCGACGCCGCCCAGGTGGTACGCGTTCTCGTCGTGCACCGTGCCGCGCACCACGCCGCGGCCGGTCCACGGCTGGTACTCGGTGGCCGCGATCCGGGGCAGCAGCCCGGCCGGCGGCCGGTACCCGGTGTCCGCCAGGCCCAGCGGGCCGGTGATCAACTCGCCGACCAACTCGTCCAGTTGCCGCCCGGCAGCCGCCTCGCACGCCGCCCCGACGGCGATCAGCCCGAGGTCCGAGTAGCGATAGCCGGGCGGCCCCGGCGGCTGCGCGGCGACGGCCGCCAGCCGGGCCGCCCGGTCCGGAAAGGGACCGAGGTCCATCTCCGGTGCGAAGCCCCCCGTGTGGGTGAGCAGCCGCCGCACGGCGACGGGCGGGAAGCCCGCCAGATAACGGGACACCGGCGCGTCCAGGTCCAGCACACCGCGCTCGGCCAGGCACACCGCGACCACCGCGGTGAACACCTTGGACAGCGACGCCAGATCGAAGACCGTGTCCGGGCGCATCGGCACCCGCGCCTCCTCCGGCAGCTCCACCACGCGCCCGTCGCGCGCGCCGTAGCGCACCGCCAGGCCGCGCGCCTCGTGCGCCACCACCACGCCGTGCCGCGCCGCGAGCAGCACGAAGCCCGGGCAGGACGGCTCGGGCCCGCCGAGGAACGGCTCCACGGCCGGCACCAGGCGAGCGACGCCGTCGGCGGCCAGGCCCGCCTCGGCCGGGGTGCCGTGGCGCAGCGTCATGTGGTGCGGTGCACCTTGGTGTTGGACGCCTGGGCGCGCGGCCGGACGACGAGCAGGTCCACGTTCACATGCGGGGGCCGGGTGACCGCCCAGGTGATCGTGTCCGCGATGTCGTCGGCGGTCAGCGGCTCGGCCACGCCCTGGTACACCTTGGCCGCCTTCGCCGCGTCGCCCCGGAAGCGGGTGAGGGAGAACTCGTCGGTGCGGACCATGCCCGGCGCGATCTCGATGACGCGGACCGGCTCGGCGACGATCTCCAGCCGCAGCGTCTCGGCGAGGACGTGCGCGCCGTGCTTGGCGGCCACATAGCCCGCGCCGCCCTCGTAGGTGCCGTGCCCGGCGGTCGAGGACACCACCAGCACGGTGCCCGCGCCGGAGGCGATCAGCGCGGGCAGCAGGGCCTGCGTCATGTGCAGCACGCCCAGCACGTTCACCTCGTACATGGCCGACCAGTCGCCCGGGTCGGCCGAGGCGACGCTGTCCAGGCCGAACGCGCCGCCCGCGTTGTTGATCAGCACGTCGCACCGGTCCAGGGCGGCGGCGAACGCGTCCACGGCCGCCCGGTCCGTCACGTCCAGCGGGTGCGCCTCCGCCTCGTACCCGGCCTTGGTCAGCTCCTCGGCCAGCGCCTCGACGCGCTCGGCGCGGCGGGCGGTCAGCACCACGCGGTGGCCGGCGGCGGCCAGGTGCCGCGCGGTGGCGGCGCCGATGCCGCTGCTGGCTCCGGTGATGACGGCGGTGGGGGTGGTCACGTGCGCCTCCTGCGTCGCTTGCCGATCGGGCCGATCTCAGCCCTCGCGTGGCACATACATGATGACCCCGACGCCGATCAGGCAGATCAGCGCCCCGGCCACATCCCAGCGATCCGGGCGGAAGCCGTCCGCGACCATCGCCCAGGCCAGCGAACCGGCCACGAACACCCCGCCGTACGCGGCGAGGATCCGGCCGAACGCGGCGTCCGGCTGAAGCGTCGCCACCAGTCCGTAGACGCCGAGCGCCACCATCCCGGCGCCGACCCACAGCCAGCCGCGGTGCTCGCGCACGCCCTGCCACACCAGCCAGGCCCCGCCGATCTCGCACAGCGCGGCCAGCACGAACAGCGCGACGGAACGCGCGACCGTCAAGCCCGCTCCCGCAGCCGCTGCGCGAACTCGGTGGCCCAGTAGGTGAGAACGAGATCGGCACCGGCCCGTTTGAACGCGGTCAGCGTCTCGTCGATCGCCCGCTCCCGGTCCAGCCAGCCCCGCTCGGCGGCGGCCTCGACCATCGCGTACTCGCCGGAGATCTGGTACGCGGCCACCGGCACCGGCGAGGCGTCCGCGACCTGGCGCAGGATGTCGAGATAGGGCAGGCCCGGCTTGACCATCACCATGTCCGCGCCCTCGGCGACGTCGAGCGCCAGCTCGCGCAGCGCCTCCCGCGCGTTGGGCGGGTCCTGCTGGTAGGTCTTGCGGTCGCCCTTCAGCGAGGAGTTGACCGCCTCGCGGAACGGGCCGAAGAACGTGGAGGAGTACTTCACCGTGTAGGCCAGCAGCGCCACGTCCTGGTGACCGGCCGCGTCCAGCGCCCGCCGGATGTGCCGGATCTGGCCGTCCATCATGCCGCTGGGGCCCAGCACATGGGCGCCCGCCTCGGCCTGCACGACGGCCATCTCCGCGTACCGCTCCAGCGTCGCGTCGTTGTCCACCGCGCCGCGCTCGTCCAGCACCCCGCAGTGCCCGTGGTCGGTGACCTCGTCCAGGCACACGTCGGACATCACCACGAGCGCGTCGCCGACCTCGGCGCGCACCGCGCGCAGCGCGACCTGGAGGATGCCGTCGGGGTCGGTCCCGGGCGAGCCGATCGCGTCCTTCTTGCCGTCCTCGGGCACCCCGAACAGCTTGATCCCGCTCACGCCCGCCGCGGCCGCCTCGGCGGCGGCCTTGCGCAGCGAGTCCAGCGAGTGCTGCACGACACCCGGCATCGAAGACAGCGGCACCGGCTCGGCGATGCCCTCCCTGACGAACGCCGGCAGGATCAGGTCCGCCGGATGCAGCCGGTGCTCGGCCACCATCCGCCGCATGGCGGGGGTGGTGCGCAGCCGCCTCGGCCGGACCTCGGGAAAGCTCCCGTACTCGCTCACGATGCCTCTTCGCCTCTTCTCCCTTGTCGGGGCTCCCTGGCCGGGGCGGCGCCCGCCGCCGTCAGGGCGTGCGGGCCCGACGGCGCTGCGGGCGCTTCTCGCTCGGCCGCTTCAGCACCTCGCCGGCCTCCAGGGCCGCCGCGCGGCGGTCCGCGCCGAACTCGGCCAGCGCCTCGGCCAGCTTGTGCACCGACGGCTCGGGAGCCATGACGTCCACCCGCAGGCCGTGCTCCTCCGCCGTGCGGGCGGTGGCCGGGCCGATGCAGGCGATCACCGTGACATTGTGCGGCTTGCCCGCGATGCCCACCAAGTTCCGCACGGTGGAGGACGAGGTGAACAGCACGGCGTCGAAGCCGCCGCCCTTGATCGCCTCCCGGGTCGCCGCCGGCGGCGGCGAGGCGCGCACCGTGCGGTAGGCGGTGACGTCGTCGACCTCCCAGCCCAGCTCGACCAGCCCGGCCACCAGCGTCTCGGTCGCGATGTCCGCGCGCGGCAGGAACACCCGGTCGATCGGGTCGAACACCGGGTCGTAGGGCGGCCAGTCCTCCAGCAGCCCGGCGGCCGACTGCTCGCCGCTGGGCACCAGGTCCGGCCGCACGCCGAACTTCAGCAGCGCCCGGGCCGTCTGCTCGCCCACGGCCGCCACCTTGATCCCGGCGAACGCCCGCGCGTCCAGCCCGTACTCCTCGAACTTCTCCCGGATGGCCCGCACCGCGTTGACCGAGGTGAACGCGATCCACTCGTACCGCCCGGTGACCAGGCCCTTGACCGCCCGGTCCATCTGCTGCGGGGTGCGCGGCGGCTCCACAGCGATGGTCGGCACCTCGCTGGGCACCGCGCCGTAGGAGCGCAACTGCTCGGACAGCGAGGCCGCCTGCTCCTTGGTCCGCGGCACCAGCACCTTCCAGCCGAACAGCGGCTTCGACTCGAACCACGCCAACTGCTCCCGCTGCGCGGGCGCGCTGCGCTCGCCGACGACCGCTATGACCGGCCGGTCGCCCTCCGGCGAGGGCAGCACCTTGGCGGACTTCAGGGTGCGCTCGACCGTGCCGAGCGTGGCCGTCCAGGTCCGCTGGCGGGTCGTGGTGCCGCCGACGGTGACCGACAGCGGGGTGTCCGGCTTGCGGCCGGCGGCGATCAGCCGGGCGGCCGTCACCCCGACCGCCTCCAGCGACGTGCTGACCACGACCGTCGCGTCGCTGGCGCCGACCTCGGTCCAGCAACGCTCGTCGGCGGTCGGCCCGTTGACGAACCGCACGTCGCCGCCCTCCGGGTCGCGCAGCGGCACCCCGGCGTAGGCGGCCACACCGACCGCGTTCGCGATGCCGGGAACCACCTCGAAGGTGATGCCCTCGGCGGCCAGCGCCAGCATGTCGGAGGTGGCGTCGGCGTCCATGCCGGGGTCACCGGCGACCGCACGCACCACCCGCTTGCCGCTGCGCGCGGCCCGCATGACAAGATCGGCGACATCGCCGGCCCCGGGGGGCGCGCCGGACGCCTCGCCGTCCGCGCTCTGCAACGGGGTGGACGTGCCCGGCCTGACATGGGCGCGCACCACGTCGAACGCCTCGACGTCGGCGACGAGCACATCGGCCTGCGCCAGAACGTCGACGGCGCGCAACGTCAGCAGACCCGGGTCGCCGGGTCCGGCACCGAGGAAGGTGACGTGTCCGTGAACAGTGCCGGACGGCTGTGCGCGTGCGGCGTGAGTGGTACGTGCGGTGGTGGGGCTCAATGTGCTCGCTCCCCCATCAGACCGGCCGCGCCCTTGGCGAGCATCTCATCGGCGAGCTCGCGGCCGATGGCCGCCGCCTCGTCGGCGGTCCCCGGTACGGGGCCGGTGGTGGACAGCTGCACCAGCGTGGAGCCGTCGGGGGTGCCGACGGCGCCGCGCAGGCGCATTTCGGTGACGGTCTGCCCGTCGGCCAGCAGGTCGGCGAACGCGCCCACCGGGGCGCTGCAGCCGGCCTCCAAGGCGGCGAGCAGAGTGCGCTCGGCGGTCACGGCGACCCGGGTGTGCGGGGCGTCGAGCTCGCCGAGCTCCGCGGCGAGGGCCACGTTTGACGCGGCGCACTCGATCGCGAGCGCCCCCTGGCCGGGGGCGGGCAAGACGATGTCCGGGTCGAGGAAATCGGTGATCTCCCCTTCCCGGCCGATGCGGTGCAATCCTGCGGAGGCGAGCACGACCGCGTCGAGCTCGCCATCGCGGACGTACCCGATCCGGGTGTCGACATTCCCCCTGATCGGTACCGTTTCGATCTCGCAGCCGAGCGCGCGCGCCCAGGCGTTGAGCTGCGCCATCCGGCGCGGTGAGCCGGTGCCCACGCGGGCCCGCCCCGGCACCACGGCGAGCTGCTCGAATGTCAGCCCGTCGCGCGCGACCAGCGCGTCCCGGGGATCGGCGCGCCGTGGCACGGCGGCCAGGGCCAGATCCGGTGGCTGCGCGGTCGGCAGGTCCTTCAGCGAGTGCACGGCGAAATCGATCTCACCGGCGAGCAGCGCGTCGCGCAGCGCGGAGACGAACACCCCCGTGCCGCCGATCCGCGCCAGGTTCTCCCGGGAGACGTCCCCGTAGGTGGTGATCTCGACCAGCTCGACCGGGCGCCCGGTCAGCCGGCCGACCTGCTCGGCGACGCCCCGTGACTGCGCCAAGGCGAGCTGGCTGCGCCGCGTTCCGAGCCGCAGGGGATTCATGAACGCTCCTGTTCCGGGTTGCTGACGGCGATGGCCGTCAGCGGGTCGAGATCGAAAAGCTGCCGGAGGGCGGCGGCGTAGTGGTCGCCGCCGGGCTCGCCGGCCAGCTCCTTGACGCGCACGGTCGGCGCGTGCAGGAGCTTGTCCACGACGCGCCGCACGGTCCGGGTGATCTCGGCCCGTTCCTTCTCGCCGAGGTCCGGGAGCCGCCCGTGCAGCCTCGCCAGCTCGGCGGCGACGACGTCCGAGGCCATGGCCCGCAGCGCCACCACGGTGGGCGTGATGTGCGCGGCCCGGCGGGCGGCGCCCAGCGCCGCCGTCTCCTCGGCCACGATACGGCGCACCGCGTCGACGTCGGCGGCCATGGGCGCGTCGGCGGAGGCAGCGGCCAGCGACTCGATGTCCACCAGCCGGACCCCGGTCAGCCGGTGCACGGCGGCGTCCACGTCCCGGGGCATGGCCAGGTCCAGCACGGCCAGCTCGGGTCCGCGCCGCTCCTTCAGGGCGTGCGCGACGGCCTCCGCCGTCAGCACCAGGCCGGTCGCGCCGGTGCAGGACACGACGACGTCGGCCAGCGCCAGCTCGGCGGCCACGGAGATCGCGTTGATCGGCACGGCGCGGGCCCGCAGGCCGTCCCCCGCGAACGAGGCGGCCAGCCGTTCGGCACGCTCCAGCGTCCGGTTGACGATCACCAGTTCGGCCACACCGGTCCGGGCCAGGGTCGTGGCGGCCAGCGAGGACATCGACCCCGCGCCGATCACCAGCGCGCGCCTGCCGCGCACCCAGCCGACCACGTCGCCGCCCGGCGCGAGCTGCTCCAGGCCGAAGGTGACCAACGACTGCCCGGCCCGGTCGATCCCGGTCTCGCTGTGCGCCCGCTTGCCGACCCGCAGCGCCTGCTGGAACAGCTCGTTCAGCAGCCGCCCGGCGGTGTGCTCGTCCTGCGCGTGCGCCAGCGCCGCCTTGATCTGGCCGAGGATCTGCCCCTCGCCGACGACCATCGAGTCCAGCCCGCAGGCCACCGAGAACAGGTGATTCACCGCGCGGTCCTCGTAGTGCACGTACAGATGCGGCTGGAGCTCGTCGAGGGGCACGCCGCTGTGCCGGGCGAGCAGCGCGGAGAGCTGCGAGACGCCCGCGTGGAAACGGTCCGCCTCGGCGTACAGCTCGATCCGGTTGCACGTGGACAGGACCGCCGCCTCGGTGACGGCGGCGCCCGCCACGACACCGCTCACCGCGTCCATCACGTCGCGCAGCAGCTTGCCCCGGGTGTCCGGCGCGAGCGCGGCGCGCTCCAGGACACTGACGGGCGCGCTGCGGTGGCTGAGTCCGACCACGAGCAGAGTCATGCGGGCATCACCGCCGGGATGTCCCCGTCCGGGCCCTGCTCGCCGCGGTCCCCGGCGGGGGCGGCTGGCCCGGGGGCCGCGGCCCCGGAGAGGGCGTCGGCCGCCTTGCGCTGTTCGTGGAACGCGAGGATCTGGAGCTCGATGGACAGGTCCACCTTGCGCACGTCCACCCCGTCCGGCACGGACAGCACGGTCGGGGCGAAGTTGAGGATGGAGGTCACGCCGGCCGCGACCAGCCGGTCGCACACCTGCTGCGCGGCCCCGCCGGGCGTGGTGATGACGCCGATCGAGACTCCGTTGGTGTCGATGATCGTCTCCAGGTCGTCGACGTGCTGCACCGCGATGCCGGCGACCTGCTTGCCGGTCATCGACGGGTCGGCGTCGATGAGCGCCGCGACCCGGAAGCCGCGGGAGGCGAAGCCCCCGTAGTTGGCCAGCGCGGCACCGAGGTTACCGATACCGACGATCACCACGGGCCAGTCCTGGGTGAGCCCGAGTTCGCGCGAGATCTGGTAGACGAGATACTCGACGTCGTAGCCGACACCGCGCGTGCCGTAACTGCCGAGGTAGGAGAAGTCCTTGCGGAGCTTCGCCGAGTTGACCCCGGCGGCACTGGCCAGCTCCTCGGAGGAGACCGTGGGCACCGAGCGCTCGGAGAGCGCGGTCAACGCCCGCAAATACAGGGGAAGCCGGGCGACGGTCGCCTCGGGAATTCCTCGGCTACGGGTCGCCGGTCGGTGATTTCGGCCAGTTGCCACGGTGCTCCTGCCGGTCGGGCCAAGCGGAAGGCGGGTGTGCGCGGCGCGTACGCCGGGACCGCTCCGTCGTGCCCAGGCTATGTCTTTGTGAACGCGTGCACAAAGATGGTGTCCGTTTTGTCCGGCCAAAGTGACCGGTGCCACATGCAACAACAGGGACACCGGGTCACGCTCCTCACGTATGCACCCTCGCGCGGAAAAACGACCTCGTATCGTAATCCAAACCGGGTCAAGCTCCCAAGGCCCGCCGCAGCCGCCCCGCGTCCACCCGCCAGAAGTCGTGCTGCGCGCCGTCCACCAGCACCACCGGGATCTGCTCCCAGTACCGCCGGTGCAGCTCCGCGTCCACCGTGATGTCCTTCTCCTCCCAGGACGCCCCCACCTCGGCGCACACCTCGCTGATCACCCGCCGGGCGTCGTCGCACAGGTGGCAGCCGGGCCGGCCGATCAGCGTCACCAGGCGGTCGGCCGGGTCGGTCCGGGGGGCGCGGTGTCTGCGGTGCGGCAGCAGCGGCGGAGTCATGCCGCCCATTGTGCCGCGCGCGGCAACCCCCGCGTCATTCCCGCGCAACCGGGACAACGTCACGCACTGGCTATGCTCGGGGGCATGGCCAGGCCCAGCTTCCCCGCGCCCGACTCGCCCCGCGCCGGCGCCGCCCGGTCCTGGTTCGGCCCGCGCCGGTGGACGACGGCACGGAGGACCGAGCAGACCGAGCTGGCCGGCCAGGCGTCGGCGGAGGCCGCGCGGCAGACGGTGGAGCCGGAGTTCCCCGCGCCGGGGGACCCGAAGGCGGCGGCGTTCTTCGACCTGGACAACACGGTGATGCAGGGCGCGGCGATCTTCCACCTCGGCCGCGGGCTTTACAAGCGGAAGTTCTTCCGGAAGCGGGAGCTCGTCAAGTTCGCCTGGCAGCAGGCCTACTTCCGGATGGCCGGCGCGGAGAACGCGGGGCACATGGAGGACGCGCGGGAGAGCGCGCTGTCCATCGTGCGCGGGCACCGCGTCGCCGAGCTGATGGCCATCGGCGAGGAGATCTACGACGAGTACATGGCCGGCCGCATCTGGCCGGGCACCCGCGCGCTCGCCCAGGCGCACCTGGACGCCGGGCAGCGGGTGTGGCTGGTCACCGCGGCCCCGGTGGAGACGGCCACCATCATCGCCCGGCGGCTGGGGCTGACCGGCGCGCTGGGCACGGTCGCCGAGTCGGTGGGCGGGGTCTACACGGGCCGGCTGGTGGGCGAGCCGCTGCACGGCCCGGCCAAGGCCGCCGCCGTGCAGGCGCTGGCCGTCGCGGAGGACCTGGATCTGGACCGCTGCGCGGCGTACAGCGATTCGGCGAACGACATCCCGCTGCTGTCCCTGGTCGGGCATCCGTACGCGATCAATCCTGACCGGAAGCTACGGGCGCACGCGCGTGAAATGGGCTGGCGTTTGCGCGACTACAGAACCGGCCGCAAGGCGGTCCGGGTCGGCGTTCCCGCGGCGGCCGGAGCGGGCGCCGTCGCAGGTGGGGCGGTCGCCGCCCTGGCGATTCAGCGCCGCCGCCGCTAGCCGGGAGCCCGCTCCCGAGCACCGGCGCGACGGCGCGCAACGAAGGCCGAACGATCAAACTCGGTCAAAATGCCGTCAAGTTAGATCATCATTCGATCAACTCTGCCATGGCGTTTGCGTGGCGCAGCGAACACAATCGGTAACACTCCAAACCGAATCGGCGATTTTCGCAACTAGGTGTAGCACTGTCAGCACGAAGGGTTATTCTCCTCAGACGCATGTGACGGATCCGCCACTGCACGTGATGGAAGCTCTGCCTCTGGGAGTCCCGTGTACCCACACGTCGGGGTTGACGCCTCGGGCCTGGCTACGCTGCGCACGACGGTCGCCGACCGCCTGCGCACCCTCGTCCCCACCGCGTACGCCGTCCCCACCCTTGCCACACCTGTCCCCGCAGGCCCCGCCGCCCACACCGTGGCCGACGGCACCGCCGGCTCCGCCACCATGGGCAGACGAGCCCGCGCGGGCGCCGCCGGCGCCTCCGCGGCCCGCTCCGCCGTCCCCAGCGACAGCCGCCGGATGATGGACCTCGTCGAACGGGCCCAGAGCGGCGAGGCGGAGGCGTTCGGCTGCCTGTACGACCACTACTCCGACACCGTCTACCGCTACATCTACTACCGCGTCGGCGGCCGGGCCACGGCCGAGGACCTCACCAGCGAGACGTTCCTGCGCGCCCTGCGGCGCATCGGCACCTTCACCTGGCAGGGCCGCGACTTCGGGGCGTGGCTGGTCACCATCGCCCGGAATCTGGTGGCCGACCACTTCAAGTCCAGCCGTTTCCGCCTGGAGGTCACCACCGGCGAGATGCTCGACGCCAACGAGGTCGAGCGCAGCCCGGAGGAGTCCGTTCTCGAATCCCTGGCCAACTCCGCCCTCCTCGACGCCGTCCGCAAGCTCAACCCCCAGCAGCAGGAGTGCGTCACGCTGCGATTCCTCCAGGGGCTGTCCGTCGCGGAGACCGCCCGCGTCATGGGCAAGAACGAGGGCGCGATCAAGACACTCCAGTACCGCGCGGTCCGCACACTCGCCCGACTTCTGCCCGACGACGCCCGATAAAACCACGGAACGTGATTATCCTCCGCCAATCAGTCACATAATCTGCCAGCCGTAACCCGAGTGCCCGTCCGCTCGTTGTCGCCAATTGGAAAAGCACTGCGCAGGCTCCCCCCGGCCAGGATCCGTCCATACCGGACGTGTCCGCGGTGGGGAGTCGTTCGTGTGACGAGAGGAGGTGCCGCCCGTGATCGGATCCGTGTCGGCGAACCGAAGGGCCAACGCCTTCGCCCATCTCCTCAATGAGTCGCGGCTCGACCAGCCGCGGCTCGGCGACGGGGAGACAGCGGGGGAGCCACCGGTGGACGGGGGCGAACAGGCAGCGCTGCTGTCGGTGGTGGACAGGCTGACGGCCCTGCCCCGCCCTGAGCTGGAGGCCGAGACCAGAACGGCGCAGCGAGCGCGGCTCGTCGCCGCCATGGAAGCGGCGTTCGACGCCCCGGGCGACCCGGCCAAGGCCGCCCGCCGGGGCGACCGCGTGCCGGGGCAGCGCCGGGCGCCGGGCATCGGCGGGGCCCACCGCGCCCCGCCCGGCTTCCGGCGCGGCAGGCTGTGGCCCAGGACCCGGCTGTCCAAGGGGCTCGCGGCCGGCGGCCTGACCATGGGCGTCGCGGCGGCCGGCTTCGGCGGCGTCGCCGCGGCCAGCAGCGACGCGCTGCCCGGGGACACGCTCTACGGCCTCAAGCGCGGAATGGAGGATCTTCACCTCGACTTCACCAGCGGCGACGCCGACCGGGGCCGGGTCTATCTCGACCACGCCTCCACCCGGTTGAACGAGGCCCGCCGCCTCCTGGAGCGCGGCCGCTCCGGCGAGCTCGACCACGAGGAGCTCGACGCCATCCGCCGCGCCCTCACCAGCATGCGGGACGACGCCGCCGAGGGACACCGTCTGCTCTCCCAGGCGTACCAGTCCAACGGCTCCATCGACCCCATCCGCTCCCTCTCCGCCTTCTCCGACGGCCACCGCGACACCTGGGCACAGGTCCGCGACCGGCTCCCCGTCCAGCTCCACGACGTGAGCACGGACGTCACCGACGTCTTCCAGGCCATGGACGAGGACATCGCACCCCTGGCATCCCTGCTCCCCGAGGAGCCGGCGAACGTCTCCTCGGCCGGCGCCTCCGACCGCGCTCCCGACCAGCCCCCGACGCACCCCGAGCACTCCCGGCCCGCCACCACACCCGACTCCCGCTCCACCGGCGACCGCGACGACGCGCGCAGCGAGACCGCCTCCCCCGCGGAGTCCGCCGAGGAGAGCCACGGACTGCTGGAAGGCGCGGGCCTGCTGGAGCCGTCCACACCCGAGAACGGCACCGGCGCCGAGAGCCGCGACACCACGCGGTCCGGCGAGCCGGACCGCACGCTCCCCGACGCGGACATCACCGTCCCGCCGCTGGTCGAGGACCTGCTGCCCAGCCTCGGTCTGGACGTCGAGAAGGAGCGGTAGGGCCTGTCTGGAGTTCCCGGTCGGATCAGCCCTTGGCTCCCCCAGGCCCTTGGGGGCCTGGGAGGTACCCCCAGCAAGGCGCCGGATCGCAGCTCATACGAATGGGGGCACCTCCCAGACGGAGTCTGGGGGACGTATTCGCGCGATTCGGCTGGGGGCACCTCCCAGCGGTAGCTGGGGGAGTCGTGGGCCCGGGCGGGAACTCCAGGCAGACCCTCTCGCGGCCGGTCGGTGTTCTTCCGGCCCGCGCCAGGAGCACCGCTAGAAGAACACCGACCTCCGGGCCACCAGCAGCTTGTACAGCGTGTGCTGAATCGTCTCGCGCACCTGATCCGTCAACTGGAACATCAGCATGGGATCCTCCGCCGCCTCCGGCGGCTGGTCCCGCGTCTCGATCGGCTCCCCGAGCTGAATCGTCCACTTCGTCGGCAACGGCACGGCACCCAGCGGCCCCAGCCAGGGGAACGTCGGAGTCAGCGGGAAATAGGGCAAGTTCAGCACCCGGGCCAGCACCCGGGAGTTCCCCACCATCGGGTAGATCTCCTCCGCGCCCACGATCGAGCACGGCACGATCGGCACCCGCGCCCGCAGCGCCGTGGCCACAAAGCCACCCCGGCCGAACCGCTGCAGCTTGTACCGCTCGCTGAACGGCTTCCCTATCCCCTTGAACCCCTCCGGCATCACCCCGACCAGCTCGCCGCGCTCCAGCAGCTCCTGGGCGTCCTCCGCGCACGCCAGCGTGTGGCCCGCCTTGCGCGCCAGCTCGTTGATCAACGGCAACTGGAACACGAGATCTGCGGCGAGCAGCCGCAAATGACGGTCGGCCGGATGCCGGTCGCGCACGGCGACCTGGAGCATCAGGCCGTCCCAGGGCAGCGTGCCCGAGTGGTTGGAGACGATCAGCGCGCCGCCCTCGTCCGGCACGTTCTCCATGCCGCGCACCTCGATGCGGAAGTACTTGTCGAACATCGGCCGCAGCAACGTCATCAGGACCTCGTCGGTGAGGTCCTGGTCATAGCCGAAGTCGTCTATCTCGTACGCCCCCGTGAGCCGCCGCCGCAGGAACGCGAAACCGCGCGCCAGCGCCTGGTCCAGGCCGCCGCCTGCCGCCTCGGCCGGCGCCTCCCGCTCGGGCGCCGGATCCGCCGGGGCCTCCTCGCGCGCCCGGCCCCGCCGCCCGCCCTCCCCGATCGGGATGACCTTGGCGTCAGCCATGCCGCAGCACCTCCTCGATCCGGTCGACGGCCCGGGTCACGGCCTCCGGCGGCAGCAGCCCCGGCCCGTGCACGGCCGCGAAATCCGCGAACGTCTCCGGCGTCGTATAGGCCAGCGGACCGCCCATGGCCTCCCGCAGCCTGCTGGTACGCACCACCCGGCCGTGAACCAGGGACCGTAGCTGCTCGGCCGACACCCCGTCCACACCCAGCGCCCCCAGCGCCGAACCCAGCCAGGGGGCGAACGAGCGCACGACGGGCATCGTGGGCCGCCCGATGCGCCGCGCGGCCTGGGACAGCAGGAGCACGCCGTCACCCGCGACGTTGAACGTGCCGCCGCCGAGCGCACCCGGCAGCTCGGGATCGGCGACCGCGCGGGTCAGCACCTCCAGCACGTCGTCCTCGTGGACGAACTGCAACCGCGGGTCATACCCGAGGACGGTGGGCAGCACGGGCAGCCGGAAGTAGGCCGCCAGCCGCGAGTCCGCCGCCGGGCCCAGCACATGGGCGAACCGCAGCACCGTCACCCGCACATCGGGGCAGCGCCGCGCGAAGCCGCGCACATAGCCCTCGATCTCGACGACGTCCCGCGGGAAGCCGCCGCCGGCGGGCGCGCGCAGCATCGTCGTCTCGCTGAAGACGGCGGGATCGCGCCCCGCCGTGCCATAGATCTGGGTGCTCGACTTGATGACGACGCGGCTCAGCCCGGGCACCTTCTGGCAGGCGCCCAGCAGTTGCAGCGTGCCGAGGACGTTCACCTCTTTCACGGCGGACCGGCCGCCGCCGGCGGGGCCCGGCGTGCCGTGCACATCCAGGTGCACCACCGTGTCGACGGCGTGCTCGGCGAGCACCGTCACGATCGACGGCTGCCGGATGTCCGCCCGGATGAACTCCGCGCCGCCCAGCGGATGCGCGGGCGGCCGACGGTCCACGCCAATCACGCGCGACACGTCCCGGTCCCGCTGGATGTGCCGCACGAAACGCCCGCTGAGCTGCCGGGCGGCGCCGGTCACCAGCACGGTCTTGCCCACGAGCCTCCCCTGCCCATGCGTAGGCCCTCCCGTCGACGTACCGGACGGGAGGGCCGATCAGCGGCGCTCGCTCACTTCTTGTTGCGGCGCTGGACGCGCGTGCGCTTCAGCAACTTGCGGTGCTTCTTCTTCGCCATCCGCTTGCGCCGCTTCTTGATCACAGAGCCCACGACTACCCTCGCTCACTTCGCTTACTCGGTGCGGGGCGTCCGAGCCCACACGACCTACATGCGGGTCAGCCTACCCGTCACCGGGTGATACGGGTTAATCGAGGGGGGATCAATGGGCTCTCCCGGTCGTTACGCGCTTTCCACGCCCACGAACGACTCCCGGAGGTACTCATGGACGGCCTGCTCGGGAACCCGGAAGGACCTTCCCACTCGGATAGCGGGCAGATGACCGGCGTGCACCAGGCGGTACACAGTCATCTTGGAGACTCGCATCACCGCGGCGACCTCCGCCACGGTCAGGAACTTGGCCTCGCTCAGAAGCCTTTCAGCAGCCATGTCACACCTGACCTTCCGCACATGTCGGACACCGGCTTCCCCTCCGGTGACTCCCTCTCGCATGTGCGCTCCTCCCCAGATTAGGGGCGGGTGATGCGAGTGGGGAAGAGGTGCCTCAACCGGCCTTTTACAACGAGCCTGCTGTTAACGTGACGAAGAAGCCTGTTTGAGCACATAGCGCCTGAGCGGTCGGTAGCGCCCGGCTCGCACCGTGTCAGCGTTCGGCGGCACCGCGGAAACTCTGCCCCCGGGCGGCCCGGCGAACCCCGCCGAAATCATCCGCGCCACGCCGCGGGACACCGGCCGCACCCGGCTGACCTGCGCCGCGATCCCGGCCGCCGCCGCTCGGGAACGCCCGCCGTCCCGCGCGTCGTTGACCCAAAGGTTGGTCAAGTCCGGAGCGTGCAGGGCCGGGTGAACGTGTGTGGACGGCCGATCCGAATCGTGAAGAACGAGTGGCCGCCCTCGTTCCGCACGGCCGCCCCGGGAAACGGATAATGCCCGATGCGTAGGCCGAATCGGGTCGCTTTGTCGACAGATCCCCCCTGCGGCTGGGGGAGTCGGGGACGGCCGGCCGCCGACGAGCACCGGTGAAAGTGTCGTAGGCGGCGAGCGGTCCCCGAGGGAGTGTGCCCGGGAGGGGAAGCGAGGCCGGGCACAGGGTTCATGGTGACCCGTCACCTCGTCCGGCGCTGGGTGAACGGCCGCCGGCCACCCGCCGCGCGCCTGTGCGAGGCCGCGGGCAACGGTCAGGCCAGCAGCCCGTGCGACGGGTAGACCGCCTCGCGGGTGGCACGGATGGCCTGGTCGACGGCGTTGGCGGGGTCGTAGCCGGCGTGCCAGTCCCGCCAGCGCGGGGCACGGCCGTCGGTCATGCGCGGCGGTCCCTGCTGCCGGGTGAGGGCGTAGACGATCTCCCGCCAGGTCTCCGGGGTCTCGGTCTCGGGGTCGATGGGGGCGTGCGCGGCGAGCGCGACGAGGTGTGTCCAGATGCGCGGCACCACGTCCACAACGGCGTATCCGCCGCCGCCCAGCGCGAGCCAGCGCCCGTTGGCGTGCTCGTGCGCCCAGGTGTGACAGGACTCGGCGGCGACGCGCTGGGCGTCCAGGCTGAGAGTGAGATGGGCGAGGGGGTCCTCGAAGTGGGTGTCGGCGCCGTGCTGACTCACCAGCGCCTGGGGGCGGAACTCGGCCAGCAGCTCGGGCACGACGGCGTGCAGCGCGCGGAGCCACTCCGCGTCCGAAGTCCCGGCGGGGAGGGCGATGTTCACGGCGCTGCCGGGCGCCTGCTCGCCGCCGGCCTCCTCGGGGCGCCCGGTGCCGGGGAAGAGGGTGCGGGGGTGCTCGTGGAGCGAGATGGTGAGCACGCGGGGGTCGTCCCAGAAGGAGTCCTGCACGCCGTCGCCGTGGTGGACGTCGGTGTCGATGTACACCACGCGTTCGGCGCCGAGCTCCAGCAGCCGGGCGATGCCGAGGGACGCGTCGTTGTAGACGCAGAACCCGGAGGCCGCGCCGGCCATGGCGTGGTGCAGGCCGCCCGCGAAGTTGACGGCGTGGTGGGCGGTGCCGCGCCAGATGTCGTCGGCACCGGCGACGGACTGGCCGGCGATCAGCGCCGACACGTCGTGCATGTCCTCGAACGCGGGGGTGTCCGGGGTGCCGAGGCCGAACCGCTGGTCGGCGGCCCAGGGGCTGTCGGACGCGTGCCGGACGGCGGCGATGTAGTCGACGCGGTGCACCAGGCCGAGGGTGGAGTCGCCGGCCGCGGGGGCGGCGACGATGTCGATGTGCTTGTCGAGGCCGAACGCCTCGATCAGTCGCATGGTCAGGGTCAGCCGTACCGGGTCCATGGGGTGGCCGGGTCCGAAGTTGTATCGCGTGACGCTTTCGTCCCACATAAGCCGTGCCTCACCGCTCATGGGGCACACGGTAGCGGAACGCGAGTGGGCCCTGTTGGAACAAAAGCTCCAACAGGGCCCACTTATCAAAGAATTGTCCGGCGGTGTCCTACTCTCCCACACGGTCCCCCATGCAGTACCATCGGCGCTGGAGGGCTTAGCTTCCGGGTTCGGAATGTAACCGGGCGTTTCCCCTCCGCCATGACCACCGGAACCCTACGAGGGCACCGGCCGCCGGCCGAGAATTCACAGTGGACGCGAGCATCTGAGGACAAGCCCTCGGCCTATTAGTACCGGTCAACTCCACCCATCACTGGGCTTCCATCTCCGGCCTATCAACCCCGTCGTCTCCAGGGAGCCTTACCCCATC